>JANRLX010000021.1:0-130854 GCA_033762115.1 Verrucomicrobiota bacterium
CTGATCTCACAAATATGAAACTCGTCAGGACAGGAGGGGCAGGGTAAAACCAAAGGATGCCACGGCTTTGTTCCAACAATTCTTCGAAGGCTTTTTTCGCAAGTGTGCTGATGTTGTTCTTCCCAATGTCAGCGATCGGTGAACCGATGTTTGTGGAACATCTGTTGGACACAAATGTCTATGCGCTGGGGGCGGATATGGGGGATCGGCAACAGGGAAAGCTTGCCGATGTCGTCGCCCTCGACGCTTCGACCATCCTGCTCTATTCCGAAGAAAGAAAAAGTGTGATCGATCAATTCACAAATGAAACGCTTTTCATTCATTTGCGGACGGCTGATTTTGACCGGGATGGTGATATGGACCTCGTCGCGGCGGATCATCGCAACGGCAATATCATCCTTTACCGAAACCCCGGAACGATTGAATTGAAGCGGGAACGATGGCCAAAAGTAATGATCGATGAACAATGCGAGGGAGCGCATGCAGTGGCATTGGGTGACATCAATGGCGATGGCAAAATCGATATCGTTGCTTCCAGTGAAAAGGAGGGAACTCCGCCGAACAGCCTGTTCTGGTATGAGGCTCCGGAGATCGTCACGGAACAGTGGAAAAAGCATGTGATCGGGGCGGGGCAAGCCGGTGGGCTGGCGCATTACCCAGCGATTGGAGATTTGAACGGCGACAAAACGCCGGACGTTGTTCACGCAGCCAAGGGAGGCAACTGGTACCGCGCCTGGTTGCAACCGGCCCGACCGGACCTGCCCTGGGTTTTTCGGGAACTTGGCACCAATTATACTCTCGCAACCAATATCCAGATCGAAGATGTCAATCGGGATGGAATTCAGGATCTGATTGCCACGCAAGGTCACCTGACTGGTTTGCATTGGTTTGAAGGGCCGGATTTCACACCGCACCTGGTCGATCAGACCCTGAAATCACCACATACCCTGGCCACTGGTGACTTCGATTCTGATGGAGATATCGATTTTGCAACCTGCGCTTTTGAAAGTCGGGTATTGGCCTGGTTTCAGAATGATGGCAGGGGCAAATTCCGGCAGCAGACAATTTCCACGAACCAGGCCGCTTACGATCTTGTTGCCAGGGACATGGATGGCGATGGAGATTTGGATTTCATTGTCGCCGGGCAGGAGAGCCGAAAGGTGAGCTGGTACGAACAGGTTTGGGAAAAGGGGAAATGACCCAATGAGAGCGCCATTGATCACCGATGTATTTTATGCCACGGTATGAACACGTTTCGCGTTTCAACGTCCAAAGAATATGAAATTAAGCTTTAAACCCCTGGGTACCCTCCTCTTGATCGCAGTTGCGGCTTTGTTCGTCACCTCCACTTCAGGGGAATCCCCTGCGCTGGTTGGCAAGCCTGCGCCTGAGTACCAGTTCAAATCGCTGGATGGAAGCAGTGTGGACCTTTCATCGCTCAAAGGCAGCAACGTGGTAGTGTTGGATTTCTGGGCCACATGGTGCCCTCCCTGTGTGGCTTCATTGCCCACCATGGCTAAAATCGCCAAAGAGTATAAGAGCAAGGGTGTGGCCTTTTATGCAGTCAATGTGCAGGAGACCCCCAAAGAGGTGAAAGCGTTTCTTAAGAAGCATAAGCTCGAGGATCTTCCCGTGTTGATGGATGAGAGTGGAGATGCCACTAAAAAATTTAAGGTGGAGGCGTTTCCCACTTCCTTGTTCATCGATAAAGCAGGGGTGGTTAAAAAGGGACATATCGGCATTCCCAGCATGAACATGGCTCAAGTGGAAAAAATCATAAAAGCCGATCTCGATGAACTGCTGAAAGCGAAGTGATTTCGGAACAAGGGACGGTAAACTCTGCTCAATTCAAGAGCCGATACCAGTTGTCCCGCTGGTGCGGCTCATAGCCAAGTTCCTGGATCAGGCGTTTCATGTCTGCCACTGTCATCCGGAACGTGGTACCTGCCTGGGAAACCACATTTTCCTCGATCATAATACTTCCAAGATCGTTGGCCCCATATTTCAGGGCGAGCTGGCCGACTTCCAATCCCTGGGTGACCCATGAACTTTGGATATTGGGAATATTATCCAGATAAATTCTGCTCAATGCCTGCATTCGCAGATACTCATGGGCACCCACGGTTGGCGCTTTCAATCGGGTATTTTCGGATTGGAATGTCCAGGCGATGAACGCGGTGAAACCTTTGCTCGCATCCTGCTGCTGACGCACCCGTTCCAGGTGCTCGATCCGCTCCTGGATCGTTTCGACATGCCCAAACATCATCGTGGCGCTGCCTTTCAACCCCAACCGATGAGCGATATCCATCACGCTCAGCCAGTCATCGCTCATTGCCTTGAGCGGGGCAATCCTTTGGCGAACACGGTCCACAAGAATTTCTCCTCCGCCACCAGGAATCGAGCCAAGCCCGGCCTTGACGAAGCGTGAAATAATCTCCTCCAGAGGGAGGTTGAACACATCCCGAAAATGGATGAACTCGCTGGGGCTGAACCCGTGGATGTTGATGGACGGGAATTTGGCTTTGATATGTGAAAGCAGGTCCAGGTACCAATCGATGGTTAACCTGGGATGATGTCCCCCCTGCATGAGAATCTGCGTGCCGCCGAGATCGATAGTCTCCTGGATTTTTTGATCGATCTCCTCGTGGGTAATGACATAGGCATCACTCTCTTTTTCCGTGCGATAAAACGCGCAGAATTTGCAATAAACGTTACAGACGTTGGTATAATTGATGTTTCGATCAACAATGTACGTAACAACCTGGTTCCCTTTGCCGTTATAATCGGCAGCTTTGTGCAATTGCCGGCGTCGGTCAGCCAATGCGCCCAGTTCCTCCAGGGGCAGGGAGTAGAGGCGAAGGGCTTCCGCGCTGTCGATGCGCTCCCCCGCCCAGACTTTTTCCAGTAATTGGTCGAATGTCGGATCGTAAATCACCGGGCTCCAATGTAATCGACCAGAGTCGCTGGACAAGTGGATACAACCGCCCCTGGAAAACCATGCCGAATCCGCCACTTGTGAGACCGAAACGAACCCGGTATAACAAACAACCAAAACCGCATCATCTCCTGTGAATTACATCCACCTTCTCCTTGGGCTCCTTTTTTTCTTTGCAGGCACGAACGCATTTTGCGCTTCCGCCCCGGCAAAGGAAAAACTGCGTGAACAGGCCGAGCTTTGTAAAAGGATACTTCAGGAGAGTCTCATCAATTTTTATTATCCTGCCTGCCTGGACAAGGAACAGGGTGGCTATTTTGAAGTCCTCGATTCGAACGGAAAGTTTTCCCGCAACGGCGAACGCTTTCTCACATTGCAGGCGCGCCAGACCTGGTTTTTCAGTACCCTCGCTGCTCTAGGTTATGAACGGGAGCAAATGATCGCCGCGGCAAAGCATGGCTTTGATTTTCTCCAGGGCAAAATGCTGGACCGGGAGCATGGCGGCTATTTTTCAAAGGTGACTGACAGCGGAGAAATCAAGGACCCGCGCAAACACGTTTATCTCAATGCGTTCACACTTTACGCCATCAGCGCCTATTGCAAGGCCACTGAAGATGAAACAGCGCTCGAAGCGGCCAAGGCTTTGTTTACAATTTTGGAGGAGAAAGCTTATGACCAAAAGCATGGCGGATATCTCGAATTTTTTTACCGCGACTGGAGGGAGATCAGCGCCAAAAATGAAAACGGGTACGTGGGCGCCATCGGGCATAAAACCTATAACACTCACCTGCATGTGATGGAAGCCCTGGCGGAGTTATACCGCGTGTGGCCGGATGCGCGGGTCTCCCGGAGACTTGGGGAAATGGTCCTGATCAACATGAGCACCGTGCGTTACCCTGGAGTGGATGCAAATGTGGATGCCTTTGAGCGGGACTGGACTATTGTCCAGACACTTGGCAATTTGCGCGCCAGCTACGGGCATGACATTGAATGTGTCTGGCTGGTCAAGGACGCCGCCGCCACCCTCAATCTTCAACAGGATACTCTCAGGAACTGGGCCGATGCGCTGGGACAGAATTGCCTTCGCTACGGTTATGATCGTGAGCACGGTGGTTTTTATGCAGGTGGGCCGCTTGGCAAACCGGCGGACCGATTGGAAAAAACCTGGTGGATACAAACCGAGGCGTTGCCCGGAACCCTGGCGTTATGGGAGTCCACCGGCAAACTGGAATATTACGAGGCATTTTCGAAAACGCTTGAATTTTGTGCCCGGCACCAGGTCGCAAAGGAAGGGGGATGGTGGGCCACCAGGAACAGGGACGGCTCAGCGCACCAGGACAAGGCGCGGACATCGTCCTGGCAGGGGGCTTACCATTCAGGCCGGGCAATGATCACTTGTGCCAAATGGCTTGAGGAACTTGCTCGCAGGCCCTCGCTTCCGGGCATAAAATAAAAATGGGGTTCACCCCGTTGTCATTTTCTCGAAGATTTGCTTCAATACTGGTGGAAATGAACGGAATTCAAGGAGTCGTTCATTCTTTTTACACATCCATTGCGTGGCCATATGAGTCAATTATCGAGCAAAGCTTCAGCAATACCCACTTCTTCTTTGGATCTTTGTTCCACCGGGGTTGAAGGATTTGATGAAATTCTTAACGGGGGACTTCCCCGGGATTGTGTTTATCTGGTGCAGGGTGACCCCGGATCAGGGAAAACCACGCTGGCCCTGCAATTTCTGCTCCAAGGGGTGAAAAACGGCGAATCAGTCTTTTACATCACCTTGTCCGAAACGAGTCGGGAATTGCGGAAAGTCGCCGAATCGCATGGATGGAATTTGGACTCGGTGCCGCTGATCGAATTGTCCGCGGTCGAGTCGATGCTGAGGCCGGAGGCGCAAACCACTGTTTTCAGGTCTTCTGAAATGGAGATGACCAGCTTGAGCCGGATGATCATGGAAGCAGTTGGCAAAATAAAACCTTCCCGGATTGTTTTTGATTCTCTTTCAGAATTTCGCTTGATTGCTGATTCCCCCCTGCGATATCGGCGTCAGCTGCTTGCCTTGAAACAGGAATTTTCGAAGTATCGAAGTACCGTCCTGCTCCTTGATGATAAAATGGGAAATTTTGACAGCGGTTCCGATCCGCACGTTTTGAGCCTTACTCATGGGGTCCTGGATATGGAACAGCGCTCCCCGGATTATGGCATTTCCCGCCGCCGCCTTCGACTCAGGAAATTGCGTGGAGTCAAATTTCGCGAGGGATATCATGATTATGACATCTACACTGGAGGGATGCGGATTTTCCCCCGGTTGACCGTGGCGGAACATCACGCCGAATTCGATCATGAGGAGGTCTCCAGCGGGATCAAGGAGTTGGATGCATTGTTCGGGGGTGGCCTGGATCGCGGGACTTCCTCCTTTATCATTGGGCCTGCGGGAACTGGTAAATCGACTTTAGCCCTCCATTATGCCGCGGAAATGGGCAGGCGTGGCGAAAAATCGATCATCTTTGTCTTCGATGAGGTGCGTGGGGTGATGTTGAGGCGGGGCGAATCGCTGGGTCTTGAATTGAAAAGGCTGATTGATGATGGCACCGTTATAATCCAGCAGATCGACCCGGCGGAACTTTCGCCCGGGGAGTTTGCCGTGCGAATCAGAAACCACGTTGAAAAAGGGTGCAAGTTGGTAGTCATTGACAGCCTGAATGGCTATCTCAATTCAATGCCCGGGGAGAAATACCTGATCAACCAATTGCATGAGCTCTGTTCCTACCTGAACCAGCAGGGCGTGGTGACAATCCTGATCCTGGCTCAACAAGGCCTTATGGCAGCCGCTGAGGCGCCTGTGGATTTGAGTTATCTGGCTGATACTGTGGTCAACCTGCGCTATTTCGAAGCTTACGGAGAGGTCAAGCAGGCGATCACTGTGATCAAGAAACGCACCGGTCCGCATGAGAGGGCCATCCGCGAATTTAAATTGGAGGCTGGGAAAGGGATTCGCATCGGAGAGCCGATCCGGGAATTCCATGGCGTGCTCACAGGAATACCTGACTTCCAGGGAACTCCCCAGCAAATTTTGAAGTCATCAGATGCAGAGAGTTGATTCATCCAGACGAGTTTTAATCATCGCCCCTGTGGGGCGAGATGCTGATGGGATGGCCTCACTGCTGGTTTCAGAACATTTTGAGGCGAAAATCTGCCAAACTCCAATCGAATGCTGCCGCGAAATCACTCGTGGGGCAGGTGCCTTGCTCCTGACTGAGGAAGCGCTGGAGCTGGGACAAATCAAAGAGCTGTTTGCCATGCTGGAGATGCAGCCTCCCTGGTCTGAACTTCCATTGATTATTCTGACCACCGGCGGGGAACAGCGGCTGGCCAGGCTTTTACAACTGACTGCTGAAGCATCAGGTGGTGTGACATTGCTGGAACGGCCGATCAATACCACGACCTTGCTCCGCTCGGTGGAAGTCGCGCTGCGCTCCAGATCGCGGCAATATGAAGTGAGGGATCTGTTGTCTGAACAAAGCCGCAGGCAGGCCGAGTTGGAGGCAGCCAGGACAGAAGCGCTGGAAAGCGCCCGCCAGGCCCATGAAAGCGAAGAGCGTTTTCGTAAACTGGCCGATGATTCCCCGATGTTCATCTGGATTATCGATGAACATGCAAACGTCACGTACGCCAACCGAACATTTCTCGATTATTTGGGAATTAGTGATGCCAATCAATTTACAGGTAAAGATTGGGAAAAGGTCATTTATCCGGATGAAGTGCCGCTGGTGCATGAAATTTTTCAACGGGCGCTTCCGAAACAGGAGCCTTACAGTTTCGAAGCGCATTTTCGCCAGGCCAGCACCGGCCATTATTTGTACCATTTGATCAAGGGGGTCCCACGTTTTGTCTCCGGCCAATTCTGCGGCTACATGGGCACCGGCATCAATATTCATGAACGTAAACTGGCCGAAAAACATCTCAGGGAAAGCGAGGAGCGCTTTCGTGCCGCAATTGAAACCGTCAGCAGCATTATCTGGACAAACAATCCGGACGGCATGATGGTGGGCGAACAACCGGGCTGGGCAAAGTTCACAGGGCAATCGCGCGAAGAGTACCAGGGTTTCGGCTGGGCCAATGCGGTGCATCCCGAGGACGGGCTGCCAACCATAAACGCCTGGAAGCTGGCAGTGAAGGAGAAGCGTCTATTCAAATTTGAACACCGTGTCCGACGGCATGACGGGGAGTGGCGCCTTTGTACGATCCGCGCTGTCCCTGTCTTTGACCAGGACGATCATATTCGTGAGTGGGTGGGCGTCCATTCAGATGTAACCGAACAGCGTCGTACCGCGGCTGCGCTTGCGGAGAGCGAAGATCGTTTCCGGGCCATGGCTGAGAATATCGCGCAGCTGGCATGGATGGCTGATGCGCAGGGATATATTTTCTGGTATAACAAAAGATGGTACGATTACACCGGCACCACTTTCGAGGAGATGCAGGGATGGGGATGGGAACAGGTCCACGACCCCGACGAGCTTCAGCGCATGCTGCCGCGCTGGAAACAAGCCCTTGAAACAGGGCAGCCGTGGGAAGATGTCTTTCCATTGCGCCATAAGGATGGAAATTATGGCTGGTTCCTTTCCCGGGCCTTTCCGATCCGCGATGAAACGGGAAAAATCGTTCGCTGGTTCGGCACAAATACAGACATCACTGAACTCCGCGAAACTCAATCCTCCCTCCGGGAAAGCGAAGCCAAGTTCAGGCAGTTGGCCGAGGCAATCAACAGTGTATTCTGGTTGACCGACTGGCCTTCGCGCCAGGTCACTTATGTCAGTCCCGCGTTCAAGTTTCTTTGGGGAATCGAGCCCGAAACCCTTTACAAAAACCAGAACGCCTGGAATGAACGAATCCACCCGGAGGACAGGGAACGTGTCGAGCGATTATTCCTTGAGCATGCCCTTACCGGCACTTTCGATGTTGAATACCGCGCCAATCTTCCCGTTGGAGAACGCTGGATTCACGACCGTTGTTTTCCCATTCGCGACCCCAAAGGCATTGTTTATCGATTGGCAGGTGTTGCGGAAGACATCACCTCCCGCCGCCTTGTGGAACTGGAGCTGGCAAAAGCCCAACAGGAATTGAAAGCTCACGCGGAGAACCTCGAAAGGACTGTTGCAGAGCGAACGGCCAAACTGACAGAGACAATCGGCGAACTCGAAGCTTTCTCTTACAGCGTCTCGCATGACATGCGTTCCCCCTTAAGGTCAATGGAAGGTTTTTCCAGGGCATTGTTGGAGGAGCATGCCTCCTGTCTTAATGAGGAAGGGCTTGATTACCTGCGTCGGATTGAGCGTGGCGCGAAACGGCTGGATCTTTTGATCCAGGATGTGCTGTCCTACAGCAGGGTGGCCAAGGAAAATTTTCGGCTGCATCCGGTGGATTTACATTTCCTTGTGAGCGATACTCTGGGGAGTTTTGATTTTGATGAAACATTCGTCAGCATCCCAAACCGTTTGCCCACTGTATTGGGACACGAAGCGTTGCTTTCCCAGGTTATGTCAAACCTGATCGGGAACGCAGTCAAATTCACTTCGCCCGGGGTGAAGCCGAAGATCGTCATTGAAGCTGAACCGGTTGGCGTTACGGAGGTTCGCATCAGTGTGACAGACAATGGAATCGGGATCGCTTCATCCCACTTTGCCAGGATTTTTACGATTTTTGGCCGCGTTTACTCGGATAAAAAGTATGAGGGGACCGGCATCGGCCTGGCCATTGCAAAAAAAGCTGTCGAACGGATGGGCGGCGTCATCGGAGTGGAATCCGAGCCAGGCAAGGGCAGCAAATTTTGGTTTACCATCCAGAGAGCAGAATGAACGAACCTACCACCTCACGAGGAATTCTTTTGGTCGAGGATAATGATGACGATGTCGTCCTGATGCGCCGCGCCCTTAAAGCCGCCGGCATTTCAAATCCTTTGTTTGTTGTCGAAGATGGGGAAGCTGCCATTGATTATCTTGCCGGCAATGGCAAATACACGGATCGCGCCACCTTTCCCATTCCTGCGCTCATGTTTCTGGATTTGAAGCTTCCCCTGAAATCCGGCCATGAAGTTCTGGAATGGGTTCGTTCGCAACCGCTTTTCGCGTCTCTCGTAATCGTTGTTCTGACCTCTTCCAATGAACCTTACGACCTGAAGACTGCCTACGGCCTTGGGGCCAATTCCTACGTGGTCAAACCACCCACCGCTGGCCAGTTGAATGAGCTGGCCCGCGCATTCAAGTGGTACTGGCTTGAGTTCAATTCCTTTGAACACAATCCTGTTGCATAGATTTCGCCGCAAAGAAGCGTGATTGCATCATCCTTAAGTCAGCGATATGCTCAGCCCCAATCAGTGAGGCAACAGACGTCAAGCTGAACAGATGCCCGCAAGCCTGAGTCCAAACGAAGAAGCGCAACTGGCCCAAACGATTGAGATGTTTGAAGTCATCACTCAATCGCAGCCATTGGATTATCAATCCCTTGAAATCCTCAAGGAAGCCTATTCCAAACTGGGCCGGGAAAAGGATGTCGTGGGAACTTCCAAACGGATCGCCCAGGCTTATGTGCAACTCGGGCAACTTTCCTCCGCCATCCTCGAATACGAAAGCATCCTCCAACGGTTCCCTGATGATCCGGACGTGCAGCGCGCACTTGCCGCCATAGAAAACAAGGCCAACAGCTTTGCCAATGGTGGGGAAACCGATTTCCTCAGCAAACCGCAACCGCCTGCTCCGGGCACCCGCAAACAGCCTGATGGCAAACCGGCAGTCGCTGCTGCCGATATCGATGACGGCAGGCAGATGATGCAAAAGATTTTTATCGAGGGAAAATTGCTTTCGCAAACTGACTTCGACATGTACTGGCCCACACCGAAGCTCAATGAGGCTCCCCGCCAGGCGGTCGAACCGTTTCTTCATGTGCTTGCAGAGAAGCAAATCCTCCCGGTGGACCGCTCCCTGAAAGTGGTCGTGGAAAAGTCCCGTTTCGCCTACGTGCCGCTTGAGAAATATGATGTCGATATCGAACTTGCCCGCACTTTTTCCAAGGATGTCTGCAACCGCTGGTGCATCCTTCCTTTTGACAAGATGAGCAAATCAATCCTTGTCGCAACGGCAAATCCTTTCAATAAACAGGCGGCGCGGGATCTCGAGGCATTAACTAAAAATCGCCTCCTCTGGTATGTTGCCTCCCCTGCGGAACTGCTGAAAATTGTGAAAAAAGCATTTCGCTGATTCCTATTTTCCGGCGTTCAGCTCCTCCCATTTTTTAATTCCAATCAACGGCAGCGCAAAACGGAAATGCTCTTCCCAATCCGCTTGATCGGCATGCAGGAAAACTGAATATATCGGTTTCTTCCGCTCCGGTGTGCTGATGGAATCCGCCTTTCTCGACCACAGGCCCAGGTTTAAACCCCCTTCATGCGAATGGTCCACATGCCGATGCAGGATAAAGGAATCAATTCCCGCCAGCGGTTCGATCTTTTTATAGGCATACGCGTAAGCCGCAGCCTGCAACGCTTCTCCCTCAGGCGTGGCTACGGAATGAAACCCTTGCTCGGAAAGAATAATCCGCCGCGGCCTGCCCTGAAAACGCATCTCCTCCCGCTCCATATAAGTGGTCAGCACCTGGATATTTTTGAACGTGATTCGCGGCGTTTCAAGATCGAGTCGGGCGCTGGCGTCGTTCCAGGTGCGGCACTCAAAAAGATTTTCCGGGTAGGGATGAAACGCCAGGTGCCAGTCGAAATCTCCCTCCTCACGTGTCAGCCTCGCAAACAATTCCATGAAAGGGCGTCCCGCAAATGTCTGCTCCTCATTTCCTCCCTCGTAACGGATGTTCCAGTGATGCTCGAGTGAAAGGTAAACACGCGCCTGCTGCGAATGTTTTCTCACGATGCCATGGACCAGCCGAACAGCCCGATGATATTCGCGCGTAAATTGCTCCATGGAAACATGCCCCATATTGTGCCAGTGCCAATGTGAATTCACCTCGTTCCCCACAATATAGTTCCACACCCGGCCATACTGCGGGTTTGCTCCCGAGTAGCGTCGCGCCAGCATCTCGATGCAGGCTGCCAGGGCAGCGGCGCTTCGTGGGTTGGTGGTATTGAATGCGCTCAACCGGTTTGGAGAAGCCGGATCAAATTTCGGATGCAGCATCAATTCATCCAGCTTTGGATCATCGCTTTTATAATAAAGCAGGATCAATGAAACGATCGCTCCTGATTGCGTTAACCCTGCAACCTGTTGGTCCAATCCAGCGAATGCCTGCGTTTTGATAAAAAAAGTGTGATTGCTTACGGTCAAGGCCTCACATCCGGGGCCTTCCTCCACCCGCAGAAAATTTGCGAAATTCACATTCAGTGCTGCATGCTTCACTCCCAGCGCAATGGCATCATCCAACATTTGCACCTGCAATCCCTTCTTGCTTTCAGCACTGGGAAAAGGGGTTGCATCCGGTGCTGCGCTCGCTCCAGCCAGCAGCAACGGCAGGAGCAGGACCAGTTGAAAGCAAAGCCGAACTCTGTAGGATGGATTCATGCGCTTCATTGTTTTGAGCCTGGCTTTTACCCTTCTTGGAAGCAATTTATTCAACTCCTATTCAGCCCCGGCTCCTGCCGGGCTTTATGAACAGCGCGATCTTCATGATCCCAACGGTATCGGCAAATTTTATATGGGAAGGGAAATCGCCCATGTCATGGGGCACCAGGGTGCTGACTGGCTTGAACGTCCGGAACGGCAGGAAGAGGAAGCCCCTGACCAGTTGGTCTCCCTTCTTGGCCTTCAACGCGGCCAAACCGTTGCAGACATCGGCGCGGGCACTGGTTACATCACCTATCGAATGGCCCGGGAGGTCGGCCCTGAGGGAAAAGTTCATGCGGTGGATATCCAGCAGGAAATGCTTGATTTGCTCCAGGTAAACATGCAGCGGCGATCCATCACAAATGTCATTTCCACTCTGGGGACAATCACAAACGCAAATCTTCCCACCAACAGCATCGACCTTGCCCTGATGGTCGATGTTTATCATGAATTCAGCCATCCGTATGAAATGACCCAATCCCTGGTGAATGCCCTTCGTCCCGGCGGCAGGCTGGCGCTTGTCGAGTATCGAGCGGAAGATCCCACAGTTCCCATCAAGCTCGTCCACAAAATGACCGAAGCCCAGGTCCGCAAGGAAATGGCCCTCTTCCCGCTCGAATGGGTGGCCACCAAAACCAATCTTCCCCGCCAGCACCTGATTCTCTTTCGCAAACGGCAGTGACATTCCTGCCTTCCCAGTTCTGCCAAATCCCGCTAGACGGGGGGGTGGCTTTGCACTAATTTGCCCCCCATGTCTGAAGCGGGAAAAGCAGCTCAAGCAGGGTCGAAACCCGATTCCGAGCTCGGTTTTGAGGAAGCTCTGGGCAAACTGCGGGCCATCGTGGAAATGATGGAGAATGATGACCTGCGCCTGGAAACCTTGCTCACAAAGTACGAGGAAGGTTCGCAGTTGATCCAGGTTTGTTCAGCCAAATTGAATGAAGCGGAATTGAAAGTGCAACAACTGGAACGTTCCTCCTCCGGAAAAACATCCCTCAAACCGTTTCCTCTTTCAGAATAACCAATGATGAGTATGAGTCGCTACCTCGACATGGTCGATGATCCATCGCATGTCAAAAAACTAACCATTCCGCAGCTGCTTCAACTGGCGGGCGAGATTCGTCACGAACTGATCGAAAAACTTGCCACCAACGGCGGTCATCTCGGTCCCAATCTTGGCGTCGTCGAGTTGACCATTGCGCTCCATTACGTTTTCTCAACTCCGAGGGACAAATTTGTCTGGGATGTCAGCCATCAGGTTTACGTTCATAAACTGCTTACCGGTCGCAAAGACCGTTTCCACACCATCCGCACCACCAAGGGCCTGAATGGATTCGCCCTTCGCTCCGAAAGCGAGCATGATTGCTACGGCGCCGGCCACGCTGGCACCGCCCTTTCCGCCGCATTGGGAATGGCCGCTGCGCGGGACCGGCGCGGCACGAATGAGGATGTCGTTGCCATTTTCGGCGATGCTGCGCTCACCAACGGCATTTCATTCGAAGCGCTGAACAATATTTCACACACCACTAAACGGTTCATCGGCATCCTTAACGATAACGAATGGAGCATTGCAAAAAATGTTGGGGCCATCGCGAATTACCTGAACAAGCTGATCACCAACCCTCGTTACAATCGCTGGCAAAAGGATTTTGAACGCTGGGTAAAAAAATTTCCCAAGGGTGAAATCGCCGTCCGCCTTGGCCATAAAGCCGAAGAGGCTCTCAAAGGCGCTGTCACTGAAGTCACGCTGGAGCCAAGCCAAAGCCAGTTGGGCGCGGACGGGCGGGGCGGCTTCGGCAGCAGCCTCATTTTTGAGGAGCTTGGACTTCGTTATCTTGGCCCGATTGATGGGCATGATCTTCCCATGCTGATCAGTTCGCTTGAATACGCAAAAAGCTGTGAAGTCCCTGTCGTTCTCCATGTCCTCACCAAAAAGGGAAAAGGTTACGAGGCCGCTCTCCAGCATCCTGAAAAATTCCACGGCACTGGTCCCTACGATATCGTCACTGGCGCCTCTCCATCCGTAAAGCCGGGGACTCCTCCCAATTATCAGGATGTCTTCGGGCAAACGATGGTCCGCCTTTGTGAAAAGGACAAAACTCTTGTTGGCATCACCGCTGCCATGCCTTCCGGCACCGGCTTGAAAGCTCTCGAACTCGCCCTGCCAAACCAATATTACGATGTCGGCATTGCGGAGGAGCATGCGGTCCTTTTCGCCGCTGGCATGGCCACCATGGGCTTTCATCCGGTGGTTGGGATTTATTCGACCTTCCTTCAGCGCGCTTATGATTGCATCGTTCATGATGTTGCCCTTCAGGATTTGCCTGTGATTTTCTGTATGGACCGCGCCGGCCTTTCCGCCAATGACGGCCCCACCCATCACGGCTTGTTCGATATCTCCTGGCTGCGCTGCGTTCCGAACATCATTTCCATGTCCCCGAAAGATGAGGATGAGCTTGTGGACATGATGTTCACCTGCACCCATGAGCCTCATCCCACCTTCATCCGTTATCCACGCGGGGCAGGGGAGGGAGTTCCGATCAAGGAACAGCCAAAACTCATTGAGATCGGCAAAGCCGAGGTCATTCAGAATTTCTCCGGCGGCAACAAACCGAAAGTTGCCATCTTCGGCCTTGGCAATATGTGTCGCCTTGCCAGACAGGCGGCGACCATTCTCATGAATGACGGTTACGATGTCGCGGTCATCAACCCTCGTTTCACCAAGCCAATCGATGCAGGCACCACTGAATTCTTTGCCCGGTCTGCTGATCTGGTTGTCACTCTCGAGGACCATGTGCTGATGGGCGGCTACGGTTCCACTGTGCTGGAACATCTGGCAGATGCCCGGATTTCAACCCCGGTCGTTCGGATCGGCTGGCCGGACCAGTTCATCGAGCATGCCAGCAGCGTCGATTACCTCCGGCAAAAATACGGCCTCACAGTCGAAAATGCCGTCACCCAGGTAAAATCCATTTTATCCAACACTTCCACAGCGCGAGTCACTGTCGCTGCATAACCAGGAGACCACAGGAATGCCTTACCGAGATGTTACCCCACCAGCGGGGCAGAAAATCACCATTCAAAACGGCAAATTGTCCGTTCCCGAAAACCCCATCATTCCATTCATTCGCGGAGATGGGACCGGGCCGGACATCTGGGCGGCCAGCGAACGCGTCTTTAACGCCGCCATTGAAAAGGCTTATGGAGGCAAGCGCAAAATCTCCTGGTTCGAAGTGTTTGCAGGTGAGGCTTCCAAAAATAAATTCGACAACTGGCTCCCGGACGACACCGTTGAAGCCTTCAAGGAATATCTCGTCGGGATCAAAGGTCCCCTGACCACTCCTGTCGGCGGCGGGATTCGTTCCTTGAACGTGGCGTTGCGCCAGATGCTTGACCTGTATGTTTGCCTTCGGCCCGTCCAATATTTTACTGGCGTTCCCTCTCCTGTGAAACATCCGGAAAAGGTGGACATGGTCATCTTCCGCGAAAACACGGAAGATATCTATGCCGGGATCGAATACGTTGGCGGTTCTCCAGAAGCGGAAAAAGTCTTGAAGTTCATTGAGGAAAATTTCCCCAAGGATTTCAAAAAAATCCGCTTTGGCACCAGCCAGGCAATTTCTGATTACATGAAACTTGCCTCCCCTGATCACGACGCCTCCAAAATCCCAGTTGCAGTCGGCATTGGTTTGAAACCAGTCTCCCAGGTAGGAACCATCCGCCTTGTCAAAGCCGCCATTGAGTATGCCCTTCGTCACAAGAGGAAGAGTGTCACCATCGTCCATAAGGGGAACATCATGAAGTTCACTGAAGGTGCTTTCCGAGATTGGGGATACTCCGCTGCGGAACGGATTTTTGGAGACAAGGTCTATACCTGGGCTCAATACGAACGCACCAAAAAGGAAAAGGGAGAAGCGGCAGCAAACGAAGAACAGAAAACAGCCCTTAAAGGCGGCGCTCTTCTCGTCAAGGACTCCATCGCTGACATCACCCTGCAGCAGGTGCTCACTCGTCCGGAAGATTTCGATGTCATCGCCACGCTGAACCTGAACGGGGATTACCTTTCAGATGCGCTCGCGGCACAGGTCGGAGGCATCGGCATCGCCCCTGGCGGAAACATCAATTATATCACCGGCCACGCCATTTTCGAGGCGACGCACGGTACTGCTCCCAAATACGCAAACCTTGACCGCGTCAATCCCGGTAGTGTCGTCCTGAGCGGTGAAATGATGTTCCGCTACCTTGGTTGGGAAGAAGCAGCTGACCTGATCATCAAAGGTCTGAATGGCGCCATTGGTTCAAAGCGTGTCACCTACGATTTTGCCCGCCTCATGGAAGGCGCCACCGAGATCAAATGTTCAGAATTCGCCCAGAACATGATCGACCGGATGTAATCCCGCACCCGCTTAGTTTGGCTCACAGAGGTAGTATGAGCGGGGGTTACTGGAATGAGTGCTCCCACAGTTTTTCCGACGGTAATTTGGAACAATCCCGCCCGAGTAAGCCAAAGCAACTGCAATGTGCCCTCACTGCGCTCGTAAAACCACAGCCCATGCGTTCTCATGGCTGAAAAGAGTGGGAAAATTAAAGAAGCGATTCCGGCCACTTCACAAAATAACTGGCGACCGTTGATGAAAGTGAGCGTGCCCTCCCGTGAAATTGTAAAAATCGTATAAAGGCCAATCAGGACCGGAGCGGCACAACGAATAAGCGAGAGAAAACGACTTCGGGAAGCCTTTGCAAGCTCCCAGCTCGCCACCGGCGATAAGTTGATGAGCCCTTGGGACACAACCAGAGATCCCGGGAACGATGGTTCATTCGCCGAAACCTGCAGGATGTCTCGCGTGCCGCTTTTTGGCAATCTTCCGGTCTTCTACCGGATCATTTACGCTTTTGGCATGAACGCTTCCATGCCGATGCAGGAGCAGACAAGGTTGCGGTCACCGTAAACATTGTCGATTCGCCCCACTGCGGGCCAAAATTTATGCTGGCGCAGCCAGGGGGCAGGGTAGGCAGCCTGTTCGCGCGGATACGGTTTGTCCCATTTCTCGGAAATCAACGCCTCCGCTGTATGCGGGGCATTCTTGATTACATTATTGGTTTTATCCGCGCGGCCTGATTCGACGGCCCGGATTTCCGCATGGATCGCGATCAATGCTTCGCAAAAGCGATCCAGTTCATCCTTTGATTCGCTTTCAGTCGGTTCGATCATCATCGTTCCCGGCACCGGCCATGACACTGTGGGAGCGTGAAACCCATAGTCCATCAACCGTTTTGCAATATCTTCCACTGTCACGGATTTGAACCCGCGAAGGTCGAGAATGCATTCATGCGCCACCATTCCATTTTTTCCCCGGTAAAGGACGGGATAATAATTAGCCAGGCGCTGAGCAATGTAGTTGGCGTTGAGGATCGCCACCTGGGTTGCTTCCTTTAACCCATCCGCCCCCATTAGCGCGATGTATACCCATGAGATGGGCAGGATGCTCGCACTTCCCCAGGGGGCTGCCGAGACCGGTCCCACCTTTTCCAGGCCAAGCTTCGCCAACGGATGTCCTGGAAGAAATGGCGCGAGATGCGCTGCCACCCCGATTGGCCCCATGCCCGGCCCGCCGCCGCCATGCGGAATACAAAATGTTTTGTGCAGGTTCAGATGGCACACATCCGCCCCGAGATCACCTGGCCGGCAAAGCCCGACTTGCGCATTCATGTTTGCGCCGTCCATATAAACCTGTCCGCCGAACTGATGCACAATGTTGCAGATTTCCTTGATTCCCTCCTCGAATACCCCGTGTGTCGAAGGATAGGTAACCATCAGCGCAGCAAGCGTTTCCTTATACTCTTCCGCTTTCGCGCGGAGGTCATTGAGATCGATGTTTCCCTGGGAGTCACAAGCCACCGGCACCACATTAAAGCCAGCCATGACTGCCGAGGCTGGATTCGTTCCATGCGCGGAAGTTGGAATCAGGCAGACGTTCCGCCGCACCTCTCCGCGACTGCGGTTATAATGGTAAATTGCCAGCAACCCTGCGTATTCCCCCTGGGACCCTGCATTGGGTTGGAGGGAGACGGCCGCGAACCCGGTGATTTCCGCGAGCCATTGTTCCAGCTGCCGGAAAAGGGTTTGATATCCGGTAGTCTGTTCGGAAGGGGCGAAAGGGTGAAGCCTGGAAAATTCCGGCCATGAAACTGGAAACATCTCCACGGTGGCATTCAATTTCATCGTGCAGGAGCCAAGCGGGATCATCGAAGTGGTCAGGGACAAGTCTCTTGATTCCAGCCTTCTGATATATCTAAGTAACTCTGTTTCAGAATGATACAGATTAAAAATCGAATGCTTCAGAAACTCTGATTTCCGGGAGGAAGTGGGAACAAGTGGGAATTCCCGCTCACTGGCCAGCTTTTCCAGATTCAAATTATGAGGTTTCCCGCCATTGAAAACCTCAAGCAACTGATCGACATCAGCCGCGGAGGTTGTTTCATCCAGCGACACTCCAATATGGGAAGCGTCAATGTGGCGGAAATTGATCATCGCCTGGTTCGCAGCGGCATGAATCGCCTCTGCGTTTGCGACCCGCACCACGAAAGTATCGAAGAAATGAGTGGTCACCACCTGATGACCGAGTCGCTTCAACCCGGTGGCGAGGGTGCGGGTCAAGCCGTGGACGCGCTCGGCAATTTTTTTCAATCCCTGCGGTCCATGATAAACCGCGTACATCGCGGCCATGTTTGCCAGGAGCGCTTGAGCCGTACAAATATTGCTCGTGGCTTTTTCCCGTCGAATATGTTGTTCGCGTGTCTGGAGGGAAAGACGATAGGCCGGGCGGCCATGGGAATCCTTCGAAACGCCGACCAGCCGCCCCGGCATCTGCCGTTTGAACTGATCTTTTGTGGCAAAAAATGCGGCATGCGGCCCGCCGAACCCAAGCGGAACCCCGAAGCGCTGGGCACTTCCCACTGCAATGTCTGCGCCGAACTCACCCGGGGGGACCAGCAGGGTCAAAGCGAGGAGATCGGTGGCAACAATGGCCATTGCGTTCGCTGCATGAATCTTTTCAATGAATGCGCTGTAATCGTGAACCTCTCCATTGGTGGCCGGATATTGCAGCAACACCCCCACGAGCCCCTTTGGAATTTCATAGGTTTGATGGTTCCCGACCTGGACTTCAAGCCCGAGCGGAAGGGCACGGGTTTTCACCACATCAATCGTTTGTGGATGGCACAGTTCCGACACGAAAAACACACTTTGCGCTTCCGTTGCCTTGAGGTTAAAGCACATCGTCATCGCCTCGGCAGCGGCGGTGGCTTCATCCAGCATGGAGGCATTGGCAATATCCATCCCGGTCAGGTCAATGACCATGGTTTGAAAATTCAGGAGTGATTCCAATCTGCCCTGGGCGATTTCCGCCTGATAAGGGGTGTATTGAGTGTACCAGCCGGGATTTTCGAGGATGTTCCGCTGGATGACTCCGGGTGTCACGCAATCATAATAGCCCAGGCCGATATAGGAGCGGTAAACACGATTTGTCGCCATTTTCCGCAAATCAGCCAGCAACTCGTATTCGCTTTTGGGAATGGGAAGAGAAAGGGTTTTTGTGAGCCGAATCTCTTTCGGCAAGGTCCGTTCCACCAGTTCATCAAGCGTGTTCAGTCCGAGGGTGGCCAGCATCTGCTTCTGCTCTTCAGGATTTGGACCGATATGGCGACGAACAAACGTGTCAGGATGAGGGAATACCTTTGATATCATCTTATTGGGATTAGTCTCTTCTACCGTGCTAACGATCACGGAAGTGACAGTAAGACTGGGCTGGCGCAAATCAAGTGGCAAAAAGCTTCCCGCCCGGAAGAAGCGGCTTATTAAGGTTTATGGCGGATGCGGGAGATTCGGTCCTGAGGTGAGCCGTTGACTGCGGTGTATTCATTAAAGTAAAGGGCCCCGTCCGGTCCCTGGATCACTGCCAAGGGTCCGCCCGCAAATCCACGTGCAAACGGTTCGCTGTGAGGCTCTTTTCCCTCGTCAATCTGGATGGAGCGGATCCATTTGCGGGCATAATCCGCATAAAATAAACGACCATGAAAAGGCAGAGGAAAATCCCCTTTTCCGCCGCTGGGGCGATAAAGCGCGCCCACGATACAGGAACTGGCCGTGGCAGTTCGCTGGTAAGTGAACCATGCCGGTTCCGCGCTGGTGAGCGGTTTTTCCCCGCCATAAGTGCCAATCCGTTTTCCTATCTCCCTCGGCCAGCCGTAATTGGCTCCGGCCTTGAGAAGATTGATCTCCTCAAAATCCTCGGTTCGATCCCCGCCATTCTCCCCTTCGTAAATCGTCCCGGTGAGGGGATCGATTGCAAGTGTGAACGGTTGGCGATGGCCGTAGCTGTATATCTCACCGCGTTTGCCGGGTTGCCTTGCAAAAGGATTCTCCTCAGGGATCGAGCCGTCCAGGTTCAAGCGAAGCACCTTGCCGCGCAGGTCATTCAAATTCTGGGCTTTGTTGTTTGGATCATCAAAATAGGTCGCCAGATCGTTGTTCCAGTTATTGTCCCCGGTGGTGATATAAAGTTTCTTTTCCAAAGGATGATATTCAATCGCACCGCCCTGATGCTGGCCGACCTTTTCACTCGGCAGCTGGAGGAATATTTTTTCACTTTCCAGGAGCAGTCGCGGATTTCCTGTGGGATTTTCGAATTGAAACCGGGAGAAACGATTTGCCAGGCCGTTCGTAAGCACTGGTGAATAGTAGAGGTAAACAAGGCCGTTATGGACAAAGTCGGGGTGAAACTCAATTCCATGAAGTCCACGGTCATCGCTGTGGTCAACTGCCAGCTTTACGACTTCCTTGAAATCCGAACCGTCCGGTTTCATTCGCCAGATACTTCCCGCCCGCCCGGTTCCCCACAGCATGCCATCCGGCGAAAACTCCAGGTCCATCGGTTCGGGAACATTTCCTTTGGCAATCACCTCATAAACGAACCCGTTGGGAACCTTGACTGTATTCTCAAAATGTAACGGAGCAGGGGAGGAACCCCCTGCCGATCTGCTGAGAAGTACCGTCAAGCAACTGAGGAGCAACGCCACCCTTGATCGAATCATGCCGGGAGTTACAGGTTGGAATTGTTGGCTGAAACAGTTTTCGTTGAAGCCGCTGCCTCCAGCGCGTTCAGGACGAGATTCGGGGTGAGCACCTCCGGCAGGACAATTGGCGGTGCTGCCGGACTGGCGGGAAAAACCAGGACCAGCGGAACTCCGGCCCGTTGATATTTTTTCAATTCGCTCGTGATAAGGGGGTTTTCCCGGGTGTAATCCGCCAGGAACGCCACAGCGCCGATCTCTTTCATTTTGTTTTTCACTGATTCGATTTCAAGGCTGGTGGTTTTGTTGACCTGGCAGGTCAGGCACCAATCCGCGGTAAAATCCACCAGCACAGGCCTTCCCGCTGCGCGGGCCTCCGCCACCGCTTCCAGGCTCCAGGGTTGCCAAAAGCCTTTTGGATCAATGGCTGCGGCTGTTGAAACCGATGGATGCCTCCAGTTTATTCCCCGCTCCAGAATTCCAAAGTAAGCCGCGAGCAGGATGATGATTGCCACGGCGCGGGCCAGCCCGGTCCTGCGTGTCCCCAATTGAACAAAAGTCCCCCAGACCCAGACTGCCAGTCCCACAAGCACGAGAAAAAGGCCGATGGAAAAGATCGCCCCTTTGCCGTAATGGGTGGCTGCCTGCGAGAAAAGCCAGAGTGCGGTGGCGAGCATGGGAAATCCCATCGCCACCTTGAATCGCTGCATCCAGACACCCGGTTTAGGCAAAAACTTGAGCCATTTCGGGTTCCATGAAAGCAGCACATAAGGAAAGGCCAGTCCCGCCCCCACACATAAAAAAATCAGGAGGACAATCGGCGCAGGCTCCGCGAAGGCAAATCCAAGCGCCGCCCCAAGAAAAGGAGCGGTGCATGGTGTTGCAAGAATGGTCGCGAGCACCCCGTTAAAAAATGCACCGCTGCGTCCCTCCTTCGAGGCGAGCTGCCCCGCCGCGCCCATCGCGCTGCCACCCAATGTGATTTCAAAGACGCCGAACAGGTTCAGGGCTACCAGCGTGACAAGGGCGGTCAAAATCAAAACGAACTGTGGGTTTTGGAATTGCATACCCCAGCTCGCGGCTTTCCCTGCTGATTTCACGCCGATCACCAGGGCAGCCAATGCGGCAAAAGAGAGCAACACCCCCACCGCATAGATCAATCCCAGTTCACGCACTTTTCCTGGTTGTTCCCGGCTCTGGTTCACAAAGCCAAGAATCTTCAAGGCAATCACCGGCAGGACACAGGGCATGATGTTCAGGATCAATCCGCCGATAAATGCGCTGATGATCATTAACCAGAGCGATGTTCGCGGCGGGGTGTTGTTCGGGCTCGTTCCAGCCACCGCCTCTGCTGCCACTGGGCGGCTTGACTGGACTGGTTCCAACTGCACCTCGATAGCGCGACGTGCCGCTCCCTCTTCCCAGACCAGCAACCCGGCCACCGACTCCTTCCAGCCTTCCAGGGTGGTCACCGATTTGCGGAGCAGTTGTTCACCCGCAACCACGAACGATTCGGTGGAAGGTTTGAAATCATAATTCTCCGATTCAAAGGGATAAAAATCCCACCGGGAACTTCCTGCGGGAGGCTGGAACGCCAGTGTCAGCATTCGATGGTCACTGTTTGTTCCATTGGCCCACTCCGCTCGCACGTTGAAATTCGGGTCAGGCATCGGAATTTTCGAACGCCATGATTGGATCATTGCCGCGTTGGAAGAAGGAGCGCTTTGATTCCCGATGATCAATTCAGCTGAGACTTCTGCCTTGCCGGGAAGGCATTGGGTTTGACATTCCAGCCATGAAACAAGGCCTTTTAAAGCCAGCGGCCCGGAGGGAGCATTGGAAGCAATGGTAAGAGGAATCAGCAACAACACTTCATGGTGATAAACATAGGTGGTGATTCCCTGAAACTCGTACTTTTCGGGCACGGGCCAGAGAATCTGTCCCGGAATAACTGTTTCAGGAAGCTCCCAGCGAATGCTTGTTGCCTTGCCGGGGCCGCCGGGGTTCCGCCAGTAGGTATGCCATCCATCGGACATTTGCAGGCGAATCGCCGCATGAAATGTTTCGCCGGGACGAGCCACGGCCGAGTCCAGCACAAGCGAAGCGGTGGTGTTTTGAGCCAAACCGCTCAAAGGAAGAGTCAGCAGGGTAACCAGGAGCAAAACCCATTTCATATAATGGAATCTGACAGAATTTCAGGCTGAACTCATCAAAATTCCAAAAATCCAGCCCCGCGCCTTTTCAGATGTCAAGCAAAGGAACCTTCATCATAGCATATTTTCCGCAGAAATCGAATTGACCATTGGCGGGGCGGTGTGGCGAGATACTCATTTGCTGTACCTGTTCGATTTTTAGCAATGGCCAGAACTGCTCGACAAAACGGGACTGCCAGCCGAAGCACGGCGGCAGCCAAATATGACGCACATCACACGGTGCTCAATTCTGCCTATGGCGCTTTCGCCGACCTGCGGCGTGAGTTGGCCGATTCCAAGAATGCCGTCGCCGAACGCACCGAACTGCTCAATTCATTTGCCGGGTGTGATGATTCCCAGAGGGCGTGGTTGATCCTGGAGGATTACTTCGAGAAGCTCGCGCTCGCTCGCAAGGACTTTCCGGGGCAGACCTGGTGGCCTCGCCTTCTTGCGGCCCAGGGAAAACAGCGCCTGGAAGAAACCGCGCTCCTGTTCCTCCGGGCCAACCGTCCTTTGCCTACCGAGTTGCTGCCGCACGCCAATCTCGAACGTTTTGCCGAGGTGGAACAGGCTGAGCAGGAGCAAAAAGTCCTGCAACAACTTGAGGAATGGCTTGTGCCTCGCAGCCAGGTTCATCTGGATGCACCCAAAGCCTGCCTCCGTGTTCTCTGTTCGCTGGAACTGGTGACGGAAGGCGCCCCGCTTCACCGCCTGAAAGTGGAATTGCACCTGTTTCGCCCCAGGGCAGGGGACAAGGTCCGAAGCCCGGCGGAAATTGTGGATTTAACCACCCGCGCGGCCCATGAGCAGGAGTTGTTTCCTGCTCGTGACTGGGAGTTTATTGAGTGGTTTTCATCCGTTTACAAACATCAGTCGATCGAGGGGGAGTTCATCCGCCTGAGTGGCACGGACCTCCTGCAATGGCTTGCACGCTGGGGACAATCTCCACGACTGGAATTGATCGATTCCGGCGCGCTCAATTTTCATGGCGAGGTGGTGACGTTTGAGCCGCACCTTTCCGAAAACGATGGGGAACTCCATTTTACCCATCAATTGACCATGCCGGATGGCAGCAAGTGTGATCTGGACCAGGTCCGCTTTTTTGCCGGGTTGCCGCAACTGGTGTTGCATGCCTCCACAGTTTACCTCATCAAAAACCCGCCGCCGCAGTCATTGCTGGAATCGTGGATTGCGAAGCCATTTTTGCCGGTGCAGAAGCTCAGCCCGCGGCTTCTCACACATCTCCGGAAAACACAGGGGCCAAAACAATCGCGATGGGAGGAGCTTTGCACCGCGCACAAGGCGATCCCGCAGTTTGTTTTTGAATTGACCGATGACACAGTGCGCTTGCGCCTCCTCGCCACCAGCGAAAAGGATAAAAGCGCGTGGCAATGGAGCGGCCATGAATGGCAGCCTGTCACCGAACGTGCCACTGGTGGCAAACCGGAAGTGCTTGATGATCCACGCCTCGAACCGGCCACACAATGGTTGCGCCGCCTTGACTGGTTCACCCCTGAACCGGGTCTCTGGATCGGTGATGCCAACGAATTGTTCCTGAACAGCCTTGCGGTTGCCTGGCCGGAACGCCCCTCTCAGGCTGAATTTCTCGGCAATGATGCCTTCCACCGCCTCTTCCTCACTCCCCGACAATTGCGTCCGAAACTACTGGTCCAGGGAAGCGGAATTGATTGGTTCTCTGTTTCCGCCACCTGGGAAGCGGAAGGACTCAAGCTGACTCCAGCGGACCTCGAACGGCTTCAAACCGCCACTGGAAGGTATGTCAACCTGCCGGACAGCGGATGGATCGAACTGGATGTCGCCGCTGTGCAGACCGCCCATGAAGCCTTTGCTGACCTGGGGCTGGATGGACTCACACCTGTCCCGCAGCGGGTCGATATGTTGCACGCCGCGCAAATGGATGAGGCAGCGTTGAACCGGTTCAGCGAGCAGCCATTGGCGAAGGACCTGCGCCAGCGAATTTCCGATTTCAAGGGCATTGCCGAAACTGAATTGCCCTCAACCATCAAGGCTGACTTGCGCCCTTACCAGAAACAGGGTTTCAATTTTCTCTGCCATCTTGCCCGCACCAGGCTGGGAGGTGTCCTCGCGGATGACATGGGTCTGGGCAAGACATTGCAGACGCTTTCCTGGCTTGCCTGGCTCAGCGACCAGAATGCAGCCAACCCCAAACCCGCCCTCGTCATTTGCCCCGCTTCCGTCCTGCACAACTGGCGCCGTGAATCGGAACGGTTCGTGCCGCATTTTAAGGTCCTGGTGCTGGAAAGCGGCGCGGCGCGTCATAACCTCCGCAAACAAATTCCGCAGCATGACCTGATCGTCACGAATTATGCACTGCTCCGGCGCGATCTTGCGGCGCTGCAAAAATTTGAATTCAGCGCGATCATTCTCGACGAGGCGCAATTTATTAAAAACCCGACTGCGCAGGTCACCCAATCGGTCAAGCAACTCAACGGCACTCATCGGCTGGCGCTCACTGGTACCCCGTTGGAAAACCGCCTGCTAGATCTCTGGAGCATCGTGGATTTCGTCCAGCCTGGTTATCTTGGTTCGCAATCCGATTTTTCCCATAACTATGAACCCAAAGGGGAGGATGCGCTGACCGCCCAGAAAATCGCCCGCCGTCGTCTTTCGGCCAAGCTGCGCCCCCTCCTTTTGCGCCGGTTGAAAAAGCAGGTTGCCAAAGATTTGCCGGATCGCATCGAGGAACGGCGCGATTGCGATCTTGGCGAACAGCAACGAAAGCTTTATCTCGCGGAACTTCGCCGCAGCCGGGAACAGATCATGCAGAGTGTCAACGAAAACGGCATTGGCCAGAGCAAGATTCATGTGCTGGCCGCGTTGACTCGTTTGCGCCAGATTTGCTGCCACCCGCAACTGGTGGGGAACGATTCTCCATCCGGGAAGACGGAAACGCTTTTCGAATTGCTCGAACCGTTGATGGCTGAGGGACAAAAAGTCCTCGTTTTCAGCCAGTTCGTGCAGATGCTCAAATTGCTCGAAACAGAATGCAAGGCCCGGCAAATCCCGACCCATATCCTCACCGGCGAAACGAAAAGCCGGCAGGATGTCGTCAATGCATTCCAGAATGATCCCAATGCCTCGATCTTCCTCCTGAGCCTGCGCGCGGCAGGCACCGGACTTAACCTCACCACCGCCAGTTATGTCGTGCTCTACGATCCCTGGTGGAACCCTGCTGTGGAAGCCCAGGCGATTGATCGTTCACACCGCATTGGCCAGACCCGCACAGTCAATGCCTATCGCCTGATCACTCCCGGCACCGTCGAGGAAAAAATTTGGGACCTCCAGCAGCGCAAGGCCCAAACCATTGTCGATGTCCTCGGCGAGGAAGGTTTCGCCCGCAGCCTGACCAAGGCAGATCTCGAATATCTCTTTGCAGATTAAGGCGGAGGAGTTACCAAGCGTTAATCGCTAATCCAATTGGTCCGGCAGATCGTCAATGCACCGAGTTTGGGACTACGGCTTCCATCGATAAATCAAAACTTTCGCTTTGTAATCCTCCTCAACAAAAATCTGATACTCGCCATTTTTTCTGCGAAACGCGCTGATCCCGGTCAAGATATCGATCCACCCGGTGTTCTCCACTCCTCCCACCGTAGGCCCCGGATCGAGCACTCCTACCTCCGCTCCATCACTCATCCGGTTGATCCAGACCCGTCCACGCTCTTTCCATCCTCCGGTAAAAACGTAATCTCCCACGGCCGCCACGCATCCTGCTTCGTCCCGAGCCCCTGGTTTGAACGAAACTGTTTTTCGATTTCCGGCCAGGTACCCTTTGCAAATAAACACACGGTCGATATGTCGCATGTTTTTCCCTTCCTCGGCGACGATCAGTGTGTCTGATTCATCCAGGTAACAGACCCGCGCCACCTTCCTGATTCCTTCAGGCAATTCGAGGCGGGTTACCTTGTCCGCACTGTAAATCGGGTTTCCTTGTTCATCCAATCCCTGGAAATCGTAGCGAAAAAATCCATAGGCCATCCAGATGTTTGCCTTTTGGTCCACCCAGAACGGGCCGGAATGGACCCACTCCGAATTGGGAAAGTACTCCTCTTTCTGGTAATCACCGTCGCCGTTGCTGTCACGCCAGATATAAGTGCCCGTGGGGTGGTTGGGTGGCCAGACCAGATCAGTCCGAAAAAGAGGGTTTCCCCATTGCATGATCAACCCCGATGGGATCGCAATTTCCCCATCATATCGAAAGATATTGATGAAATTGCTCGCGAACATCCCTCCGCCAAACAAATAACGTTTCCCCTTGATGTAAACTACTTGTGGCGAGGTCAGCCCATGCTCCCCCTGTTGTTTCACATGCATCAACCCGCGCGGGTCATTCGGGTATTTGTGCCGGTTTAACGAATATCCCACCAGCTTAGCCTGTTCTCCCGGCAGCTTGTCATAGTCCATCACAAAATGTTCCTGAAAGCCCCACAGATCCTTTCCATCCGTGGTTGGGTCCGCGGCCACAAGATCCACGAAAAAATCACCCCGTAACTCCCACAACATCTTTCCTTCCGGAGAAAATTTTCTCAGGCAGGAACCCATCTCACTCATTGCAACGTAGAGATTGTTTTCTGCATCCATTCCAATGCCGCGGATTCCCCAGAATTTGGTTGGGGTTACTTCACCGGGCTTACCCGAGCCGATTCCTCCCATCTCGCCGAACGTTTTCACCAACTTCGGCGCTTTCAAATCGGTCACATCATAGAACAACACCTGTTGCCTGGGCCCGGTCAATGAATCCGCAATCATCAATGAACCATCATTTGCCACGGCCAGAGCAGTGGGCTGGTGCAATCCGGGAAACTGCACTGCCACATCATCACAGGTGATTTCCCTGGGGATAAATTCATACTCATTGAATTTTGGATCGGTCCAGGTCACCAATAATTTCCAAAGCCGACCCTGCTTGTCTTTCGTTTCGAGGCTGTTCGCTTTGACATCCTTGTTCCCGATCACATCCCCATCCTTGTAAACCCCGAACCGTTTTCCTCCTTCATCCCAATGGCTCCAGCTGTTCACCGTGCCATCCGGCTGCACTGTGGTGTGAATGAAGAAATTCTGCACCCAACGATTGCTCGCCCCGGAAAATGTATTTCCCACCCAGGAAACCTGGTAATCCAGTTTCTCAGCAGCTCCTGCGGATGCCGTGATGCAGGCGGCTATGGCCAAAGAACAAATCCTTTTTCCCATATTTTTCGAGTGATCAATTAGGTCTGGTGTAAAAGCCCTCACATCGCGGCGAAACGCCGTTTTATCTCTTCAATCGGCACATTTTCTTTCCGCGTCGCGATTGCCCAGACATGTCCGTAAGGGTCCTCGATGCGTGCGCTGCGGTCCCCGTAAAACTGGTCTGCTGGCGGCATGATCAATTTCGCGCCTGCTGCCGCTGCCCTGCTCACGAATGAATCCACATCCGCCACGTAAATGTGCAACACCACCGTCGTGCCACCGAACTCCTCCGGGATGTGGTTGTATTCCGGGAAAACATCGGAAATCATGATCAGGCCTCCGGCGATGTTTAATTCTGCATGGCCGATTTTTCCCTGCTTGTCCTCCAGCCGCATCCGTTCAATGGCGCCAAAGGCTTTTTTATAAAATTCTATCGCCTCAGAAGCATTCTTTGCCGCAATTGCCGCGGTAATCACGGGATAATCTTCAGGGACTGGTTTGATACTGCTCATGATTCCTTTTTGAAAGAATGTGAGCAGGGAATTCTACTTTGCCAACCCGAAACTTTTCCTCTTATCAAACCGAATTTCCACTCAATCGCCATTCCTGTCCCTTCAGGAGATATTCGATTGTCTGCCCTTTCACAAATCCCTCATCAACTCCGGTTCCATCCCACAACCACACCTGGATTTCGATCCGCTGCTTGTCCAGCAGCAGTAAATTAAAACTGTTTGCCTGGTTCCGAATCCGGTTTGAAATCGCCGTTCCCGCCTGCGCCACAATGATCGAGCGTTTCATTGCCGGGTAATATAACCGAACATCGCCAGAGTAACCGTGATGCAGATGCCCTGCCAGGAGCATATCCACGCCTGCCTCATCGATCACTGGCATGGCCAGTTCGGCGCGCCCCACCAAATCATCCCGATCCTCCTCATGCCCCGGCTGCGGCACAAATGGATGATGTGTCACCAGCAACTTGAAGCAATCCCTTGGGACTGATCTGAACCGCGACCCAATCAGCGCAATCTGCTCCTCCGAAATCCGTCCATCCTTCCAGGTCAGTGAGCGAGCCGTGTTCAAGCCCAGCACCGCCAGGTCATCCTGATGCCACCACGGGTCCAGGTCGGCGGAAATATATTGGCAATACCTTTTGAGAGGCGACCCAAACCGGCTGAACAGATCGTATAATGGCACATCATGGTTTCCCGGCACGACCAGTTGCGGGCAATCAAATTTTCCCAGGTATTCCGCCGCCGCCTGAAACTGCTCCGGCCGCGCCCGCTGCGTCAGATCGCCGCTGACCACCAACAAGTCCGGCAACAATGATTCCAGTGTCACGACCAGTTTGCCGGCCACCTCCGGTTGCTCAGTGCCGAAATGCAGGTCCGAAATATGCGCCACGCGTTTCATGCCGGGGTGATCACTTGGAAAATCCGATCATGAATCGCGTAACGCAACGGCGGCCGCAAATTCAGCAACTCACCATCGCGCGAAACCCGCACCGACTCACGTCTCGCCAGCAGCACCTCCAGCTTTCGCACGCTGAAACTCACAAAATCCCGGCTCTCCTCCAACGTTCCCCGCGCTGCCTGCCACAATAACGCCAGCATTCCGGGCACTGTGTGCTTTCGCGCTGTGCAAACCCACAACTCGCCTTCCTGCACACTCGGGCGGTGCGGGTTCAATCCATTCTCGAAGGAGTAACGATTGTTCCCCACAAAAAGAAACGGTGTTCGCGTCTGGAACTGGTCACGATCAATCCGCAAAACCGGCCTCAGCGCCTCCCCGTTCGCGAACACCCGCCAAAGCGCGATCATCATTGCCACGCTCTTCCTCAACTGCATCCGTTCCATCAACTTCTCCCGTGCTTCAATTGCCCTTGGATACGCCCCAATCGAGGAGTTGTTGACGAAAAAATGTCCATTCACCTCACCGAGGTCAAACGTCCTGATTTTTCCACGGGCCGCCACCTGCAACGCCTCACCCAGGTCGAGCGGAATCCCTGCATCCTGTGCAAAATGATTATGCGTGCCTCCTGGTAAAATCCCCAGAGGTATCCCCAGTGGCACCAACTGCTGCGCCACCACGCTGCTGATCGTTCCATCCCCGCCCATCACCAGGAACAATCGGGGCCGATGCTCCAGGATCATTTTCACTTGCTCCTCCAGCGAACTGGCGCAAATCACCGCTGCATGCAATTCCTCCTGGGGAAATGTTTGCCGCACCTGCTGAAGAATCGAACCCACGGAAATGTGCCGCGCACAACCGGAATGCGAATTGATCAAGACCCCCACACCCATTTGCCAATATAACATTCATCACGCCAAAATCGAATCTGCGACCGCCTCAAATTACCTTGCGGCGCAATCTCAGACCCCGCAAGAAGGCCACGGGTGCCAGGTCGCGTGAATAAATTCATCCTCGCCCCTCAGGCGATTGATGATCTGCACGCCATTTGGGAGTTTATCGCACGAGATAACGAGGATGCAGCGGGCCGGGTGATTGAGGCCGCTTACATGAAGTGCAAAGTGTTGGCGGAACATCCAGAACTTGGCTGTGAACGTCATTTCACAGCAAAGGGACTGGAGCAAATCCGGTCTTTTGTGATTTCCGATTTTCCCAATTACGTCATTTTGACCCATCTCCTGTCACCCACAAAGCGGGATGATCGTTCTTCAACTTTCGCAACCCTCTTTCAGTGGCAGGATGGATCGCTTTAAGACACCAAACAAGCCATTGACTTGGGATGTTTCTTTGGCGGAAATGTTGGCAAAGTCGATGAGAAGGAACAAAAAAACGGCGCGTTGGCGGATCATCATTGTGGATGATCAGCCGTTGTTTCGACGTGGGTTGGCTGAGTTGATCCACACAAACCACGATTTCATGGTGTCCAGCGAGGTTGGCAGCCGGCCTGAGGCCTTGGAGGCGCTTGCGAACGATTTGCCCGACCTGATCACGATGGAGCTTTCACTGGATGGGACCGATGGAATGGAATTGCTGAAGGATATTCATGTTCGGTTCCCAACAGTGCCAACCCTTGTGATTTCGACGCATGACGAGTCCATTTATGCGGAGCGGGCATTCAGGGCGGGAGCGAAAGGTTATGTGACCAAACGGGAATCGGACAAAACCGTCCTCACGGCAATTCGCCTCCTGCTGGAGGGACGGAAGTATATCAGCCCGAAAATGACGAGCTGGTTTGCTGAGCAATATCTGGAAGGCAGAGCTGCCAATGAAGGTTCCCCAGTCGCTGCTTTGAGCGACCGTGAATTGGAGGTCTTCAGACTGCTCGGGGAACACAAGACGCGGCGAGAAATCAGTCGCAGGCTGAATTTGAGTGTTAAAACCGTCGAATCCTACCGTGCCAAAATCAAAGAAAAACTGGGGCTGAGTTCCGGAAGCGAATTGATCGAGCGCGCCAGCCGATGGGTTGCGGATCGAAAATAGCGGCCCTGGTTAATCATGGATTCACCCGTCGCAGGTCATAGGGCCGTTACCAATATTTCTTCAGGAATCGCCTGATGACCGTATCAGCCTTGTCCCTATGAAAAGGACAAGCCTCAAGAGCCGATAGTCGAAACGTGCCGTTCCGGCTACAACATCACCCATAGTTCGAAGTAAGCGTTGGTGGTCTTTCCGCGCCGTTTCGTGAAAACGACTTTGTGATGGAAAGCTCTTGTCCATCCTTAGTTCTTCTGATTGCACCATGAAAACCAATTTTTTGAGACGCGCAGATTCCATGCGCTGTCCCGGTTTCTGCAAAGGCTTTTTGCTGCTGGCTCTGCTCCTGGTTTGTGGGCCAGCCTCGCGTGCGCAATGGTCCTCTCAATCGATCACCCTGCAGCCGGGTTGGAACGCGGCTTATTTACATATCGATGCGACGCATGACACCCTTGAGAATTTAGTGGGAGCGGCAAGTCCGATTGCTGAAATCTGGGTTTGGCAACCAAGCACCCTGACCGGGCGCATTATCAATAACCCGCAGCAACCGGTTTCCGGCAATGACTGGATGCAATGGACGAAGCTTACCGGGCCTGCCAATGCCTTCCCGCTCCGCGCCAACACGGCCTACCTTATTCGCAATTCCGGGGTGACCCCTTTCGTGTGGACCTTAAAGGGCAAACCGGTCCCACCGCAATCACAGTGGGCCGCCAGCGGTTTGAATTTTTTTGGATTTTCCACGCGGGCGGACAGTCCGCCATTGTTTGGCAATTTTCTTCAACCCGCGCAATCCGCGAGTCCATTCTCGATTTTTTATTTTCCAGGTGGCGAAGGTGCTGGTGCGCCGCCCAATGCAGCACCGTTGTTTTCGCTGAATAGTGTGCCGGTGGCGCGAGGGCAGGCGGTGTGGATCAGGAAACAGGACAATTCGGATAATCGCTATTTCGGGCCGTTCGATATTTCGCTTCAGGATTATCGCGGCATTGTTTTCTCGGATACATTGGGCACCTACTCGCTTCGGTTGCGCAATCAACTTGCGCAAACCAACCGCATTACCGCCACGCTGATCGAATCCGAGGCAACCCCGGGCGGGCAGACCATTCCAACTGCGCCCCTGCTGTTGCGCACCACGCGCGACATCACAACGCTTACTTACGCCCATACGAATCTGGCAGCCAATCAGCCACGCACTTTTGTCCTCGCGCCAAAGGGCCAGCCAGGCTCGGAACTGGAAGTGGTGATTGGGCTGGACCGGGCCAGCATGTCGGGAACAAACGGGACCCTTTATGCCGCAATCCTTCGATTGCAGGACACCACCCTGGGGCATATGCAAATCGATCTGCCCGTGACCGCGAAGCAATCGTCCAGGGAAGGCCTGTGGGTCGGCAGTGCTGCCATTCGGCAGGTTGGAAATTATCTCAAGACCTACGCCAGGGCGACCAATGAGGCGGATTTCAACGCCCAATTACCTCAATTGACTGCATTGAATGAAGCAAACAAAGCGGTCAGCCTGCTGCCAGGAGCATGGACGCCCCACGCCTTCTCAGCCGCTGATCCCCAATCGGTCGGAGCAAATCAGGCATGGACAGCCCTGGCATCCTCCGCTGACGGCACGAACCTCGTTGCCGCAGTCAACGGCGGGAAGCTTTATACCTCGCAAGATCGCGGGACCACCTGGACAGCACGGGATAGCGACCGTGATTGGAAAGGCGTGGCTTCTTCCAGTAACGGAACGAATCTGGTGGCGATTGTTTCAGGCGGGCAGATTTACACCTCAACCGATGCAGGCGCAACCTGGACGCCACGGGATAGCGACCGTGATTGGATCAGCGTTGCCTCCTCCGCGGATGGAACAAACCTGGTTGCCGCGGTGGAAAATGGCAAAATATATACTTCGATTGATGCGGGTCTGACATGGACTGAGCGCGATAGCGACCGCCTCTGGTCGTCGGTTGCCTCTTCCGCCGATGGCACGAATCTCGTTGCGGCTGTCAGCGGTGGCAAACTTTATACTTCGACCAACGCCGGGGCAGCGTGGATGGAGCGCGACCAGGACCGCGATTGGGTGTCTGTCGCGTCCTCCGCAAATGGAACGAATCTCATCGCCGCGGTGTCAGGCGGAAAGCTTTACATCTCTCTCTCCGCAGGTGTGGATTGGTCTGAAGCAGAATCGGAACGGGATTGGGCCTCGGTTGGAACCTCAGCCAGCGGAACGAATTTAATCGCTGCCGTGCGGAACGGCCAGCTTTACACATCATCAAACCTTGGAGTCACGTGGATACCGCGTGAAAGCAATCGCGCCTGGGGGCCGGTCGCTTCCTCAAGCGATGGTGTCAACCTCCTCGCGGCTGTCGATGGCGGACGCCTTTTCTCCTCGAGCGATGCCGGAGTGCATTGGAATGTGGCAGCCCCGGAATTGTGGAGTTGTGTGGCATCCTCGGCTGATGGGGCCAATCTCGCCGCCGCCGGAAATGGAAGCCAAATATATACTTCGAGTGACTACGGCGTGACCTGGGAGGCACAAACAAATTCTCCGCTGGCCAACTGGCGGGCGCTCGCCAGTTCGGCAGACGGCTCCCGACTGGTCGCTGCCGCTTACGGCGGATCGCTTTATTCCTCCGGCGATTTTGGCGTTCATTGGACGCCGCGCATGCCGAATGCCAACTGGCAGTCCGTTGCTGCATCGGATGATGGATTGAAAATGGTGGCTGTTGTTTACGAGGGAAATATTTTCACGTCGGTTGACGCGGGGGAACATTGGACCGAGCGGGTGCCGATCAGCAACCAGAAATGGCAGGCAGTGGCATCGTCAGCGGATGGCACCATGCTGGTGGCGGCGATTCAGGGTGATCAAATTTATCGCTCCACTAATTCCGGGGTGGCCTGGGTGCCTCTTTACGGCTCGCCGACGGCTGCATGGCAGTCGATTGCTTCTTCAGCAGACGGTAAAAACCTGGTCGCGGTGGCGAACCCGGGCGGCGTTTACACATCCACTGATTTCGGCACAACCTGGGACCTCAAAGCCAGCGCTCCCCCCGGTGGGCGTTGGGCCTCAGTTGCCTCCTCCACCAACGGCAACGCGCTTGTGGCGGTGGAGCAGGGCGGGAGGATCTACACTTCCTCCAATGCCGGTTCAAGCTGGACACCGCGTGAAAGTATTCGCGGCTGGTCTGCGGTTGCCTCTTCTGCCGATGGCACGCGTCTCTTGGCGGCGGAAAGCGGCGGCGCCAGCCAGCTCTACACACAGATGGGTGACCTGGTCACGCCGAGCCTTGTCTTCGATACCAATTCCAATCTGGTTCTCAGCGGTGGATCAAAATATTTAACGGCCTCCTTCGATACCGCTCTGGGAGATGTGCCAACGCCATTCCCGTTGCGATTGATTGTTCACCGCGCTGACAATGGCATCACCAAATTGCTGCAACACGTTTTCGTGGGGCCGGACGCCGTCACCAGCAATTCAATTATCACGCTGGATGAATCAAACCTTCATCCCGGTATGCTCTCCCAGGCGCGGCGCATCACCGCGGTTCACCTCCCGATTTCCAACGATGGGTGGCAGCTGAAGGGTGAATTTGGGGGCCTGGGAATCATGAACGCCGTGCTGGTGAATGGGTTCAACGATCATGCATCCAATCCATTCATTCACTCATATCATCCCGACCATGACAATCTGGATGCCCTCTTCCAGCCGATCACCCAGCCAGGCGCGGAATCCTACGAAATCAAACGTCAAATCACCCTTTCCTTTACGCCCCCGGGAGATGATTTTGCCAGCCGCACAATCGGCTTTTCACGGCTTCAGGGGACTTACCTGGAAAATATCGTTTTGAAGGGAAGCGACAGTCAAATCCGCACCATTGTGACCAAGGGCGATTTCCTTCTGACGCGAGTCAGCGGCATTGCAACCATCAAATGAATTTCCCTATGTCGAAAACTGCTACTTTTAAATCGAACCTGATCCTAAACCGAACCATACGCCCTATGAAATCCACCAGTCGTTGCCTGCTCCGGGTTGGAGCCGCCACCATTGCACTTATCATGGCTCTGGCTGCGCCCAGCGCATTCTCAGCGGACCTGAAACCTCCCGGAGCGATGGCCTTTCAGGGCTTCCTGACAGATGGGAATGGCGCGCCGCGTGGAGCATCGTCTGCCGTCAACTTGAACGTGACGTTCCGGATTTACAACTCGCCGAATGCTCCGAGCACCGATGCGATCTGGGCGGAGTCGCAGGTCGTAACGGTTGACAAGGGGCATTTCAGCGTCGTGCTCGGCGAAGGCACCGCTGTCCCCGGCCTGCCGAACAGCTCCGATCTCGCCAGTCTGTTTAACGGCGATAATTCCACCGGTCGTTATATTGGGATCACCGTTGGAAACGAGTCGGAAATCGCGCCGCGCATCCAATTCCTCAGTGCGCCCTATTCCCATGTCGCGCGCTATGCCACCGAACTTATCGGCACCAGCAGCGGGGCCAATCTGACTTCGCTCAATGCCAGCCAGCTTACCAGCGGCAGCATTCCTGATCTGCGGTTGTCCTCCAACGTGGCGCGACGTGATGTGGGCAACGATTTCAACGGCCAGCAGAACTTTCACAACGGCTCACTCGTTTTTGATAACGCGATCACTTTATTTGCAAAGAACCCAGCCGGGGGAGTTGAGCCATTCCTTTATCCACGCTGGTCGGACAATTCAACATACATGAATTATGGCTTAAACGGGTTTTACATTCGCAACCGTGACGGTGGGACGACGATGTACATGAACAATGCCGGTCATGTAGGCATTGGCGTTGGAAACTCGCCCGGTGCCCGCCTGCATGTTTCTGAACCGATTGGCACTTCCCGGAACGTCAATAGCGGAAGCATCATTCTTGACCACGAAAATATTGGCGGCGCCAGCAGCATTCTTTTCCGCAGCAGGGTGAACCGGGGCAGTGATCATGCCTGGATTCAGTATCAGGATGCCGCGACACTTGGCGGGGGCGGCGAAGCCTCAGTGCTGAGCATCGGCAACGACAATGATGGCGATGATCACATCGCCTTGATGCCCGCGGGTAACCTGGGCGTCAAAGTGATGAGCCCGCGGTTGACAGTTGATGTGCCATTCAATGGCACATTTGGGTCCAGTCATTCGACCGGTCAGCACCTGGCTTCCAACCGAGGCAACAAAGTGCATTTCGCTCATTTTGCGGAAGAATTTGCCGGCATGTATGTCCAGGTCACTGACGGCAAGAATGGTTGCGGAAATGCCGCGGACATTGTGTTTAACACATGGGAATGCAACACCTCGAACAGTCGTGAGGTTTTTCGCATTAACGGGGGTGGGCGTGTTGGAATCAATAACGCATTCCCGCAGGCGCGTTTGCATGTCAGTTCCTTCGTGCATCAGAACCGCAATTTTGCTTTTTATGCGCGGAACAGCACTTTTGGCACTCCCCAAACTGGCTCCTCCGGAGGCGTTGTGGATTACGGCATCATCGCTGACCACCGGATTGGCGCCAGTGAATTCAATGCCTTTTCTGATGCTCGTATCAAAACCATTCTCGGTCGTTCCGATACCGCGAAAGATTTGAACACATTGCTCGGCATCGAAGTCACGGACTATCGCCATAAAGACGTCGTTCAGCAGGGCGATGCCATTCACAAGAAGGTCATTGCCCAACAGGTTGAAAAAGTTTTTCCCCAGGCGGTGAGCCAGCACACAGGGCTTGTTCCAGACATCTACAAACGGGCGTCGATCACGAATGGCTGGATTTACCTGAAAAGCGATTTGAAAGTGGGTGACAAAATTCGCCTGGTTTCCCTCGAGGACGAAGAAGCCGAGGCGAAAACAACCCCGGCAACCGAAAGCGAAAGCAGGACTGTTTTCGAAGTTTTGGAACTGGGTGAAGACAAGTTTCGCACCGAATTCACATCAAAGATCAACGATGTGTTTGTGTATGGCCGCGAGGTCAAGGATTTCCGTTCGGTGGACTATAACGCCCTCGCGATGTTGAACATTTCCGCTACACAGCAGCTTAAAAAAGAAAAAGACACTGAAGTTAAATCCCTTCAGGTGGAAAACGATGCCTTAAAAACCCGCATCGAGAACCTTGAAGCCCGCGACAAGGAACGCCTCGCCGCAATTGAGCAGTCCACGACCAAAATGGAAGCCATGCGCAACGAGTTGGATGATCTCAAGAAACTTGTCGCGGAACTAGGCGCCAACCGTCCTGCGGTAAAGAAGGTCGCCGCTGCTTCCGGAATCGCCGATCAAGTGGCTCGATAATTCGGGCCCTTTGTTGCCATGCCTTTTTCAATGCAATTGCCGAACTTCGTGAAATTATGAAACGGCTTGTAACCATTCTGCCGATAGCGGCCACGCTTCTACTGTTGAGCGCCCGTGCGCAGTCGATTTTCGACCAGCGGCAGTTGCTCTACAGCACCAATTCAAATCCGGTTCATGGCGTGAACTGGGCCGCCCAGCCTCCAGCCACCGTGCCCGTTGTTCCCGGGGCCCAGCCCAATCAATTTCGCGGCGGCATTGTCTATGGCGGCGTCACCCGGCAGGCTGCGCAACAGGATCTCGTCACGAGCAGTTTTGCCGGTAATGTCGATGTCATTGATTGGCCGCGTTCCAGGAGCGCGGGCGGTGTGCAATCCATCCTCCGCGCCGTCGTGGGCGGGCCCTACCTGAGCCACGGGTTCGACTTCCTTTTCGGGCAGGAAATCAGAACACCACTTGTTGACCTGGCAGGTGATCGACTGAGCCCGGGCCAGAGCAATTACTGGCACCCAATCCCCGTGTTTCGTCATTTAATGACAAACGGGCTTGTTGTCACAGGAACGAATGATCCTTCCAGGGCAACCGCTTATTATTACAGCCCGCACGCATCCACTGTTTACGCGACCAAGGCCGGCCAGGTGCAAATTGCCTGGCGCACCGCCACTTCAACGATCACGACTCCGCCGCTCGGATATGTTGAAGCGAGTAACTACGTTCAAATCGGCCCGTACTATTACCCGGTGACGAATACGACCGTTCTCGTTTCCGGTATCCCATACAAGGCCCCGCGTCACATCTATTGGACGAAGGGCGATTATCAAAGCACGGGCAAACCGGTGCTGGTCCCTACCGGCGTCAAGTCGATCAATTTCGTTTACAACAACAACATCCCGGAGACCGTGCCGGAGGACCAGGTGGTCCTTGGCGGGAATATCAAACCCAATACCGGCGGCACTCTCAACAACGGCAACGTCTCCCTTTATACCAGCACGATCAGCGTCGAAAATGGATTCATCGGCGCGTACAACAAGGAAGGCCGCATTTTCATGGAGTTGCTGGGCGAAGGCACCGGGGAGAATACCAAACGTCAGCTCGGCGTGGAAATTGTGGACATCATTCGGGACGCCATCCCTGACGACGTGACGATTGAACTCGGTGAACGTGTGAGCGCCTTCCCGGGAAACAATCCGCCGGATGACGACTTGCAACCCTCGCCGATTGTCCAACTCGGCCCCACCTTTGCCTATCAACGGAGTCTCGATACCTCGGGAGGCCTTGAACTGTACGCCACCCGCATCACCCAGCAACTCACCGATTACCAGGTTCACTGGCTTGAAGAAGGAGTGGGCGGCTTGCGCTGGCCGCTCCGGTTCGTTCGTTACACCTTCGTCTGGCCGAACGAAGCGAGCAAATACAGCCATTATGTTCGCTCCGTTGTGCCCGATGAAGAAAGTGCGCGCGCGACGGCAATCAAATTGCCCAGTGCCAATGCTCCCGCCCTGGAGGAACAGGATCCTTCCAACATCAACACCCCTCGTGCGAAGTTGACGGAAGACTCCCGATTCTACACCTACCTTGACGAATCGCAGCCCACCTTGCGCGCATTGATTCGTTACAACGCACAGGACCGTGTCGCATTTGAGCGCGTTTTTTCCTGGCTTGATGTGAGTCTGAAATCGCCCGAAACAGAACTTGAGGACACTCTCGCGACCACACTGGCAGACTGGACGCGAATACCTCCGTTCGGTGTCGAAGATTTCAAGGACCTCGCTGCTTTTGCCGCGAAACTGACCGCGGCCGCGGATCCGCTTTCTGCATTCCTCAAGGCAAATCTGTCAGCGCTGACCTTGACAGCGCTCGCCGATTACAACACAGACCCATCCCCCTTTAATCAGACGGTGCTTAGGAATTCCCTGATCACTGATCTGAATTCAATCCTGAACAACAACGCGCTGTTTAATCCCGCCCTGCTTTGGACACCGCGCGAAACCGCTCGCGCCTGGGCCGCCGTCGCCTCCTCCTCCAATGGCAGCAATCTGGTCGCAGTGGTGAAAGGGGGCCAAATTTACACCTCCGCAAACGCGGGCGCGAGCTGGACGGCGCGTGACAGTGACCGGAACTGGTCCGCCGTCGCCTCCTCTTCAGATGGCACCAACCTGGTCGCAGTCGTCAATGGCGGCGAGATTTATACATCGTCAAACGCAGGTGCCACCTGGACTCCTCGAGCAACCTCCCGCGCCTGGAATTCAGTTGCCTCCTCAGGTGATGGCACGCGCCTCGTGGCGACGGTTTCTTCAGGTCAAATTTATACTTCGACCGACTCAGGTGCCAGCTGGACTCCCCGTGACAGCGATCGCCTCTGGACTTCCGTTGCCTCATCCAAAGATGGGACACGACTGGTGGCTGTTGTCTCCGGCGGCCAGATCTTCAGCTCGGCGGACTCAGGCGCAAATTGGACTGCGCGGGATAGCAATCGCAATTGGGTTTCAGTGACTTCCTCCGACAACGGCGTCAGGCTGGCCGCACTCGTCGATGGCGGCCGGATTTACACATCAACCGATGGCGGTTTGATCTGGACGGCGCGCGAGAGTGATCGCGCCTGGCGCTCCATCGCTTCTTCTGCGGACGGCCTTCGGCTCGTTGCGGTCGTGCATGGTGGCCAGGTTTATAATTCCCTGGATTCAGGGGCCACCTGGAATGCACGCGAAACCGCTCGCGACTGGCGCGCTGTAGCCTCTTCCGCTGATGGCTTGCTGCTTGCAGCGGTGGTTGATGCCGACCAAATCTTTACCTCCCGTCCGGCCCTGGACGGTCTCAATTTTCCCTCTCGCCGTTCCAACTTTGAACTGGCTTATGCCAATGAATTTTTCCGCGGTCAGAGCGTGGTTCGGTCAGACACGTTCCAATCCGCGCGCGTGATTTCGGCTACCATTAATGTCGGCGATCGGATTAACCCACCCTTCGGCGAATTGGGCAGCACCGCTGGCACCTATTTTGCCGGATACATCAACCAGGCTTATGGCGATTCATTCAATCCAAACGCCTACAAGGATCCCTATCTGGATGGGTTTGATGCCGCCAACCAGTCCGCAATCATCCCCGTGAACGCCATTCCAGGCAAAAATTATTTGGAAGTATGGTGGTTCAGAAAAAACCCCGTCACTCAGTTGCGCGATGAAGCCTTCGGCTTTCTGCCGACCTACTGGCCTTCAGTCATTGGCCGCTACACTTTAACGTGGCCTGACCCGACCGACCTGACGAAACCCAAAATTGTCCTCGCCAGCAATCATGGCAGCGGACCCCTCGATAGCTTCCAGACTGCCGGAAGTCTTTATATTCAAAACGATTCAACAGCGTTGGGATACAACCCCAACGAAGAGCACGCCCTGCTGCAAGGCGGTCGGGCCTGGGCATTGCGCGACGATCTGAACGTCACCAACGGCCCGAATTATTCCTCCCATCCTTATGTGCTGCTGGAGTATCAGGCACAGGACGGACGTCCAAGCATGACCGCATTCCACGTCGTTCAAGAAACGGAAACCGAGAAATTCGATTATCCGATTGATGCGGGCATCGTTCTTCAGGCTCCCATGCCGCTTCCCCTGCTCGAAAAACCTTTTGGCCCGACCCCGCCAGGAAAAATCCCCCATAGTCTGAATGCCGAAGTCGCTCGTCGTGATGTACTTGGCCTGGCTTTTCCGGAATCTGATAATGCTTCCACCAGGGTCACCGTCACTTTTTCAGACCGCCCGCTTTTCCAGCCTTACCAGACTCTCTACCTGCAAAACAGGCCGATTGAGACAAATGTTCATCGCTTTTATTTAACGAGTGTGGACATCGCCCAAAATACCGCCAGCGGCGTCCTCTCACTCCGTCAGCCGACTCTTCTGGCCCCTGGCTCTGTTGAAACGGCGATCGTCCAACCCTCCAATGTCACAAATACCACCTTCACCACGAATATCATCGTTCCGGGGGTTTCGACCAACATCACCACAAACATCAACATCACGACCAATCTTCACCTGTATCGGTACGCCGTTGCCGATTTGACTGGTGTCGCCAATGGATTGCCCGTTCTCATCGCCAATCCGGATGCGGAAAAAAGCTGGAAAGGGAGCATCACCGCGTTTTCCGGGCCGCGGACGAACACAACCAGCGGCGTGGTGACGAACGCCTACGTGGAAGTGAATTTCGGCGCGGGCGAAGACGCGCAAAACAATGAGGATCTCACCGCCGCGACCCACATGGTCATCAATCCGAAGACGAAAAGTTCGTTCGATTCCGCGACCATTACTGCTTTCTCCAGCGGATGGCAGGTCGCTTATGAACTGCTGTCGGACGTCGCATCCGGTGCAGCCGCTGACCTGGTTGCACGCACCGCTTTTTACAATCAAATCACCTTCCAGGATCGCAAAGGCGATTTGTGGGTTTACCGCGGACCTCATTCTGCACAAGACGCTGCCACTCGCGAAATGCAGTTCTATTACAAAACGTTGCCCGGATTCTGGTTTCCCTTGGACAAGGATGGAGATGTGCTGACGGCTGACACCCAGCCGCCGGTGGGTACGATCACCCCATATTTACGAGCTTCCTTGAGTGACGACCCGATCAACGGCACGAAACCCGGCCCGAACAACACGACTGTGGCCAGCGACACCGCCCGCGGCATTGTTTACCGCGCCCGCTGGCCTGCCAATGCCCCGGTGTTGCAGATGGCCGAAACACTGACGGTTCCAAAACGCGGCTTGCCCGCCATTCGCGGCAATTCGAGCATGGAAGTCCTCTATCAACAGTCCATCTACAATGCGGACGGAGCTTCTGTTGCGTTGCACGATCCAACCGTCGCCAAAAAATTCAAGATGTTCGACACGAACCCGGACGGTTCGGCCAATGGCGGGCTCAACAAGCTCCCTTCTTCCATTCAAACATCCCTTTATCGCGGCAAAACCTATTTTCCACGATTGGCTCCACATATGGTGGATCGTTTCTACTTTGATCCGGTTGACAGCAAAAACGGCTCGCTCATTTTCATTGGTGAATTCAAAAACGAAGCCCTTGGGGAAAGTTATTTGCTCCTCAACGTCCTGGGCGCTTACGACATCGCCGCCTTGAAGGATTTGTGTGATCCAGCTGACGCGCAAAAAGAGGATTGGGATAACGCCATCGACAACTCTGTCGGCAAGGCGCGGCTGACTGTTGAACAGGAGACATTCTATCCGAATCCCGCGAAACCGGGCACATTTACAAGCACTATCGATATTGGCGGCGTGCCGGTGCACCAGGCTGCTCTCGTTCACGCCAGCGAATTGGCTGAAATCAGGCATAGCGACACGGCTGTCGATTCCTACGCGCTGACCGCCGTTGGGCCGGGCGTCGGTTACGTCACGCTGGTTGCTGGACAAGGTATTGCTTTCACGCCACCCGCTGATCCCGTCAGCGTCAAGATCATCAAGGTGGTCGACACTCTCTACCGTGGGGAGGTCAAGGTGATCCTCTCTTCCAACCCGCTGGCGGAAAAGGTCACCATGCAACAGATCGTTGACCTCGCTGGCAAAGTCGAGGATTTCGATTTCGAATGGTGGATCGCTTCGCCCGTTGATGGTGCGCCGCCGCCAGTTTACGGAAATACTCCGCGTAACCTGCTCTTTACCGGCGGTCCCAATCCGTGGCGGCATTTACGCCATCCGCTGCCTGGCGAAACCGGCGTGAGCGTCGGCAATGTCGGAGTCCTGAACGGCTCAGCACGTGTCGCGCCGGACGTGAGCTCGACCGTGGTTCCGTTCAGCGTGATCGCTTTTTCCCAGGTTGTGGCTGACTCCGCTGGCCTGAACTTCACGCTGCCTGGCGATGCGGTGAATCGACTTGCCGTTGGCAACCAGATCGTCGTCCGCTCGGATACCAGCCTCGAATACCCGGCGCAGGTTCGCGAGATATTCAGCGCTGGCACGCCCTCACGCACACACGTGATTGTCGAGGCCACCTCCGGGAACGGGTTGCCGCTCCCGGAAGACGCGCTGATGCTTTATGAGGCAGCCGCTTCCAATCTGCCGCAGAGCATTCTCTTCCAGGAATTTTCCGTCCCGGCTGCAAACACCTATTCTCAATATTACCTGAGCCTGGATACAGACGACGCACTCGGCGCGAAAATTTACGTCAACGGCTCTCTGGTCGTGACAGCCAATCTGGGCGAGGAGGATACCGGCACAACAGTCGCGCCTTCCGGCTTTAGCCCCACGCCGTTGCGCAAGGTCTACGCCCTCCAACCCAGCGTCTTCGCTGGCGGTGCCTCCGCCAACGGCAACGTGACCCATCGCATCGCCGTCGAGCTTTATTCAGGCGCCGTTGCCGGTGCTGCGCTGCGTTTCAATTGCCAGGTCGATGCCTATCAAAGCATCGACCTCGTGGAAGGTCCGGGTTCCCAATGGCTGCGACTTGACCCCGCCCGTTTTCCGGACAAGGTGCGCACCATTCTTGGCGAAAATGCGGATGTGCGTGCTTTAAGCGACAACTACGTGATCTCACGCTACAAAGCGAAGGAAACCGCGAGCTACCCAGCCGCCAGCAAGGAGTGGTCGCAATGGACGGACCCGGCCCTCGCTGAAGGTTGGATTAAACGCGTTCTGGCTGGCATCAATCCATTCAATCAACGCACTGCGGACCTTTTCAACAACACCGTCAACTCCGATGCGAACATCCTGACATCAGCAGGCAAACGGTGGGAAGGGGACATCGCTCTCAACCTTGATAGCATCAACGATTACGGCTTGATCGAAATTTATGAAACGGTCCTCCGTCGAGGGAAAGATCTGAGCATCAATGCAGGCATCAGTTTTGACCCTGCCAATGATGCCCTCTTGCTCGCCGCAGGGTATCTCAGCGATCTTTACATGCTGATCGGCAACGAAGCGCGCGCGGACGCCGCCAATCCGACCATCGGTATTGGCACCAAGGACCAAACCTACGGCGATATTGCAACCGCGCTCTTTGCGTTCAAGGGTCAGGTTCCTTCCTTGCTCGAAGAAGAGCTGGCGTTGCTGCGCGGGCGCGATGATTTCCTCCAGCCGGGCGTCCGCGTTGCTCCGGTTTACAACCGCCTCATTTGGAATTACACGCGCGGCATTGACTCGGGTGAAGTCATTTACGCCCTCAATTACAACATCCTCGATCAAAATACCGATGGCAAAGTGGATGCCGCTGATGCCGCCAAACTCTTCCCCCAGGGGCAAGGTGACGCCTATGGCCATTACCTCACCGCTCTCAAGGGGTATTACTCGTTGCTGATCGACAAGGATTTCGCCTGGGTACCCCGTATCGAGGCGGTGAACATCCTCGGCAAGCCTGTGGCGGTTGATTACCAGGATGAACGCAAGTTCGCCATTGCAGCCGCTGCAGTTGCCCGCACCGGACGCCAGATCGTTGATCTTACCTGGCGCCGCGATTTTGAACCCGGCGCTGATTCCGGATGGGAAAGCTTCAACCCCACGCGTGCCAATACCAGCCAGGTTCCTCCCACCCAGCGGTTCTGGGGTGTGGATCACTGGGCCGCACGCACCGGCCAGGGCGCTTACCTGAACTGGGCCATTGGTAACTCAATTCTTCCGCCAGTCGATCCCGATCCAAGGCACGAAGGAATTCAGAAGGTGGATCGCACCACCGTTTTGGAATTGCAGGAAATCGCCAATACAGCAGCACAATTGCAGACCGACATGGACAACGCCGAGGGCCACCTCACACCGTTGGGCCTCGCCTCCGGCAGTTTGGCGTTTGATATCAACCCCAACCAGGTCACCGGGACCGATCCCAAACCGCACTTCGAGCAGGTCTTTGAACGTGCTCTGGTCGCCCTCAATAATGCCGTGGCCAGCTTTGATGATGCCAAGGATGTAACCCGTCTTATGCGCAGCGAGCAGGATTCACTGTCTGAACTCCAGGCATCCATTACACGCCAGGAACAGGCCTATACCAACGCGCTGATTGAACTCTACGGAACTCCATACCCGGACGACGTCGGCCCCGGGAAAATTTACAAGCAGGGCTACGCTGGTCCTGACCTGTTCCATTATCAATACGTCGAAACGGAAACCATCGAAGCTCCCGGTATCTATACCCCGAACGAACCTGACTATGTCGCCAAGATCGATATTCAGCAGTTGAACAGCAACTGGAGTTATATTGACAACCTCCCGCGGACGGACGTCAGCACCAATGGGCCTGTCGATGGTTCATCAAGCGATCTCGTGATCGTGAATCTCAATGATCCGCTTTACGAAAAAGTCGATCCAGCCACCGGCAAGAAGATGTATTACATCCCATACGCGTTTGGTTCACATGGATTCTTTGACAAGCCCAAGACATGGACTTCCAAGCGTCAATCACCCGGCAAGATTCAGCAGGCCATTTCAGAGGTAATCCAGGCGCATGATCGCATGTATTACGCGCTTGCTGCCCAATCCGAAAGTGACAAACAGGACCTCGACAAGGCTGTGCAGGTCTTTAAGGCAAAACTGGAGTCGTTCCGACAAACGAAAGCCTTCGAAGAAAGTATCAAGAACACCACCAGTGCAATCAGCTCCAGGCAGACTGATTATGATATCGCCAACAAGTGGCTTGAAGGCATTCAGGCAGGAATCGAGGACCTGCGCGGAATTACTGAAGCTGGGATTACCGATATGCAAATCGCGGGTCTGGCTGTTTCATTCCCGGTCGGCGCCATCGGCCATCCGATTGTCCAGGGAATTTTCGCCGCCGTTCAGCATGCACTGGCCCTGGGTGATGCAATTGGATTCACCTCCGTGGCAGTCAAGAATTACAACGACAGTGTCAAACTGCTCGAATACGCCAACGACATCGCTGAATTGGAGCGTCAGCAGGAGCTAAAGGAAGCGGTGTTCGACCTCGGCAATCGACTTAAATCTGTCCAGGGAGACTTCCAGGTCCTCAACGAAAAATTGCGAATTCTTGATGACGCCAAGCGCAAGTACATGGCGCTGGTTGCTGAAGGCGACCGCCTCCAGCAGGAGCGTGAAATCTTCAGGCAACGCTCCGCCGCAATCATCCAGGGCTTCCGTACTCGCGATGCCGCGTTCCGGATTTTCCGCAATGAAAAACTTGAACGTTATCAATCACTCTTTGATCTCTCCGCGCGGTTCACTTACATGGCGGCGAATGCCTATGACTATGAAACCGGCCTGCTCAACACCACCAAAGGCAGGCAGTTCATCAATCGCATCGTGAATTCCCGTGCATTGGGTGTGGTCAAGAATGGTGCTCCCCAATTCGCTGGCAGCAACAGCGGCGATCCCGGCTTGTCCAGCGTGCTTGCAGAAATGAAAGCGGATTGGGATGTTCTCAAGGGCCGCCTCGGTTTCAATAACCCTACTGCCTACGGAACAACCTTCTCCTTGCGCACCGAAAAACATCGCATCCTCCCGGGGCCGCAGGGGACCGACGCCTGGAAAGATGTGCTCAACAAGGCAATGAAAGTGAACATCCTCGAGGACGCCGATGTAAAACGTTATTGCATGCAGGTGGATCCCGGCAACGGTCTGCCAGTTCCCGGACTGATCATCGAATTTGAATCCACCATTGCCGATGGGCTGAACTTCTTCGGCCAGTCGCAGCAGGGTTGGGATCATTACTTCGATCCAAGTTCATTCGCCACGAAGATTTTCGCAGCGGGCATCGCTTTCGAAGGTTATATCGGGATGGATAATCCATCAGCCAATGCAGGTGCCGTGCAAACCGCAGGTGGCAGTTCTCCTTCCGAGCCAAATCTTTCATTCCTCGATCCAAACGCCCTCGGTGCCACGCCGGGCATTTACCTGATCCCGGTCGGGCTCGATTCAATGCGATCTCCGGCATTGGGCGACCAGGGCACCGTCCGCACATGGAACGTCGAGGATGTCACCATCCCCCTACCCTTCAATATCGGTGGATCGGATTTCTCGACCAAGGCGCTTTACCAAACCAGCGAATCCCTGACCGAGCCTTTGTATGCGATTCGCAAACACGCCTCATTCCGGCCGGTTTCAACGACCGATGCATTCACCGCCGCCATTTACGGCTCCGGAGGTGCGCTGCAGCGTTCGCAATTCACAAACACCCGCCTGATTGGCCGCTCCGTTTGGAACAGTAAATGGAAGCTGGTCATCCCCGGCACCAAACTCCTGAGCGATCCGGACGAGGGCTTGCGCCGCTTTGTCAACAGCGTCAGCGACATCAAACTCCATCTGGTGACCTATTCCTATTCGGGCAATTAATCGATCCATTTTATGAAAATGACTGCGCTTCATAAACTCCGCCGACTGGCCTTCTCGGCGCTGCTGTTGGGATCACTTGGCGCGAGCGCCCTCGCCTATCCTCCCGCGCTTCCGCACACCTTCTACGGAATGGTGCGCGATGAATTGGGGAACCCGCTCCCACAGGGGGCCTCCATCACGCTGGAAACCTCCTCGGGCGTCAAAGTGTACGGGGTCGTTTCCTACATTTTTGAGTCCGGTGTGAATTATCGTTTAAGCATTCCCCTTGATTCAGGCCTGACCAGCGAAGCGTACCGACCAACCGCATTGCATCCCTCCGTGCCATTCAAGATCAAGGTCACCATCGGCACCACGACTTATTTGCCAATCGAAATGAGCCGCGACTTCAAATTGATGGGCTTGCCCGGCAAGAGCACCTTGCTCAACCTGACCCTCGGCGAAGACCTGAATGGCGATGGTTTGCCTGACGCATGGCAACGCCGCATCAATGCCGACCTGAACGCGACGAACCCAGGGGGCGATTTCGATCATGACGGGCTTTCCAACCTCGACGAATACCTCGCCGGCACCTATGCCTACGATCCCAGCAGCGGTTTTTCCCTCAAGATTGTCCGGGTGAACGAAGGCTCCCCCGTGCTCTCTTTCACCGCAATTTCCGGCCGCACCTACACCATCTTCGGTTCGGACAGCCTCGAATCAACCTCATGGAGCCCGGTGCAATTCCGGTTAATTCTCAATAACACCGCCGGTCCTGTGCTGGACGCTTTTTCTGCCAGTGACGTTGCCGCTGTCGAGGTCGAAGTCGTCACGCCGCCCGGCCAGGCCCCCGCGCGCTTCTTTAAAGTGATGCTGCAATGAACCTCGATCCAATAACGCGCGCCGCCACCATCGTGGCCATCCTCGCGCTTGTCGGTTTGTCTGCCTGCTCAAAAAAATCCGCGCCTCCCACCGTGGAAATCCTCCTGACCGATTTGGTTCAAACCAACGGGCGTCTCTTCAAAATTGGAGACAGCAACTATTTCACCGGCGTGATGATTGAAAAATTCCCGGATGGCCAGTTGAAATCCCGCTCCTCCGTTTCGAACGGGGTTTTATGGGGCCTTTCTGAAGGCTGGCACACCAACGGCCAGTTGCAGGTTCGCGAAACATTCCTCGATGGCAAATCGGAAGGTCTGCGCTCAAAGTGGGACTTCAACGGTGTCAAAATTTCCGAAGCCACAATCGTTGGCGGAAAATTGAACGGCCTGTTCCGCCGCTGGCACACCAACGGAATTCTTGCCGACGAAGTCGTCATGACGAATGACCAGCCCAACGGCCTGGCGCGCGCATGGTACCCCAGCGGCGCTCCAAAAGCGGAAATCCAATTGGCCAACGGCGATATTCTTCACCAAAAGCGCTGGGACGACGAATCTCGGCGCCCCTGACCTATGCACATCGCCAAATTGAATCCCCTTAAAAATTTCCGATGGTTTGCTCTGGCCCTTTTTTGTGCCTTCCCCGCGATGGCCCAGGTTCCCGCGCTCATTCATTATCAAGGCCGCGTTCTCGCGGACGGGACCGCCTTTCAGGGAAGTGGGCAATTTAAGTTTGCTTTCGTCAACGCTGACGCAAGCCAGACATTCTGGCGCAATTCCGCCGATGCAAATGCCGATGGCGAACCCGATTCCTCCCTTTCAACCCCCGTCACGCGCGGTCTCTATTCCATCCTCCTCGGCGATACCTCCATCGTGAACATGGCCCCGCTGCCCGATAATCTTTTCACCAACTCCGCAGTTTATCTGCGTGTTTGGTTCAATGACGGTGCCGGGCCTTTTGAAAGAATTTCCCCTGACCAGAGGATTGTGCCGGTCGGCTACGCGATGATCGCTGCCAATGTCTCCGATGGCGTCATCACTCTCGATAAACTTGCGCCGGATGCCCGCGCCCAGATTCAATCAGCCCTCGACCAATCCGCTTCGTTGGAAACACGCGCTGATTCGCTCCAGGCGCAGATTGACACCTCAAGCGCCCTGATTACCGGCATCACCACGCGAGTGGCTTCCCTCGAAACTCAATCAACCAATGCCGCCTCACAAATGGCTTCGCTGACTACTCAGGTGGACGACGCCACAAACCGCGTCTCTCAACTCGAGGCCCAGGCCCTTGGCGCGGCCACCCAGATCGCGGCCCTTGCCACGCAGGGAAATTCATTCAACACAAACCTCACAACTTTGAGTAACCAGGTTCTGACACTCACTGCGCGTCTCGATGCACTGTCCCTCGGGGAAATCGCCACCCCACCCGGCATCACCGCCGCCTCCATTGACCCTGCCGATGCAACACTCCTGGCCCAGGGCTTTCTTCCTTTCACTTCGACCACGCCAGCTCCCTGGATCAATGGATCGAGCGTGAATGCTCCGTCAGCCCGCTTCGGTCACAGCGGCGTATGGACCGGCGATGCCTGGGTTATCTGGGGCGGCAATATCGGCAGCGGCGTCTTGACTGAACTCGGCGCCATTTATCGACCTTTGCTCGATACCTGGGAAAGCATGGTGACCTTCGCTAACCCCGGTCAGAGAAATGAACACACCGCCATCTGGACCGGCCAGCAAATGATTGTCTGGGGTGGGTTCTCAGCCGGATCATATTTGAACACAGGTGCGAAATTCCAACTCTCTCCCCAGGAGTGGACCTCCATCTCCACCGTGGGCGCGCCCACCGGTCGGTTGGGTCACGTCGCGGTTTGGACCGGCTCGCGGATGCTGATTTGGGGTGGCCTCAATGCTGATGGACTTTTGAACGACGGTGCCCTTTACGATCCGGTTGCCAACCAATGGACCGCAATTGCACTCCCCAACCCACCGGCAGCCCGACAGGGCGCAGCCGCAGTTTGGGCCGGAGACCGCTTGATCCTCTGGGGCGGTTTGGGCGCTTCCGGCGAACTCAATTCCGGCGCGCAACTCACCTTTTCAGGGAACAATCCTTCCGCATGGTCAGCCATCACTGCGACCGCCTCCCCATCGGCACGCACCGGCCACACCATTATCTGGACAGGCCAGAGGGCGATCGTTTGGGGCGGCAAATCGAGTGGTGCCTTTCTCAACGACGGCGCTTCCTACGATCCGCTTGCTGATCAATGGCAGACAAATTCCCTCATCCAGGCCCCCGTCGCTCGCGCCGAACACAACGCTCTTTGGACAGGGACCGAGATGCTGATCCTCAATGGTGATTCTGCCTCCGGCCCACTCGCTGGCGGCGCTGCCTACAATCCCGCCACCAACAGCTGGCGTCCCTTGCTCAACGGCGGCAGCCCCCTGGCCCGTATTGCCGCAACCGCTGCCTGGTCAGGCTCGGAAGCCCTCGTTTTCGGTGGTCGTAACGGTGCTGCGCCCCTCGCCACCTTGCAGAAAGTCAATCCTCAGCCAGCCTGGACTTTCTATCGCAAACCGTAATCCCAATGATCTCGCTGTTTGCCAGAATTCTGTTCGCCTCGCTCGCAATTGCCGATCTTTTGGCCGCCACCCCACGATTTCTCATCACAAATCAGGAAAGTGCTGCGGGCGGCGGCCGCTCCGTCAGCTCACGGTTTGAAATCGTTTCCTCCATCAACCAAACCGCCGCCTCGGACCTCCGCCAATCCATTTCTTTCACTGAACGCCGCGGCTACATTGGTCGTCTCAACGAAGCCCCATTGCTTTTGCAGGACCAATTCCTCGTCCGTCCCGGACGTTCCCTGAAAATTCTCAAAGCCGATCTCTTCGCCAACGATTCGGATGCCGACGACACTCACTTTCAGATCATCACCTTCTCGCCGACATCCTCCAGGGGCGCGGCCATTTCCACGCTTGGCGACTGGGTCATCTACAACACCGCCCTCAACGAGGATGACACCTTTACCTACACCGTTGGCGATGGCATTGATGAATCCACCGGCGTCATCATCCTTTCAAACCAGCCTTTCAGTGGGGTCACCTTCAATATCGCGCTCGTTCGCGAAGGCGCCGATAATCTTCTCAAGGTATTTGGCATTCCAGGGCGCACCTACCAGATTCAAACCACCCCAAGCCTGACAGAGCCCATCCTCTGGACCGATCTTGGCAGTCCGGCTGCCGCTCCCGCGCACGGCCTCATTCAACGCCGCGACGTTGCCCCTCCGGCAACCCGCTTCTATCGCGCCATTGAGTTATGAAAGGCCCCTGGATATTCCTTTTGGCCGCGTGCACCGCGCTCCACCTCCCTGCGGCTGAAACCAATGTTTACGACGCTGAGATCAACCGTGAAATTCCCGATGATTCCGCCGCGGGCGTCATCAGCACCATCGAGGTTCCGGAGATACCCCTCGAATTCGTTCAATATATAAACGTCAGCGTCACTCTCGAAATCTCCCCTGGTGATACCGCTTTTACAGGCGACCTTTACGCTTACCTCCAGCACGGCGATGCAATTGCGGTCCTCATGAATCGCCCTGGTCGCACCAGCACCCGCCAGTTTGGCTATGACGATAATATTGCCATCTCCCTGACCTTCGCGGACGATGGCCAGTTCGGCGACATTCATAACTATCGTCTCACGTTGAATGGTGACGACTTTGTCCCGGTGACCTCCCCCCTGGGGGGGCGTTGGCAACCGGACGGTCGGGCCACAGATCCGGACGAAGTTGTCGAATCCGACCCCCGCACCCTCACGCTGAGCAATTTTGCTGGCAGCGATCCCTCCGGCGACTGGACCATCTATTTCTCCGACCTCAGCAGCGGCGGCTCCTACACCCTGAAGGAATGGTCCATCACCATCGCCACCATCCCCGAACCATCCACCTGGGCCCTGCTCGCAACCGGCTTCGCCATCCTCCTCACCGCACGATTCAAACCACGCCGTCGTCCTTAAAACTTCCCTCCCTCACTACTTGAAGGAATCAACCTTTTGTTGAATCTGACGCACCTCCTTGTCCAGGACATCGAGATTCGTCGATAGATTTGCCAATGAATCGCGTAAGGAAAGATAACTGGGCGTGTTGCTCACGAGATTATATACCAAATTGGTTTTCAATGTATTGGTCAGCAGGTTCTGCAAATCCGCGTTAAGGCTGATTGCCAACGCATTTGTCAGCCTTTCCGCTGTCGCCGGGATATAGAGGGTTGAATTCGTAGGGACGTTATTCGAAAGGTCGTTCAATATAAAAGTTTTGAAATTTTGCAGGGTTCTCGCTGTGAACTCTTTTGTAAAAGTGGCATCAAAATGTGAGCTAAAATTCGTGGAAAATTCCTTAAGTTCGACATCCTGCATTGTCGCGATCCCCAAACGCGTAGAATCCGCGTTTTGATTTTCCCTGAATGCGTTGACCGCAGAATACAGGGACAGCGCTAAAACAAGTACATGTCCCAGTGCAACCATTCCGAGAATTCTGTTATAGCTGTCGAGCAAAGTGCCGGGTTGCGCTTTCCACGTTTCCAGCACCCGTGAAGTCCACCTGTTGGACTCACGATCAGATTCCTTCGTTTCTTCTTTATCCCAAAAGACATGCTCACGATAGACAAACGGATTTTTAAGAAATAAGTTAATAAACCACCAGATACCTTGATTTTTAAGGCTATGCCACCTTTGTCGAATTTCCTTGGCGTCAAGCTCGTTGAACTCAGAGCTGTCGGCGCGTTTAATCGCTCTCTCGACATAGTAAGTCCAGTGGTGATCCATTTTTAATGCTTTAAAAATCACTGCAACATGCATGACAGATGAAACATAAAAATCGTACGTCGCAACAAGTACTCGGTGTAACGCGGTTGCGACGATGATCCCGAAGATGCTGCTGAATGCTGATAATGACCAAAATATTGCTTCGTATTTACTGCCATTGAATTTATCAAGCCCAACATACAAAATGGCTGAAGTCGTCGCAAAAGTGCCGAGTGCGGTGGGCAGGATGAACTTAACTTTCTCCTGGACTGCTTTTCGTCCATTGTCCACGCTTTCTAGCGCACCTTTCAAATATTGTTGCGCAAAGGGAATATTGAATAGCTTGTCGGAAAGTTCGTCACACGCTCTTTTGAAAAAGGCTCCTGCCGCATTTTCTCCCGTGAAAGGCTTGCCTCTAGGTATTGGCGCGCGATGATGCCGTTTATTCCAATACTCGACAGCCTCAGCGTCCTTTGTTTTACCCATAAATTTATATTAGATCAGAGTATAAGTTTGTTGAGAAGGACAAAAAAAAGAAGCCACCATTCCGCAGTGGCATCCCTTGTGCTGCCTTTATCCACGAGGTTAGAAACTAAAAGGCTGCCAGTGTAAAGCATCAATTAGAGTTTCTGCTGAACCATAGACAGTCTGTTTAAGCTATTGACCAAATTTGCCTCTGCTGATGTTATTAGGCATGAAAAGTTGGCTTCTTTTGGCTTTGATCAGCGCTCTTTTTGCGGGTTGCACAACACCAAAGGAGCCGCTGCGGGCAGAAGATATTGGACCAGGGTGGAAAATCTTTGCGACACCTCGGGATTTCGATAGCCCAGGGACAATTTTTGGCGTTAAGGAAGGAAAGCCAGAACTAATTTCAAATCATGTCCCTTCTCTTTCGGGTAGAGAGGAAAGAATTCCTGAAACCCGTACCTGGATCAGGACACGTAATCAATTAAGAGTGCTTTGGGATTTATTGGGTATGGTGCCAGTGTCTGCTGGGTTCAAAGGAGATACTTTCACCGAACAAGTCGTCATGTGCAAAACTTCAGGCGCTAAACGCTACTCCCTTACGTCACCTCAAGTTAAGCATCTTTTGGCACATCATGTAAGAAGTAACAATACTCAACAGATTCATGAATATTCCGAATACCTGGTTATTGCGGAAGCGACAAGGGTTCGTGAAGTAGAGTATAGCTTCCAGGAATCAACAATTAATGCATTCGGGGGTGACGTGACTTTCAATAGCCAGGCAAATGCCTCAGGAAAAAAAGTAACTGACACAGGAAAGCAAAAGAAAATGGTCGACACATTTGAAAAACCATTATTTCTATTTTACTCCGATCAGGCTTTTACTCCGGAACAGGTCATTCAAATTAAAGAAGAGTTCAAAAATAAACCATTGCCGCCCGAGTTAAAGCTGACCCCGCTAAAAACCGTCGAAGTCCGGTTCGAATATCTGGACGTGTATCGCGACGGAAGTAAAGGCGCTGACAAATGGTCCACATGGTGCAGTATTAATGGCGCGGGATATTCGATTTGGGATCAAAAACCCGGAATTTGGGATGGAGCGTCTGAAAACTTGGGGCCTGGTCCCCGCGGTGAAAAGCATGCTAAACGCTTTAAGTTGAACAAAACATTTACTGCTCAGCTTTCACCCGATCAAGACCTTTCGATTCGGTTTTGGGGTGTGGCGCATAAGGAAAATAATGCAGTTCCTAATGTAGGAGAAACGTTTACGAAAGAGGAGAATCACGGAATCAGTGCTGCGGGAGGAAAACGCCGCATTCATAAGATGGGTGACTCAAATGGAAAGACATCGTACTACGTTCATTTCTCGATCAAAGAGATAGGCGAAGTGAACCGGTAATTTCATTGATGTCTGGTCAGCGGTCTTCTGGATGGCTTTTACTTGCGTATGGAGCCAGTTGTCGGCTTTAAGTGAAAACTCGCCCGATGCAACTTAATGTTCGAGCACATTTTCTGGCACTGTTGGAACAATCCGTCATCACTAAGTTATTCAGAAAATCAAAATCGGGCTGGTCCAGGGATTAGGCGGAGAACGCTTTGATTAGTATGAAATCATGTTGTCGAAAAAAGAAAGATTACAAATATTTCTTGAGCGGCTGGAGGCTGCTTCGGCCACCAGTTCGGCGGATGACGCTCTGAGATTGCTGAGCAATATTCTAAACGCGGTAGAGGATGAGTTCTCGGGAATTCCGTCCAACCTGCTGCGCTGGAACATGGACGACCGGATGTATCCTCCGCGGGAGGACAATCGGCGGAGTGTTCCAGGCCGACCTTCCCTGACGCGTTACAGGAGCGCAGCCCACAACACATTTATCGGTATAAATGGTTCCATTAGAATCGAAACCGTTGAAGCGAACCGAGTACTTTTGGACAAACCGGGCGCAGACGGCAGGAAAACACACGAGATGGACCCGTCGCCTCCACCGAATATCACGTGAATTCACTGGAAAACACTTGATTTATTCCATTCATGTAATATGCTCTGCATGTAATATGGAGAAAGACATCCAGGAATTGCAGGAACGTCTGGGCCGAAGTCTGTCGAATTGCACGATCGAAATTGATGCCCCGGAACGCCCGGAAGGGAATACCTGGCTTGATTTCCGCGCCGGAAAAAAGCGCCTGACCATTGAATACCGACCGCAGCAGGGATTTGGTATATTTCACGGTGGCGTTGGATATGGAGAAGGACCTGCCGAAATTTATCGCACAGCGGAACTGGCGGCGCGGAGGGTTGTGCAATTGTTGAGAAGCAACGGCAAGCGTTCTCCCCTGACGCCTAAACAACTTCGGGAATTGTACAACTGTTCCCAGGTCGAACTCGCAAGGAAAGTGGGTGTTAAACAATCCGCGATTTCTCGGTTCGAGCATCGTGGCGAAGTGAAGCTCGGGACACTCGCGGCTGCGGTCAAGGCTCTTGGCGGCGAGTTGGAAGTGCGAGCCCGGTTTGCTGATTCCAACGTCGCAATCTCCGTAATCGATTGATTCTGGAAAGCTTCTACTTGCGTATGGAGCCAGTTGTCGGGATTGGACAACATCCACGTTACCTGCCGGAAAAGTAGCCGATTTTGCAGGACAAATCAAGCATTGCTCGCCTTAATCGATCATAACTTTCAGGTACTTTTTCTGGCAGTTCTTCTGGCAGTTGTTCTGAAACCCGGAAAAATAAGCATTCGGCAGGCACTGCGATTTTACGTCGGGGCGGGCGATTCGACGTAAACCGTCTCCTTTTTCTGGAACATGCCAACAGTCTTCATCGCGAAGGACTCGCCCCGCCTACATGAAAAAGCGGTAATCGTACGTGTCGTTGATTATGTCAGTCGTCTCCTTGATGACACCGGCGAAAATCTCCGAGTAGACGAGAGTGACGGGCATCGTTTTGTAGAGGGCACCTTTCGGAATAGGCTCAATAGTCTTCTCAACACTTCGACCATTGTCACCACGGATTTGTTTCGTGAATGTTCATTTCGTTTTCGTCGTGCGAGGGATGTGTGTGGGAAAAGAATCCGTTGGCGCGGAGAAAGAAAAATATGAGGAAAACAGATATCATCGAGATGACGACGACGATCTGCCAAATTGCATCTTCTCGACGTTTTTTCAGTCGGCCTTCAGCACGCTTAGCAGCCACTTGGGGTGATTTCCACCGACCCATAACAAAAATTGCGGATTACGCCGCCAACACCCCGACTGGCGAGCGTGGAGGTTTCCCTTCGTCTCCAGAAGTTCCTTTCTGCTCAAGCCAGTCATACAGAACCGGGAGCAATACGAGCGTAAGGAAAGTCGACGTGATGATGCCGCCGATGACAACAGTTGCGAGCGGGCGTTGCACTTCCGCCCCTGCGCCGGTGGCAATGGCCATTGGAACAAAGCCCAAACTCGCAACGAGGGCGGTCATCAATTTGGGGCGCAGCCGCGTCAAAGTCCCCTCTACGACAGCGTCCCGCACGTTGCGACCTTCGCCTCGAAGCTGGTTGATGAAGCTGATTAGCATGATGCCATTGAGCACGGCGATTCCGCTGAGCGCAATGAAACCAACTCCTGCGCTAATGGTGAATGGCATTTCGCGCACCCACAGCGCAAAGATGCCACCGGTTACTGCCAGCGGCACGCAAACGAAAATCAGCGCCGCCTGACGGAAACTGCCAAAGCTCATAAAAATCAAAATGAATATGAAGACCAGCGCCATCGGAACAATAAAGGCGAGACGCGCCCTAGCTTTTTGCAAATTTTCAAACTGTCCGCCGAATTCGAAATAATAACCCGGTGGAAAGGTCACTTCAGCTTTAATTTTTGCCAGCGCTTCCTTCACAAAACTTTCCACGTCCCTTCCGCGGAGGTTTACCAGGATTGCGGCCCGTCGTTGTCCAGACTCACGTGTCACCGCGCCCACTTGCTCCAACATTTCGAACCTTGCAACCTGACCCAACGTAAGGAGGCCACCATTGTCCGTCCGGACTGGCAGACGCTTCATCGTATCGACATTTTGCCGAGCCTCTTCCGCGAGCCGCACGACAATTGGGAAGCGTCGATTGCCCTCGATAAACGTGCCGACTTCCTCACCGGCAAGGGCGGTGGAAATGGCATGATTGAGGTCGCCCGCTTGAAGGGCGTAACGACGAAGCGCTTCGCGATCTGGTTTGATCTCCAGGAGGGGCGAGCGACCGAAAGCATCGAATACGACATCGCCACCGCCTTGAATTGATCCGAGCAGGTCTCGCACTTGGATAGCCATCTGTTCCAACTGCTTAAAGTCATCCCCATAAATTTTCACCGCGAGGTCCGCGCGAACGCCAGCCATCATCTCGTTGAAACGCATCTGAATGGGTTGGGTGAACAGGAATGTTTGGCCAGGAACATGCACGGCCAATTCGCGGCGCATTAGCTCAATGAGTTGCTCCTTGGTTGCAATCTGGCCATCCATTTTTCTCCATAGCTTCTGTGGTTTAAATTCGATGTAGGTGTCGCACAGATTTGGACCCATTGGATCAACGGCAATCTCAGCGGTTCCGATGAGCCCAAAGATGCGGTCGATCTCAGGAAATTTCTGAAGGAGCAATTTTTCGGATTTCTGTTGCAGGTCCGTCGAAGCTCCCAGTCCAGCGCTTCCGCTGCGAATAAACTGCAACAGCATCGTTCCTTCATCGAGTTGCGGGATGAACTCCGCCCCCAGACGTGTGAAAGTCCACAACGACGAACAAAACAAGAGCATTGCTGCAACCACCACGGGCCAGCGGAATCGCAGAGCAAATGCCAAAAGCGGCGAGTAAACTGCTTTGAAGAATCGGACCAGCCAGTTGTCCTCTTCCTTGATTCTGCCACGCAGAAACCACGAACAAAGCACTGGCATCAAGGTGAGCGCGATGATCATTGATCCAATCAGCGCGAAAATAACAGTGAGCGCCATTGGGCGAAACATTTTCCCTTCGATACCTGTGAGCGCCAGAATTGGGACGTAGACAACCGTTATGATGAGCACACCAAAGAACATGGGATTCGCAACTTCTTTGGCGGAGAAACGGACTTCATGCAGGCGTTCCTCTCGCGTCAGCTCGCGTCCGAGTTCACGTTGTTTGTGAGCGAGATGACGAATGATGTTCTCCACCATCACGACGGCTCCATCGATAATCAGGCCGAAGTCAATTGCCCCCAGACTCATGAGGTTGCCTGAGACCCGCGTCTCAACCATTCCGGTCATTGCAAACAACATGGAAAGTGGAATGGCCAAGGCAACGATTAAAGCGGCTCTTAGGTTGCCCAAGAGCGCAAAGAGGACTACGACAACAAGCAGCGCTCCTTCGAACAAGCTTGTTTCGACAGTGCGCAGTGTTCGATTAACCAAGTCTGATCGATTGTAAAGCGAGCGAACTTCGATTCCGGGTGGTAACTTCTCCTGAATTTTGGAAAGAGCCTCGGACACGTCCCGCGCAACGACGCGGCTGTTTCCTCCTGCAAGCATGAGAGCCCCGCCAACCACTCCCTCCACCCCATTCACCGTCGCCGCCCCAGTTCGAAAACTGGAGCCGATGCCCACTCGGGCGACATCCTTCACGAGGAGGGGCGTCGCTGAGCCTGCGAATTTTAACGGAATATGCGCAATCTCTTCCGTCGTGGTGACACGGCTGTTGGCCCGAATAACAATCTGCTCACCTCCAATTTCCAAGAGCCCGCCTCCAACATTCTCCGTGTTCTCGCCAACGATGTGCGCGAGTTCATCCATTGAGATCCCAATGCTCACAAGCCGCTCGGGATCGGGCATCACGACGATTTGTCGTTCGTAGCCGCCTGATGTGTTCACTTCGGCAATGCCAGGCGTGGCCCGGAGCAACGGGCCAATCACGTATTCCTGAATCTCTTTGAGCAGCAACAACTGCTCGTAACGAGTAGCCGGTTTGTTTGTGGAATCACGGGCGAATTCAACGGAGTAATAAAAAATCTCCCCAAGCGCCGTACTGATTGGAGCGAGTCGAGGTTGCAAGCCGGCTGGAAGATTATCCGTTGCGTTCAACAATCGCTCGGTTACGAGTTGGCGTGTCCGGTATAAATCGACGTTGTCATCGAACGTCATCCGAATTTGCGAAAGCCCGAACTTCGAAAGGGAGCGCAGTTCGGTCATCCCAGGAAGGCCGGCCATCTGGCTCTCCAGTGGCAAGGTGACCAATTTCTCAATCTCCTCCGGCGCAAGGGCGGGGACCGCTGTGTTTAGCAGCACCTGCGGGCTGGTGATATCCGGCACAGAATCAATAGGCAGCCGCACCGCCGACCAAAGCCCGAGTCCGATAAGAATCAGGGTCAGTAGGATGACAAAGGCACGTTGGCGCAGCGAAAGTTCAACCGTTTTGAGAACCATGCTCTATTTACCTTTCGCCGGAGCAACGCAGCAGGCTTGCCCGCCTTTCACGGCGGCAAGTTCCGTCATCCACAACGACATGACAGGCTGGTTAACAACTTGATCTCCCGCATAGAGGCCGTCTTTGATTTCGACAACATCCCCGCTCGAATTCCCGATCTTGACCGGCGTGCGAACCAGATGAGCACCGCTGATTGTATAAACAGAGTGTCCGTCGCTGCATTGAAGAAGAGCTGAACGTGGAATGGTAACGGCGTTCTCGCTCGATTCGAGCGCGATAGTGGCTTGGGCGAAGGCGCCGAGCGTGAACTGTTCCGGGGCTTGGCGAATCTCGACCAGCAATTCAATCGAACCGATGGCTTTTTGCAATTGATCGCTCAACCTTGATATTTTTCCTGAACCCTTTTTGCCTTCGAAAGTGCGAATCTCGAATGCTTGCCCCGGTTTAAGAAGTTCTGCTTTCTCCGGGGACACCATGCCGCTGGCCAGACAGACCTCGCTGCGCACGTCGTAAACACGAAGTTCAATCGTGAACGATGCCGGAACCTTCTGCTCTAAGACCTCGGCGGTGGTCAACGCAAGCGACTTCCGCGTGTCCTCTGGCACAAGCAAGCCTTTATTCGGCTTGAACTGAGGTCCGAAAACCGTTGGCTCTTCAGAGCTAACCGAGTCCCGAGGTTGGCCGCCGCAACCGGCCATGACGACTATCGCGATTATGGCGGTGGCCCAACGAACAGCTTTGAGTGCCGGGCGGACTGCTTCGCATACACCGCAGTCAGACGACGGAATACAGAAATTCTTTTCTTGATTCATAGAGAGGGACAAAGTTTTTGAGTGAAAGGAAATCGGCGGGCAGCTTCAGCCACACCGCTTGAATAAAGGTCCGAACGAGGACTAATTACGAAGAGAAGAAGGAGCCCGTGGAGGTAATGTCTTGCGACATATGAACTCGGAGATGTTCATAATTGGGATTGGCTCTGCGTTCGGAGATGCGCCGCTTTGTCCCGATTCCAGTCTTTGTTCTAGACTGATGTTTTGAAATTCCACTTCGATCCAAGTCGGTAATTGAATCTTTGTATCGAGAGTTTGATGCCCTGAAAACAATGCCTTGCAAAGAGTGCAATCCAATGGGGCCTTTTCCGAATCGTGCTCGGGTTTTTCACAGCAGGAAGGGGTGGAAAGCACACCAGACTTCTCCAGGTCGCAACGGGCGCTGCAAGGCAGGCACGCCACCAACAGAAGCAATGTGAATACAATCCTGAAAAACCGCACGTAAAACGAATACGGGCTCTGGGCTGATTTTGCAAGCTTACAAACGTGCAATCGATTCGGCGAACAGGGGACGCCCTCCATGATTCGGTTGACGAAATGACGTTTTGCCGTTAATCGTCTGCTGTGCGGTTCTTGAAAAACATCTTTGTTCTATTGTTGGCCCTCGCCTGGGGTCCAATGACCGCGCATTGCACGCTGGAGGTAGTTCCCGGTCTGGAATTCCTCGCCTGCTCGGGAGATTCCGAGAAGCCTGATTCAAAAGGGCATTGCGGGGGCTCGAACTGCTGTGAATTTGAATCCTCCGGATATAAATCTTCGGGCCAAAAGCTCACCTGTCCGCCGCCTCCATTGCTGGCATTGATTTGCAATTCGATCTTGATTAATGAGCGCTTGCTCCGGGTAGAACCGATTGTTCGTGTCATCAACATTCCTCCAGAGTTACCGCAGTCCTGGCTCTTTATTTCCCGAACGGCTCTGCCTGTCCGGGCCCCTTCCTTCGCTTCCTAATTTTCCTCGTTTCTGAGGATTTCTCGCATCATTCAGGCGCCTTCTTGTGCCCACTGAGTGTTCCGTTCCTGTTTATCGTAATCCCGTCGGTCTGTGTCTTGAATTATGAAGCAATTGAGTGTTTTGAATTGGCCAACTATTTCCGTGGTTGTTCTGGCGCTGAAGATAATCTCGCCCGTCGCGCAATCGCAGGAACCGCCTGCCGACAGCATGATTTTCACGAATGCCCCAGCCTCGACGAACCTGTCTGTGACGCTGGACTCCCTCGTGGCTGAAGCTGTCGAGAAGAATCCCGAGCTTAAGTTTTACGAAGCGGAGATCGCTGCGGCGAAAGGCGGAAGGAAACAGGCGGGAACATTTCCCAATCCAGAACTTTCCGGCAGCGCGGGCCAGAAGCGTGTTAGTAGTGGAGGAATCGGAGCCGAAGGCCTGGCGTGGTCCGTGGGTCTGATGCAGCCATTTGAATGGCCCGGTCGTATCAGCTTACGGAAGGCCATCGCCAACCGTGACATCGAACTTGCTCAACTTGGTTTTGAGCGTTTCAAGATCGCCCTCGCCAACCGGATGCGTGTGCTGGCCTACGATGTCTTCGCCGCCCAGGAGAAAGCCGAAACTGCTAGGGAGGTTGCTGAGCGTTTTCAGGCTTTGCGTGAAGTTATGGTTCAACGAGATCCTGCGGGCCTCACTCCCCTCCTGGAGACTCGGGTCATCGAGGCCACGGAATTGAACACGCAACGGAAGGCGAGTGAGGCATCCCTCGTCACCCAGGCCGCGCGATTGGAATTAAACCAACTGCGGGGAGTTGCTCCGAACACGCCACTCGTCATTGCGCCGCCCCAACTTTCATTTCACCGTCCTCCTGACCACGAAACATTAATGGCCCAGGCACGGACGAATAACTTTGAGATTCGATCACGCGCTGTTGAACTGACTCAGCAAGGTTTCCGAGTTGCCCTGGCAAAGAACGAGCGATACCCCACGATCTCAGCAGGCCCTGGATTCTCCGAAGAACGAGCTGGTGATCGCGAGCGGGCAGTGACGCTTGGAATATCGATCCCAGTTCCCTTGTGGAATCGCAACGCGGGCAACATCCAAACTGCCAAGGCCCGGCAAGCACAGGCAGAGACATCGTTTTTTGTCACTCAGCGAGAAATTGAACGGAAGGTGCTAGAGGCTGCGCTTCGCTATGAGGCCAAGCTTCAGGAGATGAACAAGTGGCGACCGGACGCCGTGCAACATTTTCGCGACGCGGCCGAACTTGCGGATCGTCACTACCGACTGGGCGCTGTGCCAATTTCAACCTACGTGGAGTTGCAGCAGCAATATCTTGAGGCCGTGGATGGGCTTCTTGACACTAAAAAGGAAGCGCTGGGAGCCGCTGCTGAACTTGAGCTTCTAGCCGGCCTTCCGCTTCCATTGGTGGGAACCGGGTCGAACGAAGGCTCCAAATGAAGGGTGCGCAAATTAGATCACTCATAGCGCTTACGGTCCCTCTTTGCTTACTGCTGACTGCCTGCGGCAAAAAAGAAGGAGCCAAGCATGATCATTCCAAAGAACAGGCGGAGGGGAAGACTGATGATCATGGGCACGAAGAGTCTCCATCTGGAGCCTCATTTAAGGCGGGCAAAGGTGTGATCCTCACGGATGAGACTCGAAAAATTCTCGGTGTTGAAATGATGGAGGTTGCTGAAGCGAAGATGCCGAGGGAGTTCACGTTCAACGTGCAGGTATTTGGTGAAAAGCATCGTCATACGTTGAATTCGCAGGACCACGCTGGATGTGATGTCCAGGCTTCCGGGTTGGTTTCCTCCAACACACGGGCAATCGTTAAGGCCGGCCAAACAGTGAATGCGTTGAAAGGAACAAACCTCGTCGCGTCTGGCGTCGTTTTGAGCATGCAAAAGGGTTTGACGTTGGGGGAGCCGGAGATCGTGATCGGGCTTTCAAACGCATCCTCAGTCCTCAAGCCCGGAGAATTTGTCTCGGCCAGCATTAGCATACCGCGAGAAGAAGCTGTGATGGTCGTTCCCCGTTCGGCTGTTCTAAAAACGTCAGAAGGAACATTTGTGTATGCGGCGAATGGGGATGCGTATTTACGCACCCCAGTCGTAGTCGGATCCCAGTCTGGTGGTCTCGCTGAAATTACGGATGGCCTGCTGCCCGGTGATCAGGTCGTTGTAAAAGCGGTTGAAACCCTCTGGCTCATTGAACTTCGCGCCACGAAAGGCGGCGGGCACTCCCATTAAGCATTATGCTCTCTCGCCTTCTTGAATTTTCCGTTCGCCAGCGCGTGTTCGTCGTGTTGGCAACATTGGTCCTCGTTGGTATCGGCGTCTGGTCAGCGTTGCGTCTGCCAATCGACGCAGTTCCTGACATCACCAATATCCAAGTGCAAGTGAACACTTCTGTTCCGGCTCTGGCGCCAGAGGAAATTGAAAAGCTCGTCACCTTTCCCATCGAAAATGAGATGGCAGGCGTCCCTGGACTTATCGAATTGCGTTCACTCTCCAAGTTTGGTCTTTCACAAGTAACGCTGGTCTTCGATGAGGGCACGGACATCTATCGGTCGCGGCAATTGGTGAGCGAGCGGTTGCAGACCGTGGTTGATGAACTTCCTGCCGGCCTCACGCCGAAGCTCGCGCCCATTAGCACGGGCCTGGGGGAGATTTATTACTACGTTGTTGATTACGCCGCAAATGCAACAAACAAGCCAGCCTCGCGCGAAGCTCAGTTGATGGAGCTTAAGCTCGTCCATGACTACATCATTAAACCCCGATTGCGCTCCACACCGGGTCTCGCTGAAGTCAATTCCTCCGGTGGTTATGAGAAGCAAATTCTTATTCAACCCAATCCCGACAAGCTCAAGAGCGTGGGCATGTCATTCAGTGAAATTGCTGATTCAATTGGCGAAAACGTGGAGAACGCAGGCGGGAGCGTCATTCAACTTGGCGGCGAGCAAGTAGCTGTGCGTGCGGCCGGTCGTGTCCAAACCGTGGAGGAGATCGAACGTCTTCCTCTCAAGTTTGGAGCGCGCGCCACACCCCTGCGCGTGGGAGATGTTGCCGAAGTTAGCATTGGCAAAGCCGTGCGTACCGGAGCAAGTACCTACAATGGCGAAGAGACAGTGCTGGGTTCGGCCCTAATGCTGGCGGGTGAGAACAGCCGCCTCGTTGCAAAAGCGGTCGCAGCGAAACTGAAAGAGATCCAAGTCAAGCTACCAGCAGGCATTGAAGTTATCCCAGTGTATGACCGCACTGTGCTGGTGGACCGGACGATAAGGACGGTTGAAACAAGCTTGTTTGAAGGCGCGATTTTAGTCGTCGTTGTTTTGCTCGTGATGCTGGGCAACTGGCGAGCGGCCCTCATCGTGGCCCTCGCTATTCCGCTTTCGCTCCTGTTCGCCATGACTGGTATGGTGCAGGGGCGAATCTCCGGCAATCTGATGAGCCTAGGGGCAATTGATTTTGGTCTCATCATCGACGGCGCGGTTGTGATGGTTGAGAATATCATCCGCCACCTTGCCGAGAAACAGCACAAGCTCGGTCGTAAACTCACTGCCACCGAGAGGGCTCACGAGGTTCTTGTTTCAGCGAAGGAAGTCGCCAGCCCAATGTTCTTCGGTGTGCTGATCATCACTGTCGTCTATTTCCCAATTCTCGCCCTCACCGGTATCGAGGGAAAGATGTTCAAGCCGATGGCCATCACGGTCATCTTCGCGTTGGTAGGCGCGTTGGCGCTGGCGCTGACCCTGATGCCTGTCCTTTGCTCCTATCTTCTCGGCGGGAATATCCAGGAGAAAGACAGCTTTCTCGTGCGATTGGCAAAGGCGATTTATTCGCCATTGCTAAATTTCTCACTCCGTTTTCGCTGGCCCGTCTCGGCGGCTGCCCTCGCGTTGCTCGTCTTTGCCGGCTTGGTTTTCAGCCGCCTTGGCGCCGAGTTTGTTCCGCAATTGGATGAAGGCTCCTTTGCCACCCACATGATTCGCACCACGAGCATCGGTATTGACGCAAGCATCGACATGCAGAAGCGCGGCGAGAAAGTGTTGTTGACGTTTCCAGAGGTGGATTACGTCTTCTGCCGCCTGGGCACTTCAGAGGTTGCCACTGATCCGATGGGCGTAAACGTGGCCGACACCTATATCATGTTCAAGCCCCATGACAAGTGGCGGAAGATCAACGGCATAACAATCACCAAGGACGAGTTGGCCAATCTTATGACGGAAGAGCTTGGCAAGCATGTCCCCGGCGAAGCTCACCTATTCAGCCAGCCGATTGAGATGCGTTTCAACGAAATTCTGGAAGGCACTCGGGCTGATATAGCCGTGAAAGTATTCGGTGAGGATTTCGCTGTGATCGAGAAAATCGCGAGCGAAGCGCGTGAAATCTTGGAAAAGATTGAGGGCGCGGCGGACGTGGAGTTTGACGCCCTTGGCAAATCACCCTTGCTGGAAATTATCCCCAAACGGGAAGCAATGGGAAAATATAACATTCATGCCGCGGAATTGAACAGCGTGGTTCACACCGCGCTGGCTGGCGAGGAAGTTGGCAAGCTCATTGAAGGCAACCGTCGTTTCGACATTGTTGTGCGCCTGAGTGAGAACCTTCGGGGACAAGTGGACGAATTGAAACGGTTACCTGTGCGGATTGACGACGGCGGGCTGCTCACCCTCGGCCAGGTTGCGGACTTTCGGGTCGTCGAACAAGTCGCGGCCATTGCACGAGAATACAGCCAACGTCGAGCCGCCATCATGATTAACCTTCGTGGACGCGATGTGGAAAGCTTCGTGCTCGAAGCGCAGAGGAAAGTCGCGGAGCAGATCAAACTGCCCGATGGCTATACCATCGAGTTCGGCGGACAGTTTAAGAACCTGCAAGAAGCACGGGCTCGGTTGATGGTCGTCGTGCCGGTGGCCCTCGCTCTCATTTTTGTGCTCGTCTTCATGGCGCTGGGCAGCTTGCGGCAGACGTTGCTTGTCTATACTGGCATTCCACTCGCGGTCACCGGGGGCATCTTCGCTCTCTGGCTGCGTTCACTCCCGTTCAGCATCTCGGCAGGTGTTGGCTTCATTGCGCTCTCTGGTGTGGCCGTGTTGAACGGATTGATGTTGATCAGCTACTTCAACCTCCTCCGCGAAAAAGGCCGTGACGTGCATACGTCCGTGCGGGAAGGGGCAATGACGCGATTGCGTCCAGTCTTGATGACCGCCCTTGTGGCGTCACTTGGCTTCGTTCCAATGGCCATTGCCAGCGGCGCAGGGGCAGAAGTGCAACGCCCGCTCGCCACCGTTGTTATCGGTGGAATTCTCAGCTCCACTTTTCTCACTCTCGTTCTGCTTCCCACCTTGTATGATTGGTTGGAAAAACGAAAAGAACGACGGGACGGAAATTCAGATTCTGGGTCGACGGTGGCAATAACTTCACCATCACCCGCAACACCGCAATAAATATGAAAATGAAACTAATCCTATTGGCCGGCGTCCTTTGCGCCGGGTTACTCACAGCCGTGGCCGCTGACAAGCACAAGCACCTCGCGACACCCAAGGGAGGGAAGCTTCTTGAAAAAACCGAGCCGCACGCTGAATTCGTCGTTGAAAAGGACCGCTCGGTCACGATCAACTTCTACAATGAAGAGATGAAGCCCGTGCCTGTTGCGGGCCAAGTTGTCACCGCCGTTGCCGACGCAAAGTCCGGCAAGGCCACGCTGGCGTTCGAGAAAAAGGGCGATTCTCTGGTCAGCAAAACAAAATTGCCCGAAGGAGAGGGCTACAATGTGGTTGTGCAATTCAAGCAAACAGCGGAAGCAAAGCCTCAGAACATCCGTTTCAAGCTGGACATGCATACGTGCGGCGAATGCAAACGCGCTGAGTACGCCTGCACCTGTGACCATTGATTTCGAACGAGTGAGAATGGCATAGATCGCTCAGACGGAACTGTATTCCCGCGATGAACCGGCCTCGCCCATCACGCCCCGCTGCCGTTCGAAAACTGGAACGGCAGCGGGATCGCGACCGGAAAGAGCAGCGTGAAAGCCGCATCATGATGATCGCAGCCATCTCTGGGATGATCCTAACAACCACGGCATATTTTGTCTTTTACGCCGTACCTCGAATGGAAAGATCCCACCGAACCCATAGTCATTCTATCGAAACAAACATAATGGGGACAGATACCCCCGCAGAAAGGAACCCATGAAAATATTTAAACGAATCGCCCGGCTGTTCGCAGTTCTCAGCTTGGTCTGGCTGTCAAGTCATCACGCGTTGGCTCATACAACGCGGTCGCGGGAGCTTTGTGGGACAATCAATGGACTCGATCTTTCGAATCAAATTGCTCAAGTGAAATCGGAACGCTCGGGAAAAATACGGGATCTTGTTCTGCGAAGAAACACTGCATTTCTCAAAGACTGGAAGCGTTCAAATCTCGACGCGGTTAGTACCGGAACCCGGGCGTGTGTTTATTATCGCTCCCCGCTTTTTGGGAGGCCTTTTGTCACCAAGGTTGTGGTCTTGAACGAAGGAGATAGATGTCCTCCACGGGGTGGCGGATTATTGGATCGTCATTAGCGTGTGTGCTCAAGCTCAGAGATCAGAGCGAAAAAGCTATGTGGTGGCCGCTTCATTTCTCGCGGGCCATTTCCTGCGGTTATGACGAACTGAGAAGCCTTTGCAGCCACCAATAACCTTAAGCTGACATTTCAATCCCATGATGCGACATCCACTTTATCACGGTGATACGGAACACGGGGGCGGCGGATGTAATGGGGACGCCTGTAAAGCGCCAAATCTCACGGTTAATCTCGACACAAACGCGACGGCGAAAGAATCAACAACCCTTCGGGTCACGGGAATGGACTGCGCAGATGAGGTCGCAGCAATCGAGCAGGTGTTCAAAGGGTTTGCTGGAGTAAGGCGCATGGATGTGAATCTGATGGGCCGGACAGTCACTATCGCCCACGCGTCGAATCTGACGCCAAACGACCTGATCGCGGTCATTGCCAAGGCTGGTCTGAAGGCCACTACAATCGATGCTGGCAGCAAACACCCAAAGGAGCCAGAGGGACAACAACGTTCCCGTTTCGTCTCCTTTGCGATTTCGGGTTTACTCACAGCAATCGGTCTGGCGTTGCAATGGGCGAAATTTGAGCCCGAAGGAATGCGCATCGGAGCCTTTGTCATTGCGATTGTGGCAGGCGGCTGGCTCATTGCGCCAAAAGCTGTCCGTGCAATTGGACGACGATCCCTCGACATGAACGTGCTGATGACCGTTGCTGTCATCGGGGCGGCGGTTATCGGCGAGTGGTCTGAAGGAGCGGCTGTCGTATTCCTGTTCGCCTTATCTGAACTGCTGGAAGCGTTCAGCCTGAATCGAGCCCGCAGAGCGGTGCAGAGCTTACTCAAACTTGCGCCAGAGACAGCATTGGTTAAACGCGGGGAGCAGTTTGTCGAAGTGCCAGTTGAACAAATTGCAATTGGGGAACATCTCAGCATTCGATCAGGAGCAAAGGTTCCTCTCGATGGCAACATTATTGCAGGCGGGTCCTCTATCAACCAGGCTCCCATCACAGGAGAATCGATGCCTGTCGAAAAGAAAGTCGGCGACCCGGTATTCGCCGGCACGATCAACGGCGAGGGGGCGTTGGATGTCATCGTAACGAAAGCCCACACGGATACAACGCTCGCGAAAATCATCAAGCTCGTAGGTGAAGCACAGGGGCAGAAAGCCCCCTCACAGCGATTTGTTGATCGGTTCGCTCGCTTTTACACGCCTGCGGTTTTCGTGACGGCAATTCTCGTTTTCATTACGGGTCCATTACTCTTCGGAGGAATCTGGTCCGCTTGGGCATACAAGGCGTTGGTTCTCTTGGTTATTGCGTGCCCATGCGCACTGGTGATCTCGACGCCCGTCTCAATTGTGTCCGGGTTGACCGCGATGGCTCGACGCGGCGTGCTCATCAAGGGCGGGACATTTCTGGAGGAAGTTGGAAAACTCAAAGCGTTAGCAGTGGATAAGACCGGCACGATAACCGAAGGCAAGCCCCGTGTAACCCAGATCGTCACCTTCAACGGGAAACAAGATCAGGAGGTGCTTCGAATTGCAGCCGCAATTGACACTCATTCTGATCATCCGCTAGCCAAAGCCGTTGTCACCTTCACGGAGGAGAAGGGCATCAAATATCCTCGGAGTGAAAAATATCAATCGAAGATTGGGCGTGGAGCCGAGGGCATGCTCGAAGGTCACGAATATTTCGTTGGCAATCACCGATTCGCTCACGAACTGGGCGTTTGCACCCCGGAGGTTGAGCGTGTCTTGGCCGAAATCGAAGAGCACGCTCAATCCGTCGTTGTCATTGGACATAAACCACACGATGGCCATGCAGGCGAAGTCCTCGGCGTCTTGGCAGTTGGTGACACGATTCGGACCAATGCGTCGGAAGCTGTGAAGGCTCTCCACAAGGCTGGGGTCGAAAAGATTATCATGCTTAGTGGCGATAACCAGCGAACCGTCGATGCAATTTCAAAGCAGGTTGGCATTGATGAAGCCCGCGGCGGGCTGCTGCCCGACGATAAAGTAGAGGCCGTTAAAGCTTTAACACGCGCACACAAATTTGTGGGTATGGTCGGCGACGGGGTCAATGACGCACCTGCCATGGCCGTGGCCACTATAGGCATTGCGATGGGTGGGGCAGGAACCGATACCGCCATTGAAACTGCTGACATCGCATTGATGAAGGACGATCTGAGCAAAGTGGCGGAGGCCGTGCTGCTGGGACAGAGGACTCTCCGCATCGTCAAGTTTAACATTACCTTCGCACTCGCGATCAAGGCAGTGTTCCTCGTACTGGCATTCGCCGGTCACACCAGTCTGTGGCTTGCAATACTTGCCGATACGGGCGCAACGTTGGTTGTGATTGCAAACGCTCTCAGGCTCCTCCGCCCGTCAGCAAAGGTTCAATGAACGTGCTGGTTTGGGAGTGGCGAAGTTACAAAGCATTTTGCATTTCCGATGCAAGTGAGAGCGGAGTTCACTCCAGGCCGCCACCGTCCTTGCAGGATGTAAGCCGGTTTTTGATCAAACCTGTCGAGGGCTGAGTCGTTTTGGCCATCCTGAACAGAAACCACGTTTTGCTCGCTCATCTGCACATTCGTCTAGGCTTTCAAAACCACCCGACACGAGGATCATTTTTCATCACATGAATGAATGGATCAGATGAATCATATCCTTACCTTGTAGGCAACGAAGAAGTGGGTTCAAAATTGCCAAAAACTCGCAAAATCACCTACTGGTCGGACTTTGGCTCTTTGATCGCTATTTCTGCTGGTGCACGAACGTGAAATAAAAATCATCGCTGGCGCCGTGGCTGCTTATGAACTTCCTGAAATAAATCGGTCAATTCGCACGGAATGCTTTTACGTTTAGCGACATCTCCGGTCAGCCGCCGCGCGGTGATGGCGTTGGTTTTGGTAGCCAGGCGCGTGGCCTTGCTTCCGCATTGGTCTCATCGCCGATGCGCTGTTTGTACGAGGATGAAAAGCGGCGTCATTCAATTGCTTTGGAGAATGACGTAAGCACATGATCTCTTCCGTTAACCATTTCTCGGCAAGATCGTCAGTACTCCTCGCGCTGCTGGCGGTTTCGGTATTGATCTTCGTCGAATCCGTGCGGGCGGACCATCCGGCAAGTGCGCTGTTCCAAACCGCCGGTTATGTCCGTGATAATTTTGGCCAACCAGTGACGAATATTCTGGTGTACGGAGACAACTTTATTGGTGATATTTATCCATCCATCACCGATTCAAACGGCTCTTACATCGTCACTTATCCTGCCGACGGCAATTACCGCCTGACGGTTGATTGTGGTCAGTTGACGGCTCGCGGTTACGGTTGTGTGGGCGATGTCGGGATAGCGCAGGAAGGCGACCTGATTGAGCAAGATTTTGTCGTACCCAAACTCGATTCATCGCTGCAAATCACCAACTCCGCTCTGCCTCACGGCAATGTTGACATGGCGTACAGCGTGCAATTGGGGGCAACGGGGGGGCGGCCGCCGTATCATTGGCAACTGGCGACCGACTCACCAAATCTCCCGTCGGGATTGTTATTGAATTCCAGTGGCCTTCTTTCCGGTACACCCGAATCCTTCAGCAGCGCGAATCTAAATCTGACCGTGTCCGATGCAAATTCTGCCTTTGGTGAAAAGACACTTTTACTCGTGATCAATCCCAAGCCAATGCTGACCCTGCTCTCGTGGGTAACCAACCGGTTTACGATGCGGCTTTCGGGCGCACCTCGTCAGAACTACACCCTGCAAGTTTGCACAAATCTGACCACCGCCAATTGGACGTCCCTCATCATCACAAATAACCCTGATATCGGCACTTTTCTTGTGCGCGATTCAAATGCAACCAACCAGCAAAGTGTTTATCGGATTTTGATCGGGCCTTAATGGGTTTCGGCGACTTCGCCTGTGCCATCTGATCTCGCGGCGTTTTCGATCTTAGACGGCCTTTCTCGCGGATACACCCGCCACTCTGGTTGCGATTTCAAACGCACTGAGATATCTGAAATCTTAGCGTGCAAATGCGCCAATCTCGATTGCATTCGCACGGCTGGATGATCGTCTTAATACGCGGACTCGGAGTGAGCCATTGGAAAACACCGCAGGTTGCGGCTAGGCGGGCCGAAAAACGGCGTCGAGAAGAACGCCAGAGCGTAACTCGGTTTGTAATTCCGATAGCCGCCATCGTGACAGTAGTTATCGTTTCTCTTTTCCTTTATTCGAAAGGGTGGTTTCAGCATTCCCGCCGGCACGTCAATGACCAAACCGAAATACATCAACCCAAACGAAGCTATCTCGACTAAGGAATATTCATCGCAGTATTTTACAAAACTTACGATCAAGCCCCTTTTTTCATGTGGCTCTAAGGGCATCGGCAAGGGGCTCCCGAAGTCTTTGGCGGGCTCTGTAGATTCGTGTTTCAATGGCTTTGGCCGAGCAGCCAAGAATCGCCCCAATCTGTGAATGAGACTTTTCTTCATATTCCGAAAGAATCAGCGGCAACCGGAGTTCTTCTGGCAGTTGCGCGACGGCTCGCCGTACAGCTTCTTTCAGTTCCTGATTCTGCGCCGTTTCGCTCGGTGACGGTTTTTGATCTGGAAGAAAGTCACGAAAATCGTGCTTTTGGTCGTCCGCTTTGGCATCCAAGGAGACGGTTGGGTGTCGCGAACGCCAGCGATAGCGGTCCTTCACAAGGTTGCTGGCGATGGCATACAGCCACGTCGTAAATTTCTGTCGTCGGTCAAATCGGTTTTTGTTTTGATAAACACGGACGAATGTTTCCTGAGCAGTGTCGGCAGCATCCTCTTCATTTTGCAGGCAACGAATGAAAAAGTTGAACAACTTGGCCGCGTGACGCTCCATGAGGTCATTTAACGCAGCGTCCTGGCCCGCGATCAGGCGTTCCATATCATTCTGGTCGCGAGCGTCGAGATTGGTTTCCGATTCGGAAAGTTCTCTTTTGTCAGGATCGTTGTTCACGACGGTGTGCCTGTCTGAACAGGTTGATCTCCGGAACGGTCCTCGCTCAAGGCGAAGCGGTTGGAGAGCGCAATTGTAAGTGGGGTGATTGCTGACAATTGCAGGAACGGCCAGAGTCCGACGCCAAACATAGGGATGATAGGCATCGAGTTTGTATAGCTCCATCGACCCGATGCAAGGGCTGCCTGCTCAATCCAAATCGCGTGAATCGCTCCAAGAAACATCAGGGTCAGATAAACATTCCAACGCGGCCGGAATCCCAGTTCAGGGTATTCGCAGCAAGCGCACCAATCGCGTAAATCCAAAATGTGATGACAACATCGCCGAGCGTGGCTGGGGCACACCTCGCAGCCGTTTCGATAAATGGCCGCCCAGCCATTTCTTTGTATGCTCCCATTTGCGACATTTCCCAGAGGGCATGAAGCAAGAATGAGACGAGCGCCATCGAGATGAAAAACCGTATGCGTTCCAGCCTCGCGTGCTTCTCGGTGATGGTCTGCGGTTCGGTCACTTTGCCGCGTTCAGTTTCAAAAGATATTTTGCGGGCTCTTTGTCGAAATCTCCTCGGCAGCCTTCGCAGCAGAGCTTTATTTCTTGGCCGTTATGAACAAAAGCGAAGGCTTCGCCATGCCCGCCAAGCTTCTCGTCTGTGACGATACATGTTTTCAGCGGATAAGGCTTCGCATCAGTGGATCCATGCGAATGCTTGGAATGATCGTGCGTTGATTCGCATCCCACGAATGCAATTGAGCCGACGATTAATAACGCAGCGGCGCCAAGGAGTGATTTGAATGTTGTCATGTAATTTCTGGTTTATCAGTGTTGTTGCTTTCCGGGTTGGCATCTGAGGCGTTCGCGAGACTCGACCGGAGTTCGCGCGACCGCAGCCAAAGGAAAATGACTGGTGTGACGATCAGGATGTGAATGAGGCTGGAAATCATTCCACCGATCACGGGCGTAGCCAATGGCTTCATCACTTCTGCGCCCTGGCGATGGCTCCACATGATCGGAAGCAAGCTCGCTACGATAGTTGCCACCGTCATTACCTTCGGACGCAAACGGAGGCGCGCGCCGTCTTTCACAGCTTGCACTAGGTCGTCGTAACTGAAGGCGCTGCCGCGTTCCGCCATGCGTTTCTTCACCATTTCTTCGAGGTAAACGACCATGACGACACCTGTTTGGACGGCAGTGCCGAAGAGAGCGATGTAGCCAACCCAGACTGCGCCGTTGAAGTTGTAGCCAAAGAACTTTTGCAGAAAGACTCCGCCGCTTAGCGCGAATGGAACAGCAAGCATCACGTGAGCGGCTTCAAGAGCGCTATGATAGACCATGAAAAGCATGACGAAAATGATGAGAAGCACCGCCGGGAAGACGAGTTGCATCGTCTTCACGAACCGACGTTGATTCTCATATTCGCCCGTCATTTGGTAAGTCATGTTCCCCCATTCGAGTTTCTTAAGGGCCTGTTCGACCTCATTGACGAAGCCACCCAAGTCGCGGTCCTGGACATTGGATTGCACGTAAGCTCGAAGGCGTCCGTTCTCGCTTGCGATTTCATTTGCGCCGACTTCACGAGTGATTTTGGCAACCATCGCGAGTGGAACGTATGCAAGCGGCGGAGTCTCTGCGGCGGCGCTCATGCGCAAAACAGCGGGCTGCATTCCTCCGGCCATCCCACCGGTGCTTGCTGTTGCGCCGCCGCCCATGGAGCTGCGGGAGGCGATCAGGATGCGTCCAATCTTCTCGATGTCATCACGTTCGCCGCGTTCAAGTCGGACCTGAATCGGAAACCGTTCGCGGCCTTCGATGGTGACGCTCACGTTTTTACCACCAATCGCCACTTCAACGGCATCTAGAACATCCCGAGCGTTGAGGTTATACCGGGCCATCGCCTTCCGATCCACTTTCACGTTCAAATAGGGCTTCCCCTGCACCCGTGAAGGCGAGACGCCCGCCGCCCCCGGAATCTGTTTGACGACGCTCTCGACTTCGAATGCCTTCTGCTGAATGGCGTCGAGCTTGTCGCCGTAAATCTTGACGCCGACTTGCGCTCGAATTCCTGTGTAGAGCATGAGAATCCGATTCTCGATGGGCTGCAAGAATGCCGGGACATAACCGGGCACGAGTTTCATTTTTTCGTTCAACTCGGCCTTCAGCTTTTCGACGGTCATCCCTTCACGCCATTCGGGGTTTCGGATGACGCGCGGAATCTTGATAAAACCAAGGATAGTTCGATTCGTGGAAATCCATTCGGGCTTGAGCGTGATCGTCGTTTCAATCATCTCCGTTGGGGCTGGATCAGTGGGCGACTCAAAACGCCCCAACTTTCCCGCGACGGTCTGAATCTCCGGAGCTGCGCTAAGAACCTGATCCTGCCATGACATAACGCGCTGAATTTCCTTCAGGCCGGTTTTCGGCAGAAGGATCGGCATGAAAAGGAGGCTTCCCTCGTTGAGTGGCGGCATGAATTCCTTGCCGAAGCCTTGTGCGAGGTTCGCAGTTCGGTCCCAACGCCTGTCTCGCAATTCCTTGACCCAGGAGCGAGGCAGACCGAAGGCCAAAAGCAGCGCAAAAGCCAGAAGCATCACCGCGCCGCCAATCACGGTCTTTTTGTGCTTCAAAGCCCAATTCAGTGTTGGGTCATAAATCTTCAGCAGAAAACGCATCACGATGTTGTGCTCTTCGCTGTGAAATGGCCCCCGCACGAGGAGGCTGCACAGAACTGGCACCAGTGTGACCGCTAGCAACGTCGAGCCGATCATCGCAAAGGTCTTCGTCCAGGCTAGTGGGTGAAACAACTTTCCTTCCTGACCGGTTAAGGCGAAAACCGGCACGAACGCGAGAATGATAATGGCCATCGCGAAAAAGATTGGCCGTCCGACTTGCTGGCAAGCCGCCAGAGTCATGCTGAGCGTTTCCGCTCGAGTAAGCCGACCGCCTTTCTTTTCCTCAGCCCGTTCACAATGCCGGATGACGTTTTCCGTCACGACGATGGCCGCATCCACAAGCACCCCAATGGCGATAGCAATCCCGGTGAGTGACATGATATTGCTCGTTATTCGAAATTCCTTCATTAGCAGGAACGAGATCAGAATCGAGATCGGTAACGGGAGCGTGACGATAAGGATGCTGCGGAAGTGCCAAAGGAAGATGATATGCGCAAGCGTGACGAGAATGATTTCCTCAGTTAGCGCGTGCTTCAGCGTGTCAATTGTTCGATCAATCAATTCGCTGCGGTCGTAAAACGGCTTAATCGAGACCCCAGGGGGCAGGCTCGGCGAAATCTGAGCGATCTTCGCTTTGACGCGTTCGATAACGGCTTTCGCATTCTCGCCACTCCGCATCACGACCGTCCCGCCAACCACTTCGTGCCCGTTCACGTCGAGCGCGCCGCGACGAAAATCGCCGCCGATTTGCACGATGGCGATGTCTTTCACGTAGATGGGCGTGCCCTGGACTGCTTTAATCGGAATGAGTTCAAGATCTTCGGTGCTCTCAATCAGGCCAATGCCACGCAAAACGAACTCCGCGCCATTCTCCTCAATGACCTTGCCGCCAACGTTCAGGTTTGCGTTCTGCACCGCGGCCATGACTTCCATGAGCGTCACGTTGGCCGCCCGCATCTTCGTGGCGGAGAGCTCGATCTGATATTGCTTTACAAAACCGCCGACGCTCGCAACTTCCGCGATGCCCTGCACGCTGGCGAGTTGATAACGGATATGCCAATCCTGGATCGTGCGCAGTTTTCCAAGGTCGTATCCGCCATCGGGCGCTTTGGACGGATCTACATCCAGATAATATTGATAAACCCAACCAAGCCCCGTCGCGTCCGGTCCAAGTTGTGGCTTCACGCCTTCCGGCATCGCGCCTTGCAGATAATTCAGCCGTTCCAAAACCCGTGTTCGAGCGAAATAAGTGTCGATGTTGTCCTCAAAAATGATGGTGAGGAGCGAAAAGCCGAACATCGAGTTAGCGCGGACTTCTTTGACGCCGGCCAGTCCCTGCAAACCAGTCGAGAGTGGATACGTGACTTGGTCCTCTACTTCCTGGGGGCTCCGGCCCATCCAATCGGCATAAACAAGAACCTGATTTTCAGTGAGGTCCGGAATGGCATCCACCGGAGTCTTAAAGACGGCGCGAACCCCGAGACTGATAATGATGAGAGCCCCGCAAAATACGAGAAAGCGGTTGCGCAGGCTCCATTCGATGATGCGTTGAATCATGGGGCCTTTTTAGCGTTTTACCTTCTGACCGCAGTCCAGCATCTCAGCTCCAAAGTAAGGATTTCCGATGTCCCGGCCAGCGGCCTGGACCCAACGGCCCTTTTTGGGCACACCGGGAATCGCGCGATCCACCATCGGGCACTCGAAGAGATCAAAGGGTGGAGAGCCGGATGCGCTGCCGATCATTTCAAGAACACGAGCGGCGGAATTGGAGAAGGGGTGAAACAACTTTCGTGCTGCTGCTAAATCAGTCGCGCCGTGCAGGTGACGAGCGTCAGAAAGATGCTTCAGCATGTCTTGAAGCTCTTTTCGATCTTTAAGAGCTTCGCTGAGTGTCTCGGTCGCTTTCATGGCGCTGTCGCCTGCCGCGTTGAATTGGGAGAGATCATCTTTGGAGAGCGCCGTCGAAACTGCGTCCGCGATATTCACGAATTGATCAACGGCCTTTTTTTGCAAATCCGTCAAAGGCATCGTGTTCGTGGACATGCCCGTTGCGGGATGCTCGGGCGCCGACGTAAACGCTCGATTCATCTCCGCCTGGCCATCGATCAGCAGGTTGCCGTTCACAACCACCTTGTCGCCAGTCGCGAGGCCTTTGGCCACTTCAACCAGAGAATCGCCACGCCGGCCCAGTTTGAGCGTTCGCCTGGCAAACGCTCCGCTGCCTTGATCCACATATGCGACGGCCTCAGGCCCAGTCTCGATGACAGCAGTGCGAGGCACCGTGAGGACTTCCGGCGCGTCGAGATGAACCAATCCGTCGGCATAGAGCTTGTGCATCATGCGATGGCCGGATTCGGACGGGGGGTTTTTCAATTCCACGCGGACGATGGCCGAACGCGTCGCTTCATCCAACGTCGGGTCAACAAATGCGACCTGGCCTGAAAAGGTGACTCCCGGATGGGAAGGTGAAGTGATGTCGACTTTTAGTCCCTTCTTAATCCAGGGAATGTCCTGCTCATAAGCTCGGAACTGGAACCACATTGTCGAAAAGTCCGCGATTTCAAAAAGCCGCTCGCCCTCCTGAACATATTGACCCTCATAAACGCTTCGTGCGATGACAGTGCCCCCCAACGGCGCAAGGATTTGCGAAGTTAATTTGTCGCCCGACTTGTTGGGAAGCGCTTCGATCTGTTCCGGCGTCAATCCCATCTGGCGCAAACGCAAAGCCGTCGCAGCGCGTAAATCTCCCGTCAATGTCCGATATTCGCGTTCGGCTTGAAGCAACGATGGACTGTAAAACTCCGCGAGTGGTTCCCCCTGTTTCACCTCCGCTCCGATAAAGTTAACAAAGAGCTTTTCGATGCGGCCAGGAACGTAAGCGGATAGCACGCGATGGCGCGTGGCGTCATCGTCAATCGTCCCGGCAACCGTGAGCGTCTTCTTGAGTGGACGAACCTGTGCTTCAGACGTCTGCACATTCATCACCTGAATCATGGTTTGTGTCAGGGGCACAACATCGCCGCCAGAAGCATCGAATCCGGGATCGCCTTCATACACCGGCGTTAATTCCATTCCGCAAATCGTGCAACGGCCTGGCTTGTCCGACTTGATCCACGGGTGCATTGCGCTCTGGTAATAGAGCAGCTTGCGTTGACCTTTGTCTTTGGATTGCGCAGGCACAGCAGTTGAACTGCCATGCGGAAACTTGCGCGTCGCAAACCACGTCGCGGGAATCGCGATGGCAAGCGTCAGCAGAATAGTGGGAACTGTTTTCATAAAAGATTCAAGGCAAGGTTTGTGGTGGAACGATTGAGCGAAGTGTCTCAAGCGCGGCCCGGTGCGCGGCCACGGAACGGCGTTCTTCCAACCGTGCGTTAAGCATGGCTCGGCGTGATTCGAGAACTTCGAGCAGAGTGGACTTTGCACCAATCCAGGAGTTCTGGATGGACTCCGCAGCTATCTGCGCGCGAGGAATTACTTCCTTGGAAAATGTGTCAGCCTGACGAGCGGCGTTTTCCGCTTCGGTATGGGCCGCAACTGCTTCGCCCCGAAGCTTCCTGTGGATTGCCTCGATTTCCTTCTCAGCCGCGAGTTCCTGCCGTTGCGCGCGCTCGACGTTGGCGGCGTAGATCGATTTGTTAAAAAACGGCAGCGTCATTTTGGCGGTGACAGTTGCCTGGCGGAAATCCCCACCTGAATAGACGCTTGATCCAACACCGACTGAGAAAATGGGGCTGCGCTCTTTGCGGGCAACTTCAATTTCGGATTTCGCGGCGTTGGCTGTATTGAGCAACGCCTGGAGCATCGGGTTAACCTCGAAGAGCCTGTTCAATTCAGCTTCCAGGGCGGGAGTAAGCGAAGCGGATTCGGGTAGCCGAAGTATGGGCCACATTTCGTCCGCCGGTCGACCCAGCAAAATGTTAAGCTGCCGTGTTAACCGAGTCCGTGTCCTCGTGGTTGAGTCAATCTTTTGCTGTTCTTGAGCGACTTCACTCTCGACACGCAGCGGCTCTGAGGCGGTCGCCATTGGGTCCTTAAGCTTCTCCCGCGCGTTGGCGGCCATGCTTTCCAGCCACACCAACTGATTCGTTTCGACGGCAAACATCTCATCCAGAAACGCCAATTCGAGCGCAGTTTGCGCCACGAGGGTTTCGAGCGTCAGGACCGCCGAGCGGGTCTCTGCCTCGAACATGGATCGTTCGGCGGCAGCCTTGGCTTTGCGAGCCTCGTAGAGCTTTCGCCGGGGCAACACCTGCTCGACCATAAACATGAGGTCACCATCGTCCGCCCGCATGTCTCGTTCGGCCGCCATCACGCCCATACCTGCCATCGGGTCCTCCCACAATCGTACGGCCCGGACACTGGCTTCCGCTGCTTGAACGCGAGCCTTCGCTGCGGCAATGGATGGGTGATTCGTGCGAACCTCCGCGCGGAGCGAATCAAGGAAGGCTGCGTCCAAAAGACGGGGCGTTTGGGCATGCACCAGCGGCGTCGTGATGAAAGTCGCGAGCAAAGCTATTAGTAGATTCAATTTCAACATGGTATTCTTTCGGTTCTTTGCAAAAGGGTCGGAATCACTCCGAGAGCAAACGCCACGGAGTCAGCGAAGAGTTGTTGATTCGGCGGCAACGCTAGATTGCCACGCGAATCAACTACGAAAGAAGAGGAGGAGCCAGGCCGCGGTGCGCTGGGCCGAGAGACACTTCAGGCGTGAAAACACAGTTGGCAGGCCAAGCTTCGCGGAAATACGGTGCGGTTGGGGCGCTGGCCGTCGCATCCAGCGGAAGCAAGCAAAGAGAGTGCGTGAAGAGAAGGGAAAAGTCGGGATGATCCATCGATAACGAGGCGGTGGTTGTGATCCCGTTTTTGAGCATTAGACACATGCTGACCGGCATCGAGTCTTGTTTTGCCGGAGCAGATGAGCCGCAGTTTCCACAGTGAGGTGGTGAACCGAGGTGACATGAAGCTTGTCGATCTTCGCTGGCGCTGTTTCCAGAGCTGCAATGCAAGATGCAAAGCGCCTGGGTCACGACAAACAACACGAGTGTCAGCGCCGCTAAGGAGCGGAGGAGCGGACGCAATGTTGTCGGTCGCACACGCATATTCAAATAATACTGTTAGTGGCCCCCAACGGCAATCTCGAAGCATCTTGCATCTTGGCGAAGGGCGTCCTGTCCATTCAGTTCTTCAAGGTGCCGCAGTTAAGCATTGCTTTCCCCATGTAAGGGTTTTTGATTTCTGTTTCCTTCTGCAACCAGCTCGCCTTGGCCATCGGACAATACGCTTCGTGGTAAACGCCCTTGCCCGCCTTATTGTCAGCGAGAAATTTGACGAGTGACGCGCTTAACGGTTTGAAGGCGTCACGAGCAGTCTTCAAATCTTTTGCTTTCGCAAGCGAGTCGGCGTGTTTGGCGACCTCTGGTGATAGCAATTTCTTTTCGTCGCCGCGAATGGCCTTCGCGATGGCGTTGGCTTGCTCCTCCAAGCCTTTCACAGAATCCTTCGCGAGTTCGGTCTGGATCTTCAAATAATGATCATAGACCGATTTCACAGGCTCTGTGAGCGCTGTTTCATCGGCCCCGCGCGCAACAGTGTTAATAAACAGGCCGAATGCGGCCACAATCGCGGTGAATGTTTTTATTTTCATAGACGTAATTTCAATTCCATTCCTCTTGGCTTGACCCAACCTCCTCTATTACGCCGCAGGAACTCGAATCCCTCAAAAAACCTGCCGACTGTGATCAGCGATTCGGAGGCGAATTCGTTGCGTGCATCCCGGAACTGGCGTGGAAGGCCTTTTCCTGCACAAACGCAAGATAACGTCGACCCTCTGCCGCCGACATTGTCCGGCTGACCTCAAAAAAATGTTTAAGCATCATCGCCTGGCATTCCGCTCGCAACTTCGCAGCCTCCAAAAGGAGATGGTCGGCTTCCGCAGTCACGTTCGTCGAGTCGCTAAGCAACGTTCGAAGCTTTGCATTTTGCGTATCGATTTTCACGCACATCTCCCTGCATTGAGGCAGATAAGCCTCGTGAAGCTCGCAGATCCTTTTAAATTCGCCCTCTCCCAAGTTGAACTCATCCTTTAGCCATGCGAGTTCCGGAACTGGGCCTTCCTCTAGGCTCCGCACCTGGGACGTTGAAACCAAATACACGGCACCGTAGCCGGCTGCGCAGGTGATCAAACCAATGAAAATTATCAGGTGCCTTCGGATCATTTTCAGCGCCTCGGTGTTAAATAAGGGTCAACTAATCGGACATACTGTGACCCGAGTTGATTTTTTACGCGGGATGTCTCACGGTTGCCTTGCGTCCAACCTACGGTCATTCCAATCGAAAGCAGAACTGCGAGATAGGCAACGGCAGTGGCCGGCCGAGTGACAAATCCAGTCGCCCAAGACCGGAGGCATTGAAAAAATGATTCCGTAGCCTCATCCGCCCGTGTCTGGTCGATCCTCTGCCAGACCGTTTCTTGAAATCGAGGCGGCAACGAAGCGTCGGTCTTCCATTCTTTAAGAACTTTCGACAGCGAATCGTTGATGTTTGGTTTCTGATCTTTCACAGCTCTCGTCTTGATACGCCAAGGTTCAGCAAATCCCTCATACAATTTTTACGATTCGTTCGGTGATTCGCCGAGTGTGAATCGAATTGACCAGATTGGAAAGAATCGGGCGCTTTTTCAGAAGCTCAGTCGGCTAAGATTGTCGATTCTCCAGAAAACGCCTTGGCACGCCGGTTGCAGAAAGGGATGCAATGCAGTATTGCACCTTGTTATTCGAGCATAAAATGTCGCGGATCCGACATCGCCGCTAATTTTTCGCCTTGGCCAGTTCCCAAGGTAATTTATCGACGGTAATTTGCAGCGAGCGAATTTATTCCTCTGGCGTCGGCCTGTTTACTAAAATGGAGCGGGCTTTGGTCTGCTCGGGAATCACGAAAATCCGCATGTAAGCATTTTCAACGACGATAGCAAAAAGAATGATCAATGAGCTAATGGCCGCGTAACGGCTTAATTTGTCGGGCAATTATTTCGCCCTCGGCAATGGGAAGTAGCCGACATCTTTGACGAGCTTTTGCCCTTCATCGCTCTTGATCCAAGTGATGTAATTGGCAATCGCGTCCTTTTCGAGCGCGGGGTTCAAATACAGGTAAAGATTCCGCCAAATCGGATAGGTGCCGTTGGCAACGGTTTCCTCGGTCGGCTCGATACCGGGCGAGGCCGCGTCTTTCTTGACCTTCAAATGCTTGGCTCCGGCTCCGTAGGCGATGCCGCCATAGCCGATCCCATTGGGGTCTTTGGCGACCGCCTGAAGCAACCCCGCCGTTCCGGGCATGGTTTGGGTGGCGGCGGCGAAATCCTTTCCTTTGAGGACATGCTCTTTGAAGAATTCATATGTGCCGGAGCTATTCTCGCGGCTGTAAACAACGATAGGCGCGTCGGCCCCGCCGACTTCCTTCCAGTTTTTGATTTTGCCCGTAAAGATTGCTTCCAATTGATCCAGGCTGAGTTCTTTGATTTTGTTGGCTTCGGGCACATAGACGGCGAGGCCGTCGAGGCAGACGACGTGTTCCGATGGGCGTTTGCTGAAAGCCTTTACGCAGCTTGCGGTTTCTGCCGGTTTAATTTTCCGGGAGGCGTTGCAAATGTCGGTGGTTTGATTTTGCAGCGCGGCAAAACCGGTGCCGGTACCACCGCCGGTCACTTGAATCTTTACATCGGGCGTCTTCGCCATGAAGGCTTCGGCCCATTTTTGCGCGAGCACCACCATGGTATCCGAACCTTTAACCGTGATGTTGGCGGCTTGCGCCGAAAGGCCGCACAGAAGAGTTCCGAGACAGAGTGTTTTTAAGAAAGATGAACGTTTCATGCGAATAAACCTCGCATTGGCATGCGACGGTTTTGTGCCTGAATCGTTACGATTCGGTGACAGTGCAAAAACCATATTCGTGCATACGAATCAGGATTTACGATTCTAAACAGTAGCTTAAAAGCCGTCTCTCGACAATCGCCACGCCATCGTTTACCCCTATGTTCATGGCTAGCGGCGCAGAACTTAAATTCCAGGCTTTTTCCGATCCCATACGGCTTCGGATTCTCTTTCTACTCCGGAAACAGGAGATGTGCGTCTGCGATCTCGTTGCCGTCCTGAAAGTTCCGCAGCCAACGGCATCACGGCATCTAGCAAGGCTGCGTAAGAGTGGTTTGGTGAAGGTCAGGAAGGAAGGCTTCTGGACGTTTTATTCCTTAACCACGCCGCGCAGCAAATTTGAAAAGAGCTTGATTGCCTGCCTCGATCATTGCGCGAGCGAATCGCCTGGTCTTGAAAACGACCAAACCCTTGCCCTGCGTCTTTTGAAGCGCGGGAAGTGCTGCCCGGCCTGATACGCTGTTTTCAATTGCCATTCATATTCGCTCATGTGAATATGGATTAGTGAACGAAACGGAACATCGGAAAGGGTGGTCATGAATAAGCTTCTCGCTGAATTCCTGGGGACGTTTGCGTTGGTCTTCGCCGGAACCGGAGCCATTGTAATCAACCATGCGAGCGGCGGAGCCATCGGCCATGTCGGGATCGCCTTCACTTTCGGATTGATCGTCCTCGCTATGATTTACACTTTCGGTGAAGTCTCCGGGGCGCATTTGAATCCGGCGGTGACGTTGGGATTCTTTGCAGCCAGCCGTTTCGAAGCGAAGAATGTCGGTCCCTATATCCTCACTCAATGTCTGGGAGCCTTGGCGGCGAGCGGCGTTCTTCGCTTTCTGTTTCCCGCCGATAAAACGCTGGGGGCCACGCTTCCGGCAGGCTCGGCCCTCCAATCCTTCATTCTTGAGCTGATACTTACATTCTTTTTGATGCTGGTGATTTTGCGGGTTTCGACGGGTGCGAAAGAAAAAGGCATTACCGCCGGAATCGTTGTCGGGGCGGTCATTGCCCTGGAGGCGATGTTTGCTGGGCCGATATGCGGCGCATCGATGAATCCCGCCCGGTCGCTGGCCCCTGCGGTCGTCTCGGGCCATACCGAACATCTCTGGGTGTATTTAGTGGCAACGGTGCTGGGCGCGGTGCTGGCGGTGCCCGTCTGCCCGCTTCTTGAGCCTCGCGAAAAGGCATAGTTATGAAACTGAAAGCGTTCAAAGAAATCCTTGCGGCGCATCCTGAGGCGCATGTGCGTTTCCTGCTGCCGACGGGTGAAATGATTCCGGTGCATGCCCATGTGACGGAGGCTGCGCGCATCGATAAGCATTTTGTCGATTGCGGCGGCACAGTTCGCGAGGACTCGCTGTGCCGGTTGCAAACCTGGGTGGCCGATGATCTGGATCATCGTTTATTGGCGGGAAAACTGCACAGGATTCTGAACAAAGCCGCCTCCATTCTGAAATCCGATGAGCTTGAAGTGGATATCGAGCATGAGGTCGGTTTTATCAGTCAATTCCCGCTGGAATCGGTTGATGCCTCCGCTGGGGAAGTGACCCTGCGATTAACCACCCGGCACACGGCATGCCTTGCAATGGAGCTTTGCTGCCCTCCGGCTTCGCCGCTTAGCGAGTTTAAGCCCTTAACTTTTACCCCAATGAAGTCATGAAAAAGGAACGTGTATTGTTTGTTTGCATCCATAACAGCGCGAGAAGCCAGATGGCGGAAGCGTGGATGAACCATTTGTGCGGTGACAGCTTTGAGGCCGAGAGTGCCGGGCTTGAGCCGGGAACACTCAACCCGTTCGCCGTTCAGGCGATGGCGGAGGTAGGGATCGATATTTCAAAGAATCGCACCAAAAGCGTTTTCGATATGGTTCGAACCGGCAAAACCTTTCGGTTTGTGGTCGCTGTATGTGACCAGCAATCCGCTGAAAAATGCCCAATCTTTCCCGGTGTGGCCACACGGGTCGATTGGAGCTTCCCCGATCCGTCGGCGGTGAAGGGCAGTGAGGAAGAGAAACTTGCGCGCGCCCGAGAAGTCCGGGATCTGGTTCGTGAGCGGATCGCGCTGTGGTGCGAAGAAATCTGTCCGAAGGAGGAGTTTGCGGCATGAGTGATAAAAAACCGACCATACTAATTCTCTGCACCGGGAATTCCTGCCGCAGCCATCTGGCGGAAGGAATTCTGCGGGCCGAAGCGGGTGACCTGTTTCAAGTGGAGAGCGCAGGATCGAACCCAGCGGGCTATGTGCATCCGCTGGCCGTCAAGGTGATGCAGGAAATCGGCATCGATATTTCGGCGCATCGGTCAAAGCATTTGAACGAGTTCCTGCAAAGCGGCGTGGAAACCGTCGTCACCGTCTGCGGCAATGCCGATCAGGCATGCCCGATTTTTCCTGGGCAAGTAAATCGCCATCACTGGCCGTTTTACGATCCGGCGAAAGCGGAAGGCACCGAAGAAGAAAAACTTAAAGTGTTTCGCTCCGTCCGCGATGAGATTTTGAAAGTCTTCAAAGCCTATGCAGATGGCAGGCGCGATGAATCCAAGCGCAGTGGAGGCCGTGCGTAATATCGCGTCAACTGGCGATACGGATGCCGACGCGCTGAAGCGCAGGCGAGCTTTTCGTCAGTTGGTCCTGGGGCAGGCACAAATTATCTGTGCGACTGCCTGCCTTTACTTTTTGCTCACGTCGGGATTATCTCCACTGACCTATATCTCGGCAGTGATCGCCTTTTTATTCATGCTGTTAAGTTTAACGTTTAAATTCAAACCCCGAACGCGTAAATGATTTGGCTGTCGATCATTGCACAGTCGCAACCCTTCCATTGATATGCTGTTTTTGTTATTCGTCATTCTGATCGTCCTGATTTTCGAATACATCAACGGATTCCACGATGCGGCTAATGCGATTGCCACGGTCGTCTCCACCAAAGTTCTTACGCCCAGCCAAGCGGTATTGATGGCAGCGTTTTTTAATCTGCTCGGCGCAATTTCCGGTGAAGCCGTGGCAAAAACCGTGGGGGCGGGATTGGTCGATACGGCCTATGTAAACACGCTCACAATTCTCGCCGCCATGATCGGAGGAATCTTTTGGAATCTGATTACGTGGTATGTGGGCCTTCCTTCAAGCTCCAGCCACGCGCTGATCGGCGGTCTTTGCGGTGCCGCACTCGCTTCGGCGAACGGAAATTGGCAAGTCATTAAATGGTCTATCACCAAGACCAGCTCAGCGGGCGAGGTTTCACACGACGGAATGCTCTATAAGGTGATCATTCCTATGGTTTCATCGCCTATTGCCGGATTCGTGGGCGGATTTGTTGTCATGGCACTACTTTATTTGTTAGTGCAAAACTGGCGGCCCCGAACCGTGAGCGCAGTGTTTGGTAAACTCCAGATCGCGAGTGCCGCCTATATGGGCTGGGGACACGGCTTTGCCGACGCACAAAAAACCATGGGTATCATTGCGTTAGCGATGTTCGCAGCCACTCAAGCGGGCAAGCTGGAGAATCTGCCGCCCATGCTTCAATTCCTCTACACTCCGAAATTTGAAATTCATCTTTGGGTGAAAATTCTCTGTGCCGTGGTCATGGCGTTGGGAACTTGGGCTGGCGGATGGCGAATCATTCGGACCCTCGGTCACAAGCTCGTCACCCTCAAGCCGGTTCACGGCTTTGCCGCAGAGGCTACGGCTGCAAGCATTCTGCTCATCTCGGGAAAACTCGGGATGCCCGTGTCCACGACGCATTCCATTACCACCTCAATCATGGGCGTGGGGGTAGCAAAAAGCACCCGTGCGCTCGATCTAACCTTGGTTGAACGGATTATTTGGACGTGGATTCTGACCATTCCGGCGACTGCCGGTGTGGCTTATCTCACCTATCGCGGGCTGAGTGCGATGGGGTTGAAAAGTTTTTAGCTTCGGGATTTTTCTTCATTTTGAGTCTGTTCCTTAACAAGCGATGGATACATAAAAAAATCCTGCGTCCTTTTGCGGACCTCTCCGTCTTTATCGGTGTATGAAGACTACTGAAATCAAAACACCATTGAATAAAGACGAAATCAGAAACACGGTTCGCGAAAGCTACGGCAAAATCGCCTCCGAAAGCCGCAGTTGCTGCGGCCCCACTTGCTGCGGAGGGAGCGTGTCGTCACCCTCCGACAAGCTGGGCTATTCGCCGGAACAGGTTGGGGCGGTCCCGGAAGGATCGAACCTGGGCTTGGGCTGTGGAAACCCCATTGCGATCGCCTCATTGAAGCCGGGCGAGGTCGTGCTAGACTTGGGCAGCGGCGCGGGATTCGATTGCTTCCTCGCCTCGAAAGCCGTGGGCGAACTAGGAAAAGTCATCGGCGTGGATATGACGCCTGGGATGATCAACAAGGCCCGCAAAAATGCCGGAGCGGGCAATTACCAGAATGTCGAGTTTCGCCTTGGCGAGATTGAACATCTTCCCGTGCCTGATCGGTCCGTGGATATCATCATCTCGAATTGCGTGATCAATCTTTCACCGGATAAGCGGAGCGTCATTCAAGAAGCGCACCGCACGCTGAAGTCGGGTGGGCGATTGGCGATTTCGGATATCGTCGCCACCCAAATACTCCCGGATGAAATCAAAAACGATCTGGCTCTGCTTTCGGGCTGCATGGCTGGGGCAACGCCTATCGCCGAGCTTCGTCAACTGCTTGAGAGCGTCGGATTCCGGGATATCAGCATCAACGAAAAACCGGGAAGCCGTGATTTCATCCGCGATTGGGCTCCCGACAGGGGAGTTGAAAACTACGTCACTTCGGCGACAATCGAAGCCAGAAAACCTTGAACGGCGCGCTCGAAAAAGCTTGGGACGATGTGGCCTCGAAACTTCGGGGCTACATCCGTTCGCGCATCCGCGACCACACGGCGGCGGAGGATATTTTGCAGGATGTGTTCGTGAAGGCCCACAGTCGCGTACAAAAGAGCGATGTGAAAAATGTCGAAGGGTGGCTCTTTCAAATTGCTCGCAATGCGGTAATCGATCACTACCGGAAGGTGAAACCGACAGAGGAGTTGCCTGTAGAACTGGCCGGCGAATCCGAATCTCTACAATTGGAGCATGTGGAAGGTTTACGCGAATCGTTTTTGGGTATGGTCGATACGCTTCCCGAGCCTTACCGCGAAGCCGTTATCCTCACGGAATTTGAGGGGCTGACGCAACGGGAGCTTGCGGAGCGGCTTGGGATTTCCCTCTCGGGTGCAAAATCCAGAGTTCAGCGGGGACGAGCGCAATTAAAGAAGGCATTGCTCGAATGCTGCACGTTTGAATTCGACCGGCGCGGCAACATTATCGAGTGCCAGTCACGGAAAAATCAGTGTCAATGCGAGAACTGAAGACATCAGCTTCTGGTGCCAACGAGCTTAAAATAACTTCTTCGTAACGATTTCGTCGCCGATTTGAAATGGAGACGAAGGATTGTAAAAATGGTTCTTGGAAGAACCCCTGTGTGCGTGGGCCGGGCGGAATTCTTTAAACATGTTTGCCGCCCCGGCTCACGCCGCTCAATTTCGACAATTTGAGAGGCTTACCCCTTTGCCAATATCAGTGACGGTGCGCGTGGATGGCACCCTTGGACAAAAGCTTCTTCACCCCTGGGTGATACTCCATATCGCCAAGATCGGCGTAGTCCAAGCGTTCGAAGCCGGACAGATTCAAAACCTCCGGTGTCGTGTTCAGCTTCTTGAGTTCGGTTCGCATCCGTCCTGATTTATCCTTACGCTCGATCAAAGCGGGAAGCGACAAGTCGGGAATCCAGTGGATCACCCATTCGGCCCCATCCACTTCGCCTTTGAAGCGCAGGGCGTTATGGCCTAGAACACGTTTCGGGCTTTGTTGACCGAGACGGGCAAAGAGGTTTGTGTTCACCAACTGATTGAATGCGTTCCAACCGTTGGTGTGACCGGCTGCATTGAGTTCACCCTGATTAAACTCGATGATTAGTTTCTCCGCTCGGTAAACCTGTTCGAGCGCAATCTCACGCGGTCCTGTTTTTGTCCAAATCTCGATACGGTCGTGACGGGTTTGGAAAACTTGATTTGTCTTCCGTTCAAAGGTCCAAGTCTGGACGGTTTTATTTTTGCCTTGCTCAACCGTGGTCTGAAAAAGAGCCGGAGCGAGTGGAGCGTCGGCGAAGGCAAATTGGGCAATTGCTAGGAGGATTAGGATTGGGCGCATATATGGAAAAAACGGGGCGGGCCGAAACCCGCTCCGTTTGAAGGGAATTTGTTGAAAAATTAGCGGTTGACCAAGGATTCCAGCATGACGTGGAAAATCACGTTTTGCTCTTGAACGCCGTGGAAGAGATTCGCAGCCGGTCCGGTGGCAAAAATCGCCACGTCTTCACCGGCATGTGTTTCACTGCCCAACGGGACCGTCGCTTCCTGAAGGAAGTTCGGGCTCATCGTCACTTCCTCGCTCAGGAACGGGCGACCGGAGGTGATGCCTTGATATCCGACGGGCAAGTGTTCAAACACTTTCGGCCCTTCAGGTTGGAGAACCGTTCCGTTGGCGCGGAGAGAAGCACCGGTGTAACCCGGCCCGTTCGCGTAGCTGAGGGTGGTGTAAGGCAGGCCGAGCAAATCTTTTGTGAAGATCGGATTGCCGGAAGAGTCGGCCTCGGCGGAAACCAAGCCGAGGATCGGGTTTCCGCGTTCGGGATAGCCGCCGATGGTGAAGACGTGGCTGTGATCCGCCGTGACGATGATCAGTGTCTCATTGGGATCGGTTTTCGCTAACGCAACTTCCACGGCCTTGGACAATTCAACGGTGTCCGAAAGGGCGCGAAACGCGTTTCCGGCATGGTGGGCGTGATCGATGCGTCCGCCTTCGACCATCAGGAAGAAGCCCTTTCGATTTTTCGCCAGGATGTCGATGGCCTTGGAAGTCATTTCGCTGAGCGATGGCTCACCGCCAGTGTCCGAAGGGCGGTCGTGCTCGTATTCGCAGTGCGAGCGTTCAAACAGCCCGAGGAGATTATCCGTTGTCGCTGGATTGATGGCGTCAAAACCGGCTTTGTTCCAGACATACTTGTGCTTCGGGGATTTCGCGCTCCATTCGCTGGTCAGATCGCGACCGTCCAGGCGTTCTCCCACGCGGCCTGCATCTTCCGGGTCGGGAATGGTGTTGGGAATGAACTTGGTGCGACCGCCTCCGAGAGCGACTTCAAGCCCGGTTCCGTTGCCCCGGAATTCCACCAATTGGCGGGCGATGTCGGGGAACCAGCGTTGAGCGGCAGGAATGTTCACGTCCGCTTCCCAATCACGATCCGGAGATTTGGAGTAGCAGGCGGCGGGTGTTGCATGTGTAAGGCGCGCACTGCTGACAACGCCGGAAGATTTACCCTGCTTTTCGCAGATTTCGAGAATGGTTTCGAGTTCGTTTCCGGCCACCGTCGAGGCATTGCGCCTTTCGACGAGTTGGTTGACACCAAGCAAGCCGTCCTTGGTCTTAACCCCGGTCACCATCGCTGTCATGGTGGGGGCTGAATCGGAAGTCTGCTGATTGACGCTGTAGGTCTTCGAGAGGGCAAGGTGCGGAAACTTCTCAAAGCTCAAAGAATTTTCCTCGCCGCTCTGGCCTTTCAACTGACCGTCGAAGATGCGCGCGGCGGTCACGGTGGAAACACCCATTCCGTCCCCGACGACGAGAATGATGTTCTTCACGCGCTTGTTGCTGATCTTAATCCGCTTCGCCGCTTGCACGGTGTTGCGACCTTCGTCATACCACTCCTGCGGCGTCTCAGCGGCAAACAGGGACGGAAGTGTGAGTGCGAGGCCCAAAGCGGCAACGGCCATTCGATAAGAGATAGGTTTGTTCATAATGGTCTTGAATGATGCGCTCCGTTTTGGATGCGCGTGCGGACTGTGGAAGGCTCAGGTTCCGGAAACTGGTCGGATGAGTTACGAATTTGAAAATTGGGAGGAAGTGTTTTTAAATTCGGTCGCCAACGATGGTCGAAGGAGGTTTTGCGGAAAGCTCTCAAATCTCAGAGCAACGGCCGCTGTGTGCGATTAGATTCCTCTAAATGGACTTGCGGTGAATGCCTCGCGACTCACGGTGGACGCGGAAAACCAGCCGACAAATATGCATACCGCATCTGTTGCTTCAACAGCGTTCGTCGATCCTCCGGAGAATATCCGTCACACCGTTGATCGACGGTCCATCGGACATACTCGTCGAAGAATCTTCGCGCGACTGCTGAAAGTGTCGTGCGGGGAATCGCATCAAGGCAGAAACTGGCGCCGCGGCCAGAACACCATGCCGGCCGTAGTAGATGGCGACTTTTTCAATGATCAGCTTTTTCTCCCGTTTGACCGACAGGCCTGATATCAGGTAATAAGCGAAAAGTTGTGCGGCATGCTCCGAATGATGACCGGCATCCTTCACGGTCTTCACCTCAATGATTGTTCGGTCGATCAAGAGGTCGAGATCAACGCAAGAAGCGAAGCTTCCCCGAAAAAGAGTTTCACTCGCTTGCCAGGGCAGAGCCTCGGCGTGTTCGCAGAGCAGCCTGAGAACCCGTCGAAGGTTGTCGCTGGGACGTGGTCGGGCGGTAGTCGGACTATAGGCGAAGCTTCTCTGCTTTTCTATGGCGTGTTTGATTGTCTGGTTCAGGACCACATCCGTTAAGGAGTCAGCTTTGCAAGAATCCCGCAGTTGCTTGGGTGAGAGCCACTCAAAAATCAAATTACTTCGGACAGGGAAAATTTGATTCCTCCGGTGAATGAGCAGCGGGAACAGATTGTCGAAAGAGGTTCCGATGACTTGCACATCCACGCCAGAGGGGAAGGCAATTGGTTTGTCCAGCTTTGGAGCTGGGAACTTCAGAAAATCAAAATGCTTTCGCAGAATCCTGCGTCCCTCTTTCGATTTGGCAAAGTCGCGGACTGTCTTTCCTAACAAAACGGTTTCACACGGTGATCAAATCCCCCGCCGCTATGAGCTTTCGAACAATTTTTTCAGCTTTTTGTTTGGGCGTGAGACTCGCAACGCCATCTTTCACTTTAAGGATCGTCGCCGTCGATATTTCCAATGCCCATCTCCTCTGAAAAGACTATTCCGCACCCGACGATAGGCCCGGGGAGAATTTAGGCGTATTCGGCATGGCGCTATTTTTTGGCCTTTGCCAATGCCTGGTTAACTTTTTCAACCGCGACTTGCAGCGTGCGAATTTGTTCTTCCGGGGTCGGACTGTTTAGAAAGATGTATCCGGCTTTTCCGGTTCCACTGTCTCGCATTTCGGCAAGCTGCGCGTTTTCGACAACGATAGCAAAACCGCTTCTTATCGGTTGCCCGTTCCGGCTATCTAAACTGCGGGTGATTTTGAGCCGAATGTTGGCGATGGCAAGTTCTTGAAACGCCTTCTGGTTTTCTTCGATAGTGGCTGCCGCCACAGCAATCTGATTGGCTAATATTCCTTCTGAGCGATAATTCAGGTATTGCTTAATTCCAATTATTGCCATGACGACGAGCACGCAGGAAACGATGAAGCATGTGCTCCAAGCTCCCTTCCAGTTGAGTCCCTCCAGTTTTTTGAGGCTCTCGCTGAAATGCGATTCAGCAGATTTGAAATGAGCTTCGGCATCGCTTTCGAATCGTTTGGCGTCTTCATTCAGTCGGTGGGCCGCAGCAAGAGTCTGGGAGGAATTTTGCCCGAATTCGGTCAAGACAGTGGACAACGCGGGTAGGTTTTGCTTCTGGAATTCCTGTTCAATTTTCGATTGCAGTTCTTTGGCCCCGCTTTCGACAGCCTCACACTGATGTTTGGTGGCCGTTTCGAGAGCTTTGTTGAATTCGGCTCCCATGCGGTTCATTGTCGAAACGAGCGTCGTCAATTCCAAGCGACCACGTTCATGCAAGGAGGCTACGGCATTCAGTGAGCATTCCAGTTTTTCTTTGGCCTTTTCGCCCGCCTGAGCGATTTCCGAGGGGAACGCCTGCATGTAAGCGGCATGGATTCCAAAAAGTTGAAGCAGTTCAATGATGAATCCGGTTGGCTGGGTTTCACCGTATTTCTCGATCAGTTGGCGGGCACGTTCCCGCTCCCGTTCCGGTAGTGCCTTCAGGAGCGGTGTCCAGGTGGTGACAAGCAATGAGTCCACATTCGCCTCTTAATCAGTGTTGAAGTTGAATCGGCTTTTAAAATCCGGCTTTGTTTCAATCGCGAGAACGCTTTCCGGTTGGATGTTTGCCGCAGCATCGGTCGGCAGCAGCTGGCTGGCGATTGGATCGTACTGGCGGTAAACGTCGCTGAGAAAACTTTCCAGATCCCCGCGAGCAAATGGATCGAGATTTAGATCGAGATTTCCAATGGCTTCAGCCCAAGTGATGCCGCGTTGATGGCGGGCCTCCAGTTCATCCAGTTGCAACAAGGTGCTTTTGAAAAGCACAGGCATGGTGATTTCCACGCCGCCCCATTTGTTAAGAATGGATTGCAAGTCGGAGCCGTCGAACATGCGGGTCTGATTCTTGGCCGGATTTCGGACTACCGCATAATCCACGGCATCACCCAATTCGCGGACAATGCGTTCAAGATTTTCCATTGTGGCGAGGTCATCGTATGGAAATAGAAAAACAGTCATGCGAATGCCCTTTTCGGCGGCGATAGAAAGAAAGTGTGAGCGGTGAATGACGCGCAGAATCTCGTCGGTGGCCTGGGCGCGCGCATCCATGATTTGAATGGGCGTTTGCCCGGCGTTGCGAAAGACGCGCAACAATTGCTCCGCGCTCTCCGGGCCGGAAATGGTCAGGAGCTTGGTTTGAGATGGATACCGTTTGAAAATGCTCCGGTGGGCATCGTCAAGGTCGTATGCTTGCCATTCGATTGCATGGCGGTTAAGCCATTCGATGCGAGCAAGGCATTCCGTGGATTTGCCAAGGTTGCCTTTGCTTTGGACCGTGGCCAATAAACGTGATGTTGTCTTTTTCATAGTCACTCCAAGGTGCTGGGCGGGTTAAACGTCCAAGGTTTTGTTTGCGGTTTCGGGTTTGATGCGGGTGTCGTTGCCGGACGCCTGCGAGATTTGTGATGCCGACGCCAATAGGAACGAATCGCTTCGGCGCTGATCTTCACGCCGACTTTCGCTAGGTAGCGACGAACGGTGTTCCACGGCGCACCGGCCTCGCGCATCGCGGCAATGAAGTCGTCATGATCGGCGAGACGAGAGCGGCGCACCGGATAAGCGGTCAGTTCGGCCCTCAATTCCTCCAAAAGCTTGTGTTGTAGTTCAGCTTGCATGGTTATTGGCCGGCTGTTGCCGGGGCATTGTTTCGGAGCATCAAAAATTCTGTCGGACTGATGTCCCAACATTGCCGAGAATGTTGGCGACAACGTTGCGTTCGGCTTGAAACGCGACCCACTAAGCTGTGCTTAGGGAAGATGTCTGACAGGAATATTGATTTTTTCACTCCGTTCATGACCTTTGATCCTTCACTGATTGAAGGTAAAACCATCCAATCTGGATGGCACAACGAGTAGTGAGGGAGTTGTGCTGAGTAGTGCGGCCCAGGGCGGATAAAGGGTCTTGGGCATGTCATTTTGCGACATGCTTCGAGTAACTCCAAGCCGTAGCGCCAACGGGGCCAAGGAATACTTCGCTCAATCGTTGAGCAAGGAGGATTACTACAGCGAGGGGCAGGAAATTCGCGGCGATTGGCAAGGGCTTGGAGCGGCGAGATTGGGGCTCTCAGGGGCCGTTGACCAAGAGGCATTTGATGCTTTGTGCGAGAATCGAAAGCCGGGAGCTAACGAACGGCTGACCCAAAGGAACAAAACCAATCGGACAGTTGGTTACGACTTCAATTTCCATTGTCCCAAGTCCGTCTCGGTCGTTTACGAATTCACGAAGGATGAGCGGATCTTGAAGGCATTCGGGGCTTCCGTGAATGCAACGATGCGGGAGATTGAAGGTGAAATCCAAACGCGAGTGAGAAAAGACGGGGCGAATGAAAATCGCCTCACCGGGAACATGATTTGGGCAGAGTTCATTCATTTCACAGCCAGGCCAGTCAAAGGCATTCCCGATCCGCATTTGCATGCTCATTGCTATGCCTTCAACACCACTTGGGATGATCTTGAAAAGAAATGGAAAGCGGGTCAATTCCGCGAGTTAAAGGCCGATGCGCCTTATTTTGAAGCCGTCTTTCACGCCCGGTTCGCAAAGGAACTGGCCGATATCGGATATGGCATCGAACGCATGGCCAAAGGCTGGGAAATTGCGGGCCTCCCCAAGCGGGTGCTGGAGGAATTTTCCAAACGCTCGGAGCAAGTGGAGCAGAAGGCGAAGGAGTTGGGGCTCACGTCAGCCAAGGAAAAGGATGGACTGGCCGCGATGACTCGCGAACGGAAGCAAAAGGAGCTTTCCAAGGCGGATTTGCGAAAAATTTGGATTCAACGTGTTACGCCTTCGGAGCGAGGCGCCATCGAAAGCTCAAAGGCGTCCAATCGCGTCGCTTTCGTCTCAGAATCCAAGGCAATGGATTTTGCCGTCCAGCATTGTTACGAACGCGCATCGATTGCTACTGGAAAGGAATTGCTCAGGGAGGCATTACGCTTTGGTGTCGGTTCGGTCGACGTGAACCGGACGAAGCAGGAGTTGCAACGCGATGATTTTGTTCGGGAAATATCGAGCGGAAAGCAATGGTTGACGACTCGGCAAGTCCTGGCTGAAGAACGGAGATTGATCGAATTCGTTCAGCAAGGCCGGGATACCTGCGTTCCTTTCCATTCCGGGGTTTGGCGATTCCAGAACGAGATTCTATCCGATGAGCAGAAGAAAGCTGTGCTGCACGTTATCCAAAGCAGGGGTCGCGTTACAGCCATCCGGGGAGGCGCTGGAACCGGCAAGACAACTATGATGAAGGAAGCGGTTGCAGCCATCGAATCGGGCGGCAAAAAGGTATTCACTTTTGCCCCTTCGGCTGAGGCTTCTCGCGGGGTGCTTCGTTCTGATGCCGGATTTTCGGAAGCCGATACGATTGAAGCATTGCTGCAAAATTCGAGATTGCAGGCCCAAATCCGCGGGCAGGTGATTTGGATTGATGAAGCAGGATTATTGGGAGCGCCCACTTTGGCCCGAGTGGTGGCGCTCGCCGAAAGTTCGGGGTGCCGAATCATTCTATCGGGCGATACTGCGCAGCATCGTTCCGTGGAGCGTGGCGATGCCCTGCGAATTTTGGAGAAATACGCCGGTTTGGAAGCCGTAGAATTGACGGAAATTCGCCGCCAGAAAAGTGACGAACACAAAGCCATCGTCGCGGACCTTCGCTGTGGCAATTTACAATCGGCCTTCAAAGGACTCAACCGCCTGGGGATGATTCGATCTAGGCTCTTGGAGAACCAGCACGAAGCGTTGGCCGGTGATTACGGCGCCGCTTTAAACAAAGGAAAAACAGCCTTGGTGATTTCTCCCACGCACGCTGAAGGCGAACGAGTCACACGCGAAATCCGCCGCGCATTGAAAAACCTCGGCAGGCTGGGAAATGACGAGAGAACGGTTGCTCGTTTCAAAAATGTGCAGTGGACAGAAGCTCAACGGGGAGATGCGCGAAACTATTACCCTGGGATGGTGATCCAATTTCATCAGAATGCGCCCGGCTTCCAACGAGGCGAGCGAGTCACGGTGGATGAATTCAAAAACGAAGCAGTTGTTGTGGCCCGTCAAAATGGTGAGACGGCATTGCTTCCGTTGGATCAAACCAGCCGGTTTCAGGTTTACGAGTTGGCAGAGATTCAGATTGCGGTTGGTGACATGATCCGAGTAACCCAAAATGGTTTCTCCAAGGATGGACACCGACTGAATAATGGCGATTTAAAGCGGGTCAAAGGCTTCACGAAAGAGGGAGACATCAAACTTGAGAGCGGATGGATTGTGGCCAAGGACTTCGCTCATTGGACTCACGGATATTGTGTGACGTCATACGCTTCACAGAGCAAAAGCGTGGATTGTGTTTTTATCGCCGAAAACTCGGAATCGTTTCGGGCCGCCGACCGTCAGCAATTCTATGTGTCGGCGAGCCGCTTCAAAGAGGCGTTGACTATCTACACGGATGACAAGCGAGCATTGCTGGAAGCTGTTTCCAAATCATCCCAGCGTCCAGCCGCAACGGATTTGGTCAGTGGAAGCGTGGCAGAACACGCCGAGAAAACGAAAGAAATCATCCTCTCGGCTACTGATGGGCGAGTGCCAACTCCGATAAAGAACGTCGATCACAAAAGCTGGAGCAACCGCGTTAAGAAAGGTCGGGGGATAAGCATTTGATAACGGCGTCACCGATTCGAAATGGCCTGGGAAGGAAAACGCGCGCGTTTAGGAATAATCTTCCGAGCTTTTTGGCGGTATCGGTGAGGGGAACGGGTTACGATTCGGGTCTTTCTCATGCAATTCCTCGGCGAGAGAATACTCTATTTCGTCATTGGGATCGAATTGCCATGCTTCTGCATTTCGGTCATTCGGAATCGACCCCGGCAAATTTAATGGTGAAGCCAAACCGGAAAGTTTTTGGGCGGGACGAGTGCCAATTGCAGCGAATACCGCAACTATCAAGCCTACGAACATGATCCCAAGGAATTTGAATGCTTCCCAATCCACTTCGGTCATATGAGAAGATAGCACGCTGTGAAAAGAATGCACGTCAGGCTTGAGAATGCGGGTTACGAGAATTGCGAATCAAGTTTTCAACGGTTTTGTCCCCCGTTGGATCATTTTTCGGAAAACGGCGTCCTTTTCCAGATGCGGAGGAATTTCCCGGCTCGTGAAGTAGGCGCATGTGTGCTAATGATCCGATGAGAGAACCACTACTATTGAGTCCACCGCTTATGATTGTTTCGACACCCGAAGCGGCGGCCGCCGCGCCAGCCTGAACCAGCCCTACTCCAGTTTTACCCGCCCCAGCTGCAACAAACGATGAGGTGCCTGCGGAAAATGCCGACCGCCCCGCTGCAAATGCGCCTCCCAATAAATTCGCCGCTACGGCGCTTCCAGATTGGATCGCCCGTTGCAGCATTACGGGTGCGGCAATAGTACTGAACAGGATCCAAACGCCAAGAAAACCGACTCCCATAAAATTCTGAAGCGAGTAAAGATCGTTTCCAATCACCGATGAGGATAGAAAACTTCGATCCGTCATGAAATCAATCATCCCTTCGGTAATCATACCAGCCAGCCCCCAACCAAGTGGCCAGGCCATAACACCGGCGAGATGAAGCAGGTATCTCCTGCCGGCGTTCTGAAGAACTGGAAAAGCAAGAAAGCCGATGAAGATGGGCGAGAGGCCGTAACCGAGGAAAAGAATTGCCGTTTGGAGAATATACGCCCACCACATCACCGCGCTCGCAACCCAACCGAGGTAATAAAAAAAGGCGGTCAAAACCCACTCCATTGGCGCGGCTCTCCAATCCAGAATTTTTTCGAACCAGCTCTTCCCGCCGGATGCAGACTTCTTCAATTCGAGAGCAGCGTTGTATTGATCAAAGATTTTGCCGGGATCAACGCGCAAAACATTTTTCACAGTGTCGTCAACAGCGGAAACCACCATATTTCCCCACGTCGGAACAAAAACGATGAGGACGGTGAGCATGAGCATCCGACCAAAGATGCGAAAATGAGCGGAGCCGCTGCGGTGCGTGGCTAGGACGGTTGAAATTAAACCGCCAGTCAAAAGCAGATACGCGATCGGTGTTACGATGGCCTTGAGTTCAAGGCAACGATCCGAAAAATGAGGAAACAAGGAATTGAAGTCGTTCATAAATCTATCGCAAATTCAAAAGCGAATTCGCACCGCGCTTTTGATTGTTTTCGTTTGGTCATTTCTCCGCAAAGTCGATTCACCGCATTGGCAACGGTCGTCAACCGCTTTAACGACCCGGCTTAAATTCTCGCCCGGATATTTTGCGGCGAGGGTCTCCTCCACGGTCGCCTGAATGTCTTTGCGAAAAAGTTGGAGGATATTTTTTTCGTTATCCAAATGATCTTGAATCAAAATTTTGGGATCGTTGCTGGTCATCAAAACTTCCGCCGTCCCGTGGGCGCGCGCGTAAGCCGAATGGGGGCCGAATTGTTCGATAATTCCGTATTCTTGACCGGTTCCTCGGGGACGGCTGCAAAACAGGATTTCATTCGTGGCGGTTTTTGAGAGAGTTTTTAAAATTTGCCAAGGCGCCCCTCGGTCGCCTTGAATCCTGATGGCTTGAATTAATTGGCTGGTTCCGTTGACAGGCAGTTCTCTCCAATTGATGGCCTGTGTTTCGAGTTCGCCCAGCGTACGAGCTCCTTCGAGCAATTGAGAAACCTGGTCTTGGACAACGTCCATTGCCTCAGTGTATGCCTGGTATTCGGTTTCGGTCAGCCGCCCGCCAAAACCCGGCACTCGGTATTGGCACGGCTCTCCGTGACGTTTTAACATGCGTCCTCCCCTTCCGCCCTCAGCAAACGCAAAAGCTCGTCTCGTGAAACCAAGAATTTTCCCCGAAGCGCCCGGCAGACTTTCAATTTCTTGCGCTGCACGAGGCGATAAACGCTGAAGTAATCCACCCCGAGCAACTCGGCGGCTTCGTGCAAGGAATAGGCAAGCCTTTCTGGTTGCTCCGTTCCGTTCCGCTCTGAGGAGAGGTTTTCGGTCGCGCTCATACACTACCCACTACCATCATTATCTTCGTTTGGCTGTGCCACCGGCGGCACAATCGAACGCGGCGGTTTACGAGCTGGCCGCAATTCGGCAATTTGAGAGGCCAAGGCGGTAAATTTGGGAAATAAATCGGCGACGGGTACTTTCAGACTGGCAGCAAAAAACGGCAAATACATGTCATCAGCGCGATGTCGGCCGCCTTCGATTTTGGCGATAAAGTCACGTCGAACCTCCAAGCCGACCGCCTCCAGTTGCTGCACGAGTTTTTCCTGCGACCATCCAAGATTGTAACGAATTCTTCGAATCTGAGGCCCCACCACATTCTGCGCTTTCACGAACCCTCCTTTGGCTTTTGCCTTTCCCGGTTTCCTGTTGCAAAGGAAATCAACGAGAATCCATGAAATAAATCGCCGCGCGATTAAAACCCCGCAAATTGGAATTTCTTATCGCTCAATCGGAAAAACCTATCACTCCCGGAATCCAAAATTTCGATTTCGACTTTGAGATTGGCCCGCTTTTTGCAGCGTTCAGCCGCAAAGGCCGATTCGCATAATTCAGATATGCGCGAAAAGGCGAGGGCCGTCTTGGAATGGAAATTCACCAATTACGGTATTTTCTTGCGGTGGCGAAAACGGGAAGTTTTCGAGAAGCGTCATTTCAATGCCACGTCACTCAACCCGCCCTTAGTCAACAGATTCACAAACTGGAAAGCGATCTGGAGGTTGCTCTTTTTTACAGGAACCACCGCGGCGTCACTCCGACGCCGGCGGGTCGAGTTCTGGTCGAGCGGGCAAATGGGATTCTTGAACAAATTGAGCGCGCAAAGAAGGCTGTTCAGATCCAGGCGGCAAGCTCGGGGGAGAAAATCGAAATCGGCGCCATCCCCACGATTGCTCCCTACCGTTTGGCGCAGGCGTTGGCTCGTTTCCGCCAAAAGTTTCCCAACCCTCTGCTGATTATTCGCGAAGAGCCAATTTCACGAATTGTCAGAATGGTGGAAGAGGGTGAACTGGAAATTGGCATCGCCAGCCTTCCTTTCGACGCGGCCGGCTTTGCCATGGAGGAATTATTCACTGACGAACTCCTATTAGCGATGCCCGTTCGACACCCTCTTACCCTTAAAACGGTGGTTCAAGTCGAAGATCTTTCCTCTCAGAAGTTCATTTTGCTGGACGATGACCATTGTCTAAGCGGACCCGTGCGCCGCTTTTTTCAGGTTCATAATATCCGCCCTGAGGTGGCTTTTAAGGGGTGCCAATTGGAGACGGTGCAATCATTCGTGATGGCTGGGGAAGGCGTGGCGTTTGTTCCCGCGATGGCACAATGCGCGGGGCCGTTAGAATATCGTCCTGTTGAGCGAGGGCCTAGCCGCACAATTATTGCAATTCAAAAAAAGCATCCGAGATCGTTGGACGCGATTAAAATGTTCCTCAGTCTTTTTCGAGAAATTGCGACGGCTCGCCTTAATCCTCCGAAATGACGAGGAAGCGATTTAGGCGGCGTCGGCCAAGTCCCCGGCGCTTGTAATGGAGCGCAACCATTGTTGCCAATCTTGAATTTCGTTTCGGGAAAGCGGGTGCGTCGGCGTAGCTTCGATCAGACGATTGATTTCATGTTCTGGAAGCAATTGCTTCTCGCGAATGTATTCTGTGATGCTGCCTGGTTTTGGAGTCGAACCGCGCCGAAGCCCTTTGACACGGCGCCGCCAAATGCCCTCGGTTAAAGGAACCCCCAAGCCTTTGGGCCATCCTTTTCGTTCCGCATAATCGAGATGAGTTTGACGGGCGCGTGCCTCAAGAACGACGATTCGTTTGAGTTTGTCTGGTTCGGTTTTCGCCAAGTCATCCACTTCGTGCGGTTTCATGGCGGTGCAGAAATAGCAGGACGATTTCGTCGGGATCGGCAGGCCCGCTTTGACGATCTGCCGAATGCACTCGGCCAAATCCCATCCCCACTCCTGCAAAGGAAACCAAAGGTCGAACAAATCTGCTTCCTCGTCCTGCACCGCGTAGGTGCTGCATCCGTGGGAACGCCGCTTTTCGCGAGGGCTGGCATCAAACCCAATCGCTTTGCGAACACGCCCGCCGGATGCCCAGCAATCGCGGGCGGGTTGCCACTTCTTGAGAAATGCAAGCTGGGGCGCGATTTTCCATTTGGCGCTGCATTTGTGGAAACCGTAAGCGATGGAAGGCAGGGCGCAGTTGGTGAGGATATTTTCCTCGATGGAATGATACGGAGGCCAGTGTTTAAAATCCTTCGGTTGATAACGAACGATGGTGATTTCGGGGAAGCCCACCGACCGCAACCATGCGTTCGTAACTATCAAGTAGTCATAAGTGGATTGCCTTTCAGCTCCAACATCCGCGAACAGAATCAGGTCAGGGCGTATCTGGCGCTGCCTGAGGCCGACGAGCAAAGCGGTCGAATCGCGTCCGGCGCCGTAGCAGATTACAAGGGGTTGTTGCGAAGCGTGGGGAGCGTAATCCAAAGTCAGTTGTCCCGTATTCATCGGAAATCTCCAAACGGAGTCGCGCCCCCGCTGGCGTCAGCGAGAGCGCGATGGGTAAATCAGTTGAAGAGGCCCAACCCACGGAGCGAACGATGTTGGCCGTGGCCGATGATGACGTGATCGACTACTTCAATGCGGAGCAACTTCCCGGCTTTGATGAGTTCACGAGTGACCTGAATGTCCGCTTCGGATGGGGACGCCTCTCCTGACGGGTGATTGTGGATTAGAATGATTCCGGCAGCGGCACCAATGACGGCTGGCCTAAACACATCCCTTGGATGAACCACCACCGAATCCAGCGTGCCAATGCTGATGAGACAATGGCCTTTGACACGGCGGCGAGTGTTCAAAAGGAGCGTCACGAAGCATTCGCACTCGGGATTAAAGTATGGGTGCGAAAGCAGGTGCGCGTTCCAGTATTCGACGACCTTTTCGGGAGTGTCGCAAATCTGCAAGTCCTGCGGCAGCGGACACTCGCGAAGGGCGACGATCTTGAATTCCTTGGGCGTGAAACCGTTCATAACGCCTCCTTCCAATGTTCTTCGAGCAGTTCCACAAAGAAGGCGTAGTGCTTCTCAACTTTGTCCGATCCCCTGAAATCCCGTATTCCGATCAATTGCTCTCGAAGCGTCAGGACCATGAAATGAACGCCTTGAACTTGGGAGACGGCCTTTTCGCGGCGGCGCTTACGCGCGTCCATGATGAAATGCCTGGCGGCAATGATTTGCTCGTCCCAGATTCGCAACAGCAATTCAGTCCCATCAACCATCGCCGTTGGGTTGCCTCTTTCCTTTGACATATTTACTCTTTCTTTCGCCGCCCGCCGGGTCGTAACCGGTTGCGCTCGGTTCGTTTACTCTGGTCGGGCGCGGGGCGGCGCATTCCGACCAAACTCGTGGTTGCTTTTCCTTTTCACCAAACCGCCCGCAAAAACGAACGGCCCGCACACGACGAAAACTCACGACGATCCGCCATGTTAAAAACTGGCTTTGCAAACAAAGCATTGCTTTGCTTTGCAAATCCTAAGAGCCGTCCCGCGCTGGCGGTCTGCGCTGTCAAGTGGTCCGAGGAGACCCCGACGAATAGGAGGGGCGCGAATAGCGCGGCGCAGCCGGCGAGCAGACCACTTGACAGCACTAGCAGACCGTCCAACGCAAGGCCCTCGCGAGTAGCGCCTACGTTTTTGGGATCGTTTTTTATTGAAGATTTTTTGAGCGGAGATAGGCTCGAAATCGCCTTCGGTTTTTTGCCTTTGCCGATGGCCTCCTTCTCTTATTGCCTTTCGAGAAGGAATTTGCCGAAGTGCGCAATGCATTTCGCGACGGCCCCGTAAGGGGCCGTTTTTATTTTGAACCGAATCGTTGTTTATTCCGTCTGAACTTGAACAAGGAGGGTTACGGTTTGGGTTTGCTTTAGAAAGTCGGAGGAAGCGGCCTCATTTTCGAGGACCGCTTCCTCTTTTACAAAACATGTCTGGAAGGAAGTTCGAACATTGCGTTCACGCGGTTTGACAGTTGGTTAAGTCCCGATTGAGATTTGCTTGCTTTGGATCAATTTTATTGGGCATGCGAACGAAGTTGCGGCCAAAATGGGTAGCGGGTTTATGCCCGAATACAACGCGTGCTGCTGGATTTGCTTCGAGCGCTCTTGATTCTGTGGGCTTCACCGGTGTTGCTCTCGGGATTTTGGTCGTTATCCAAAACATCGGCCGTTGGAGTTGGATCAGCGGCCAACCCGTTGGGTGCCTGATTCTTGGTCACATCCAACGCCGCTTCCAATTCCTGCTGGCGATTCGCCAAACTTAAAAGCTTGGCTTCATGTTCGAAAGGTTCGCCTAATTTTGACCCTAATTCCGAACACCGTTTTTGGCAGTCGGTCAATTCACACTCTGCGCGAGAGATTCTCTCATCCATTGTCTGGATTGAATGTTCAAGGGAGCGGATGGTCCCGTGCGCGGAATCGGAAATCGTGGCTGCATGGTAGGCGTTTCCTTTTGCGATGAGGTCAACCTGGTTTAAGTAGCCAGCACGGACGAATAACGGAAAACCGGCGAATGAGCCGACCTCGAATTCCATTGAACTCCCGGCCACTCGTTTGGCGATACGATTTAGCATCTCTCCCGCCACTCCACGATCTTTGTAAACTATTTTTTCGATCAAGATTTCGAAGGCGTTTCCACGGGTGTCTTTTCGCAGAGGAAGGTCGAGTTTTAGCGCCTCGATTTTGCGAGCAATGGCAGGTCCCTCCTCTTTTAGCCGCCGAATATCAGACCGAATGCGATATTGAGTATCGGCGTGTTGGGAAAGCAAACGGGTGAGACGAATCAATTCAGCGTCAACGGAAGCTTTTTCCATTACGAGCGGATTACCGGAGGCGATGGCTTTCACTTCCGCATAGGTCAAAGCGCGGGAATCGATGTCTTCCAAATGGCGAATGTGCGTATCGCCAGTCATCACTTGTTGAATGAATCGGGCTTTGGTTTCCAATGTCTGCCACATATACGCATCGAAGCTGCCTTCGGTGACGTAACGGTAAATGCCGACTGATTTATTTTGATTGCCCTGACGGAGAATTCTTCCCTCGCGTTGTTCTACGTCGGCGGGGCGCCACGGCGCATCGAGATGGTGCAAAGCAATCAGACGCTCCTGCACGTTCATTCCTGCGCCCATTTTTAAAGTGCTGCCCAAAAGAACGCGAATTCGCCCCGCCTTCACTTCTTTGAAAAGCGAGTGCTTCTGAATGTCGCTGTCGTAATCCTGAATGAACGCGATTTGCGAGGCGGGGATTCCACGCTCAACCAGATTTTGTTTCAGTTCATCGTAAGCGCAAAAACGGCACTGAAGTTTTGCGGGGGTGGAGAGGTCGCAAAAAACCAATTGGGTTCCTTTGATTTCCGCCGAGCCTTTCCAAATTTCAAATATCGTATCAGCCGCCAGATTCAATTTGCTGTCCGGCAAATTGGGAGCCAATGGATTTAGCACTCGGAGATCGAGGGCCGCTTTGCGGCCTTCCGAAGTGATTTTGAGCATGTTGTCCTGGTCTGGTTTCACTGAGCCATTTCGAATGGCCTCAGCACGTTTTACCAGCGATGCCACAACGTCTTTTAGCTCCGGAGTGCTTGGAGCGCGTATGACGATGGGTTTGCCCGTCTGGATTTCTGGAACCGCAAGTTTAAGTGTTGAAGCCGTTTGGATGTCGGCCACTTGGCAAAACTGTTGCATCAATTCGGGTACATTGATGAACCGGGCGAAACGCGTATTGAGGCGATAACCCGCCCCGTCCGGGGATAGCTCCATCGCCGTCACGGGCTCGCCGAACGTCGCCGCCCAAGCATCGAAATGGTGAAGGCGCTGCTTTTTGAGGGCGTCCATCTGCAAATACCGCTGCATCGTGTACATTTCAGCCACGCTATTGGCTATGGGAGTGCCAGTGGCAAAGACAACGCCGCCTCCCTCGTTGATGCTCTGAATGTATTGAACCTTCAGGAACATATCGAAGGCTCTTTCGGAGGCCGTCTGTGGCAGGCCCGCCACGCGGGTCATTTTGCTGATGTAGAAAAGGTTTTTGAAAAAATGGGCCTCGTCCACGAATAACCGGTCAACCCCAAGCTCTTCAAAAGTAAGCGTATTGTCCTTTTTTTCATCGGCGGCCAACAATTGGAGTTTGGTTTCCAGCCGCTTCTTGGCGGCTTCGAGTTGTTTTACGATCCGTCGCGTATCGCTGTTGCCCTTTTGCTCCAGGATCGCGGATTCAAGCTCATCGAGTTGCGTCTGGAAGAAATGCTTCCTCCGTTCGTGGGACATTGGAATCTTCTCGAAGCCGGAATGGGTCACGATGATGGCATCCCAATTGCCGGTGGCGATGCGGCTCATCAACTCCCGCCGCTTATCCTTTTCAAAATCCTCTTTCGTGGCGGCAAGGATGTTGGCGCCTGGATAAAGGGTAAGCAGTTCAGAGGAGAATTGACCGAGCATGTGGTTGGGGACGGCAAACATGGGTTTACGAGCCAAACCGAGGCGTTTCAACTCCATTGCGGCCGCCACCATCGAGTAGGTTTTGCCTGCCCCAACAACGTGGCCGAGCAAAGTGTTTGGCGTCTGCAAAATTCGCCAGACGGCAGTTTTTTGATGGCTGTGCAATGCTACCGTCTGGCTGGCTCCCGGCAAAGTTAAGTGATCGCCATTGAACGCCCGTAGCCGAATGCAATTAAACTCATCGTTATATTTACGGGTTAGGCGTTCGCGGCGTTCGTCTTCGCGCCAGATCCATTCCTTGAACCGGTCTTTGATTTTCTGCTGTTTCTCCCTGGCAGCCTCGGTGGCGACCGGGTTGACGACTTGCTTTGGGCTGCTTCCACTCTCTCGAATTGTGTCGTAGATGGTCGGGGTTCGAAGATTCAAGGCGTCTTCGATGAGTTCCAAAGCGCTGGCCCGGTCCGTTCCCCAATCAGTTCGATTGGTCACAGCGCTTTTGGCCGTGTAGTCGCCTTGGACGGCCCAGGTTCCGAGCTGGGGTGTGTACAGAACGCTCACGCCTTGCGAATCCAATAAATCTCGAACGAACGTTTCAACATCTTTGACCGGTATCCAGCATGCGCCCAATCGTGCGTCTATGTCGGTGGCAGACAAATCCTCGGGTTGAACAGCCTTCAATGCCTCAACATTTTCCTGAAAACGCCGGTCGTTCATGGCGGCGGATTCCGCGATGACCAATTTTTCACGGACATTTCCCGAAAGGTATCGATCTTCGGTTTCCCATTCCTTTGTTTGTGGATTGAGAAAGACCGCCCCTTTCAGGTCTGGAAGAAACTGATCCACGGATTGGTTCAACAACCGGCTCATGTGCGGCAAGTCGATCCGGCCTTTTTCATTCAACGAGACGATCAAGGCGGCTTTGGGCGAATCAACGGATTCCACTGGCTGCTGCCGGTGGATCGTTCGCTCGCAGAAAATGGCGGTTTTGGTCGCTTTATCGGTCTCCTCGTCGTAGTTCTCCAAGGAGAAAAGGAGTGGTCGGTCGGGATCGCCGCGAAACGCTCTCCGATTGGCCGGACTGGATAATGGGCCAAATCTCGAAATAAATCGGTCATACGATTGATTTAATCGAGCGCGAGCCAATTCAATTTGGGGTTCATCATTTTCTTCCAATTGGGTTCGCAAACATTCACGTACGGAGTCTCGAACCTGTATCATTCCGCGAATGCGTGATGCGGTCAGGCTGGGAAGATGGGGAAGCAATTTTAATTCATCGCCGTGGCGAATAGCAATTTGGCCGTTATGCAAAGTGTAAGCGTTTGGTTTTACTTCACCGGGAGCGGGAATGCGTTCATCTGCTTGTGGTAAAACAACGCTTTGCTGCAAGGGCTGATAAATCCTCTCCGGAAGATTCTCGATGGCCGCTGCCAAACCCTTGCCGATATCCCGTTTGTCGCTGACAAGGGTAGGCCCGTTGCGTTGATACATGCGCCCCTTAAGCCGCATTTCACCAAGCATCATATGTGCGCGCTTGGCGAAATACTCATTGATTGGGATTACTTCACCCCGCGAATTGGTGTGAGGGACGACATTTTTCCAGGTTGTTGAGCGTGGCGTCTCATTCAATGCCAGTTTTCGCAAAAAGATAATATCGGTGGTTACTTCCGTATTGGCATTGCGTTTGAAAGCATCGTTTGGCAACCGGATCGCGCCAATCAACTCCGCTTGGCGAGCGAGATGATCGCGCAAGCTCGAATCGATTTTATCCATCGTTCCTTTTGAGGAGATGAATGCAATTAAACCACCGGGTCGGACCTTATCCAGTGCTGCTGCGAAAAAATAATCGTGAATCAAAAAGCCGTGCTCGTTGAATTTTGGGTCGAACGGTTTGTAGTCGCCAAAAGGGATGTTGGAAATGGCAAGGTCGTAATAATCATCGTTTAATTTGGCATTCTCGAAGGGTTGGCTGCGGATGTCCGCGTCGGGATAAAGGGCTTTTGCGATGCCAGCGGTAACCGGATCAATTTCAATGCCCGTTATGGTGGAACGGGAATGGATTCTCTCCGGCATGAAGCCAATGAAATGTCCGACGCCGCAGGCGGGTTCGAGAATTCTTCCTTGTTCAAAACCCATGCGTTCCAGTGCTGCATACATGGCCATGATCACTTTGCCGGCGGTGTAATGCGCGTTGAGCGTTGAGGCGCGAGCCGCCCGAAATTCAGCCTCCGAGAGAAGCGAAGAAAGTTCCGCGTTTGCGGTTCGCCAGTCAGCGGCGGGAGTGAATATCTGTGGAATTCCGCCCCACCCAACGTACCGGACAAGCAGCGATTTTTCTTTATCGTCAGCAGGACGGCATTCCGCTTGTAGTTGTTTTAGAAGGCGAATGGCAGCGAGATTCCCTCGGCACTTTTCCCTGATCGACCCTTCGCCGACGAGATCGGTTTCGGTGATGCGATAATTATTCGGGTTGCGCTCTACATTTCCGTTTCGGGCGCCAAAAAGATGTATTTCTCCCTCACAATTTCCCAGGCTCGGTCGTGCGCCTGCTGCGCCGTTAATCCGTCCTTCATAAACTGGAAAGTCAAGGCCGTCAGCTCCTCGTCCGTGTTCTCTTCCGCTTCCAAAAGCATTTCCTGAAGAATTCCTTTGGCTTCCATTTCTTTGACCATCGTGGGTCGGAATTCCCGCCAATGTTTCTCGGCCATCATGCCGTACTGAGTCAGTTGGATTGGCGCCGCTGGTTGCATAGACAAATAGATCGAGTTGATTGTCGTCGGCTTCGGGTCTTGACCGTTTTAATGCCATGTGAATTTATCTTCTTCACGTTCAAAAATCAAAAAGGATCAAAGCCTTCGAAGCGAAAAACATCGCGGTTTCGTGCATTCTTCCAAGCAGGCGACATCAGGAATACATGGACGAAAACCGCGAAGTTTTCGTGAACCGCCACTGGCTAAACAGCGACAGCGTTCTTTGCGGTTTGCCTCTGCGAACGGGCTTCGGAAAACACAATATTCCTGGCGATGTTTACTCGGGCCTGTTCGCGCTGGTTTTCCGGGAGTTGTTCAATCAGTTTGTCGAAGACATCCTTAAGCGCCGGATTTTCCTCGACACGTCGAAGGACGCCGTTGTCGAGCTTCTCCTTGCGGGCGTTGAAGCGAAGTTGTTGGTAGATTACATGCCGTTCGAGGCGCTCGCGGGGCATCGCCTTGATTGTCTCCCAATATTTGGGATTGTCTTTGATGTAGCCGTCAATTTGACCGTTAATGACGTCGTTTTCCTTGAATTCCCTCGGCGCATCGGCTGCGCCATTTTCCGGGGCTGCATCGGCCCGGATAGGTTTACCGTTTCGTTTTAGCATATGCTTCCTTTCTGTTCACACGAGTGAACTCACCATTCGTTTGTCTTTTGTTGCGCGCCGACCACTGCGTCGGCCTGTTTTTTCCGCAACTCCTGCTCAAAGGCGTCCAATCGTTTTTGAGTGATCGTCAGTTCATTCCTTAATGCGTGGGCTTGGTCGCCAAGGTCTTTCGTGACGCGAAACGCCCCAGAGAGTTGCGAAAGTGTCTCATCCAGCTTCGCGCCTCGGTCGAGAAGCGCTTGGGTGGCAAATTTTTGCCGGCTGATTTCCGCCGCCACTTCCGCGTTGACCGGAGCGGGGTGATGGGCCGGATCTACGATGCGTACAACCGGACCAGTCGGAACAGAGACCGGCGCGTTGGGATGAAGATTCCATTTCGTGGTTGTCTCAACGCGATAAACTGTATGGGCCTCGTGCATGACGAGTTGGTTGTTAGGGTCAACATATCTCCCGATGGGATATGCTTTAAGATTCTCGGCATAACGAACGGATTCGATGTCTTCGGCAGGAAGGGTTGTCCCCGGCACGGAGCGAGGCATCTGAACAACGACCGGCTTCTTGCTGGCGCACGCCGTCAGTAAAATGACCGGCATGAGAAAAAAGATGTTTTTCATGGCATGGCTCCTGGTTGAATAAAAATAGGATGGGGCGTGACGGCCTGTGCCGCTGACGCTGATGAAAGCTGATTGGTCGCGGGGCGCTGGTCGGTGTCGTCCAATATTGTTCCACCGACGGTGGCCTCGGCGTTATCAATAGTTTGCGTCACGTAAAGATAGAATTGCTTTCCAGCCGGAACACGGACGTAAAATCCATCGCGCTGGATGGAATCGTAAATTTGCTTGGCGTACGTGCCTAAAACGTCTTGTGCTCCTTTTAGCGGAGCATTGCGAAGCGTCGGGGAGGTAATGGAACCAAAGATGGTTTGTTCACGATCCGTCAGCGAGCTCGCCGCGCCACTGAGAAACGTGGCGGCAAACAGTTTGATCTCGGCCATATCGTCCGATTTGACCAGGCGCCCCCGCAAACCGGCGCTGCCGTCGGTGATGCCCCATCCTTCCGAACTTGCATCCTTCTCTCGATCCAGAGCAATGCCACCAAGCCGCAGTTCTTCACCGGATTGCCAAACAAGCGTCCAGCGATCGGCGCTGGCGATTCTTTCCCGCGTTCGGTCTACTTGCGCAGAGCCATGAACTTCAGTTCCGGCCGGGATGATCAAGCGTCCTGCGTGGTAAATGTCATCGGTCACCAGGCCGACAATCGGAGTGCGGATCGAGGACGAATCAACCGTGATAATTAATTCGCAAGGGATTAACCGCCCATAGGGCGCGTAGAATTTGCTAAGTTCCTTTTTGGGTGGCTCTGGCGTTTCCGCGAAAAGCGAAATGGGCGGGATGTCAACCGTTTGCCGATCTGATTTATGTGATTCCGTTGCTGGCTCTTTTTCTTCCTTTACGAACGGAATTTTGAGAGGTGAAAAGTTTTTATTCTCGCTGCTTTCCACAACTTGCGCTTGTGGAGCGGTGCCGGCCGCGTCGGCAACGACGCGTGTTCGTTTTGTTTGGGGCGGCTTGTGGACGGTGCGGAAAACCAAGAACCCGACGATTAGAAAAAAGCAGAAGCCCAGGAATGCGCCCGTAGGCGTCTTCACGAAATTAACGGCGGCTCGGGGGTTCATTTTTCATCCTCCTTGCCTGGACCTTCCGGTTTCGCGTCAACGATGACATAAAAATCGTTCTTCAAGGAAATATCGTTGCGCCCGCCATTAGGCGTCCCGGTGACGGCAAAATAGGCGGGTGCTTCGCTGTTTGCGGGAATAAGACCGCTGGCGTCACTGATGGATTGCGGATAAGTGCGGTCGCCTACGCGCAGAGAAAATCCGTTGGGGGCGAAATGCAACGGCGAGTCGGTATTGTTCTTGAGTCGAACCCGAAATATCAAGGTGTCTTCCCGATTGAAACGAAACACTTCTTCCAGGCGGATTTCGTATCCGTCGGCTTGCATCACACGCGGCGATTCCCCGTAGTTTTTGTATTCGACACTGGCCACGGCCTCCGGGTGATAGGTGCGCAGGATCGGAAAGGATTTGGCTTTATCAAGCAGCGCCAGCAACCGGGCGGGAGTCACCGTGACGGCTTCTGGTAGAGCGCTTTTATCTGTCTCATATTGGAACACGACGGAAAGGAGCGGTTCATCACTCTCAGTCAATTCGATGACGTAGGTTTTGTTTTTCCAGCGAACATTCACATTGGCCGTTCCATTTGGGATGAGGGATCGAACGGAAAAGAACGAAGCGCCTTTCGTGTGGGCCAATTGAAATGGCGCCAGTTTTTTGGCGTCAGCGGTTACTTGCGCGGCATCAATCGCGGAAATGGGGCCTGGAAAACTGACGGTTGTCACTCGCTTGAGTGAAACGGGAATGGTGTAGACGGTGCGCTCATCTAAAATGAACTCACGGATGGCCTTATTCGAGTCCCTGGCGTCTGCCGCCACGCAAGTAAACGCGAAAATTAAACTAATTGCGAGTGGTTTCATACTTGAAGTCGTTGACGGCGGTTGGAAAGCGTCCGTTCTGAGCCATGTTCGGATTGCGCTGGAGCTTCAGCGATAATTTGAACGGAATGGATTCCGTGAATGCCTTTTCCTGAAAGATGCCGGTGCGAATGATTTGCCCGGATACCTGGGTGAGGACGACGTTTTCGCGCGTCTGCAAAACATCCACTCGGCTGATCTCAGATTTCTGGTGGAGCTGTTTGGATTTGAATTCTGGTTCCTCCCTCTGCCGAAAAGTGGATGCTTTCTCAAAAGCGTTTTTGAGAAACATCTGTTTTAGCAACTCCTCGTTATCGAAGCCTTTGGGATTCCGTTGCAGGAACGCGGTCGCCGCCAAGGCGCTTTGCTGAACGTGGAGGTCTTTGGCTTCCTCAAATTTCAACAATGGCGAGAGATAATAGGTGCTGGCCGGATCGATGATGACAACACGCTCGCGTTGTTTGAAGCTCTGAACGAGATAATATCGATCCACCGCCGCTGCGACCAAAACCAGCATGGCAAAGGCAAACCAGAACCAAACGAGCCGATCTTTCTCCACGAAGATGCGAGTCGGATTGAAACGACGGCGAGGACTTTGAACTCTGGCGTGTCCATTTCCGGTCACAGGCGTCGTTCGCAGTTCGGCTTCTGTCGCGTTCATGGAAATCTCCTTACTTTTTGGGCGCGTCCGGCCAGATGGGCGGATTGGTGTTCAGCTTGAAGGTCTTGTTATAATTGCTCATGGCGGTTGAAACGCGCTCATGGCTTTCCGTGATGGCTTGCTGCCGTTCCTTCCGCTCTCGGGACTCTGTGATGGCAACGAGGATGCTGCCACCGATTACGGCGGTTCCGACGATGATAAGAGTGATTTTCAGTTTCATTTCTTCTCCGGAAATATGGGTGCCGTAGTATTCAGTTGGAATGTTCTGCGATAATTGCCAAAGGCTTCGCGCATTTCGGCCTGCTGTTCTTCTCGCTGTGCCTTGGCCTGTTTTTCAATGTCATTCCGATTCTCAATATCCTGGACAAGACTCGTGGCGAGGGCCTGGTCGAGTTCCTTGTCGGTGGCGCCGAGCGCGGAATTCAACCCAACGAGGACGCCGCTGAGCTTTTGCACCTCCGAAGCGGTCTGAGCGGACTGCAATCTTTCCGTGGTGGCGGCGATTTCATCTTTGAGCGCTTTTCGCCGGAGCAACACATCGGCGGTGACGTTGGTGTAATTGGCCGTGGTTCGATTCACGGCCTCGAAGGGTTTGTATTGTTCGACAGTCCGCTCGATTTCATGGCCTGCCGGTGTGGTGAAGGTTTTGCCAATCTGCTGATAAAGTCCGTTGGCGTCATACGTCAGTGCTTCCACGCCATCGGCTATGCGTTGAAGGTCCGTGATGGTTTTGCCAACGGTGGTCTGCCGTAAGTCGCGAACCAGACCGTTTACGCCGGTGACGTTCAGAATTCGCGAGGGATCGCCAAAGGCTTTGTTGTACTGCTGCAATTCCTGAAGCTGCGCCGTCAACTGCTGGATTTGCTGAACCTGATTGTTCACCATCTCCACGTACTTGGCGATGTCCTGCGCTTGATCCATGATCTGTTGCGCGTGAACAGTTGGGTCGTAAACCACCCACTGGGCTTTAACGCTGCTTCCCCACAGGAATGGAAGAACGACTAAAAGTTGTTTTGCTTTCATACGCCGGTCACTCCTCGATTCGCAAATATTTGGTTGTCGGTTTCATCGTCACACCGTCGATGGTCTGCTCAGGGATCGGGATTTGATAAAGACGGACATTGGCCGAAGAGCCACTTGTCGGCTTCTGCTGGTTGACCAGAATCCAGTACTGTTGTTTAACGGCATCGCTGCGTCCCTTTTCGTAGCCGTTGACAAATGCCTTCTCCGTCTGCTTTTTTGCGGCGTAATGCAGTCCTTCGCTGAGAACGACGCCTCCAGCGGCCCCGGCTGCGGTGATGAGTGGGTCGCCGTCAGAAAGCTCATTGGCCAGTGCTGCGCCGCCCGCCCCCATCGCCACGGCGCTAATGGGGCGAGTGGTCGTGCACCCAACCGAGATGAATGCGATACAAATTGAAAGGATAAACATTTTCATTTTCATACTGTTTCCAATTGTTCTGAACGATGAGCGTGGGCCACGATTCCCTCCACCACGTCATTTGCGCCACGGAGGTCTTTGGCGCGTTGCTCGAAATGCTCCCCGCTTGAACTGGAGCAGTAGAGCATTTCGTCGGAAGCGATGTTGTGGATGGTCCCGCAGAGCGGTCGGTTGGAATCCACATGGACATAGGTGAATGCGCCGAATTTCTGCCCGGCCTGATGATCGGGCAGCGGATAGCTCATAATGGTGTGTTTGGTAATGTCCGGCAGGGCAATGTCCTGGGAAATATCGTCGAGGTCGGCGCGATCATTCTGCCGCATAAGAAAGAACTGCCGGCTGTTGCCGAAGACAGCGGAACGGATGCGTGACTGTTTGAACCGCGCGTACTGCTGAACGATGGAAATGTTCCAGCAATTGAATTTGCGAAGCTGTGCGTAGCTCTCTTTGACGATTTCCTCCCCGCCCGGAATATCAAGAAATCGAGCCACCTCCTCATAAACATTCCGTTTCCGTAGGGCTCGCGGCAAAGTAATGATGTGTTTTCGGGCGTAGTTGGTGATTAGAAATCCTGCGGCCGCACGAAGCTCCTTGGCGGAATCGGGAATGTAGCCAAGCTCAAAGTGAGCAATTTTTCCCGTCAATGAGAGATTGCTTGCGCCATCGAACAACGCGCCGTAATTGCCATCCCGGCACCAAGGCATAAGCAACGTGGCAATTTCAAGAATTTGATCACGCTCGGCGCCGCTGGCATCCAGATACATTAATTCCTGAAGCATCTGATGCGTGGGATATTGATCGGGAGTGAAGAACGCAAAGGCGAGATTGCGAACCTCCTTCGCCGTAATCGGGTCTTTTAAGAATTTGAGAACCTCAGCTTCGGCGGGCGTTTGTTCATAAACGGCTGCTTCGCCCTCGTGGGTTTTGTGCCAGTCCCGAAAATCGCTGAATGCTTCCAGAGTGGTCGCGCCGGGCGGCATTTTCTCTTTGCGGTATCGGTGCAAGGCCAAAGCGCGGCGGGCGATTGACAGAATCCGCGCATCATTCTTGCGAGACCAATCCTGAAAGGTGTCCTCGTAAAGCTGGTTTAGATATTTGGCGATCTGCGCCTGGCGTAACATCTGTTTGTCCTCGTGCTGGCTGACGCCGACCATTCGCGCCGCCAAGGCCGTGGCCGACGCGAGATGATCCGGGGTCAGAGGAAGCCCCTTGGTGTCGAGATAATTGATGGTGATGTCGCCGTCCGGTTGAATAACGATGGGCTTTGCATTCGGTTCCACCGTTTGCGTGTAGATTCCGTACGAAAGTCCTTCTTCAATGATGACCGTATAGGCGAAATAATTTTCCGTCTGCGAAAGCAGGTCGCAAACGGCCACCGATTTTCCCGCGCCGCTCATGCCCAGCAGAACGGCGTGTTGAGGTGAAAGATTCCCACTGGCGCCTGAAAACGTTTTAATCCCGACCAAATTTTGTGCGGGGCCTTCATAGATGGCTTCTGCGCTGTCAAGATGGCCGGTGAACGTCGCGACGACAGGAAGCATGTCGGCCACATAGCGGTTTTCGCCGTAAAGTTTTCGCGCCTCATAGCCGCCCCAAGTCCAGCCTGGCCACGTTTCGAAAAAAAGCTTCTTCGATGTGCTGGGCAAAGCGCTTTCGGAATACTGAGCGCTGTTCATCGAATTGATGGCGTTTTTGATAGCCGTGATTTTGGCAATCAATCCTTCATTCGATTTGTCCCAAACACGGATGGCGTACAACACATTGAATGGAAAGGTGTGGCCCTGCATCAGAGCGGAAATCTTTCGCTGCTTCTTCTCCATGACGGTCAGGAGCGAAAGTTTCTTCTCACTGGCATAATCTCCCGCGATCCGTTCGTGTTCCTTTTCTTCCTTCGAAATCTCCTTTCGCACGGGCAAGGGATCGATGTTTACCGTGATGGTGTAATCAAGTAGGCGAAGATTCGTGAGGCGATGGACGATGCCGGGATACGTCACTTTCGGCCAACGCGAGAGAACAAGCATTGAGTGATAATGCCCGTCCATGAAAAATCCAAAGTCTCGCTGTCCGTTCGCTTCGCAATGCCAGCAATTTTCCTGAATAGAAAGTTCGGGGTCAAAGCCTTCAACGGGATCGTAATCGAAACGTTCCGCCAACGACGGATTTAGGAATGTTTTGTAATGCCGAAAATGATCCGCATCCGTCATCGGCTTAATCCGCGCACCCTGGCCGGAGAAGATATTGGAAAGCAGCTCATGAACATGTTCGTATTCGCCGCGCACCTGTTCCAAAAGTTGAGTGTAGAATTCTTCCAAGGCGGCTTTGGATTTGATGCCTTTGGTTGAACCCTCGATTTTTCGCGTGATGTAAAGAGCAAGACGTTGGCGGCGCAATCGGCGTTCTGTCATTGCCAGCCAATAGCGCTCGAAGCGTTCGTTACGTGTACGCCGTGTCCAGGCGTTCGCCGCTTTTTTGGTTTCCTCCCGATAACGAAGAAGTTCGGGTCGATAATCGGAATCGCAATAAAACTGGATTTGGAGCCGCTGTTGTTCACCAAGGGAGGCGAGCAAAATGCAAAGCTGGTCTTGAAACTCGTGCAGCTCGCTGACCTGCGCGTTTGTTAAATCAGGGGGCTCCAGATGAAACCCTTTCGCGACGAAACCGCCTTCATCCAGTCCGTTGAAGACGATCAGGTCATTTACGAAATGGCCGTTGGGAGCTTTCTGGAACATAATGCAAAGGGTGTTTGAGCCGGTTCGCCGCATCAGGAGCGAAACCCCGCCCGTTCAACCAAAGGTCAAAACAATCCACATCGTAACCCGGAGGTTTTCCCTGCCGGAACGCGAAGACATAAAAGACGCAAAGCGTCAGCGGCAAAGCCGCTAAAAACGATGAAAGCAGGAAACTCATCTTCAGGGCGCTGAAGCAGGCCAGAAGAATGACGACGAAGGCAAATGCGCCACCAGCAATGAACCAGAACAAGTTTCCGTCGAGACCCCAGGTCCTGCCTTGGGAATCGTCGGCGCTGTTCGTCTCGGTAAATCTGATTTGATCCGGGTTCATTGAAAGTCTCCCACATCGACCGTCGAGCTTTCGATTCCAAAGGCCGTGAACAGAGCGCGAACGATCACTGGCGCCCCGGCGATAATCAATCCGCCGATAATGGAAAGTTTCCCGGCGTCGGTGTCGCCGCGGCGAATGGCGAATCCACCGCCAACCACGCAAATAGTTCCGAAAATAAAACCAATGAGCATGACAATGCCCATTGCCCTGCTGGCTCCTTCGGCGAGCCCGCCGGCCTGCGCAAAGATGGGAGAGAATCCGATTGATTTCGTAAGCAACATCGTTTTCATGCGCTTACGTTAGCGTCGATTTGCTTTAATGCTGTGCCGTGGGCGGCACAACTTTTTGGAAAACTTCTGTTTTATTGTCGGGATGACAACTTCACGAATCGAATCAGCGAACCATGCGCCAGGCGTGGAAGAAAAATTAAAGAATCTCGAATCGCATTTGTGCCAACGGATTCGCGGTCAAGCGACAGTCATTCCACGGGTTGTTTCGATCCTGCAACGCGGTGAGCTTGGCCTGACAAAACAGACTCGTCCCAAAGGGAGCTTCCTGTTTCTCGGCCCCACGGGTGTGGGGAAAACAGAGACGGCATTGGTCTTCACAGAATTCCTTTTTGGCCGAGAGAAATTGTTCCGGTTCGATATGTCGGAATATCAAACGCCGGATACACTCGGCGTTCTCCTTGGCGGTAAACTCGGCGAGCGGGGAACGCTGGGACTGGCTTATGACCAAGCTGGATTCGGAACGCTGCTCCTTGACGAAATTGAAAAGGCCCACCCGCGAGTCCTTGACATTCTATTGCAAATTCTCGATGCGGCCCGCGTGACGCTGGCCAGTGGTGAGACTCTTGATTTATCCGCATTTTATATCGTTCTGACATCGAACATCGGCGCGGCTGACATCATGCACATGCAGCATTCCAATCACGCGACAATGGAACGGCATGTTTTGACCCGTGCCCAGCAATCATTGCGTCCGGAATTGTTCGCGCGTATTTCCGAGAAACTCGTGTTCAATCGCTTGAAGTACGAAGATCAACTGGAAATCGCAAATCTCTTGCTCGCGGACGAATTAGCGTTCCTGCAAACCAAAGGCTACTCACTCACGCAGGACGTCTCGGTTTTGCCATTCGTTGTGCAACGCGGTTTTCATCCAAAGCTCGGAGCAAGACCGATGCGCGACGCGGTAGAGAAATTCATCGGCGAAGCTATTGCCAACGACATTCTTTGTAATGGCACCGGAAATGGGACGATCACTGTAGGTCCAGCCGTGAACTGTTTGACAATATGTAAGCGGTGAAAGAGGACACTGTTGGTTGCGATTTCGGTTATCGTGATGTTCGCCCTAGGTGAATTACCCGTTCAAGGATTTCAGTTCCAGGAGGATTTTCTTCGATGCCAATTTGAATCTGTTGATGGGGCCGTAACCTACGGCTGTCCAATTTCGCAATCACCGCGTTGCAGGATGAAAGCGCAAAAAAGTGCGTGAACCTGCGCTGAAAATGGTCTATTCTTCCCGCTGTGTCGCTAAAAGGCTTAATAAAGTTTTTGGTCGTTGCCCTTATCCTTTTTGCCACTTGTTTGGCTGTCCACAGCGCCGAGCAAGAACAGGAAGGGGCGGTTCTCGGCTGGGGGGATAATCACTATGGCCAGGCAAATGTTCCGGCTGGATTGCATCAAGTTGTCTCGGTCGCGGCAGGAAACGGCCATGCGGTGGCGGCATTGGCGGACGGCACCGTGCGAACTTGGGGCGGGCAAAGGGGTCAGCCTAGTAAATTTCCCCCTGGGCTGACTAACGTGGCAAAGGTGGCGGCTGGCGCGGATTACACCGTTTTCCTGCTGCGCGATGGCACCGTATTATCGTATGGCCTTTTTGCGTCGGGAGAATATTTCAGGAATACAAGCGATGCGGTTGCGATTTCGGCTGGGTTCCAACATTTCGTCGCACTAAAAGCAGACGGGCATGTGTTGAGTTTCGGAGGCTATGCCCGCTACGATAAACCTATGCCGTCTGGCGGAGTGGCGGATGCGGTGGGGATTGCAGCGGGAACATATCATACGTTGGCCGTGCGGAGAGATGGGACTGTTGTTGGATGGGGCAGGAACGATTTCGGGCAGTGCGACCCGCCATCAGGCTTAGGCGACGTAGCGGCGGTTGCAGCCGGAAATTACCACTCCATCGCGTTGAAGCACAATGGGACGGTGATTTCATGGGGCGCAAATACTGCGTTTGGTGAGACGCTGAATCAAGGAACAACGCCGGCAGGATTGGCGAATGTGGTGGCGGTCGCCGCAGGCGCTAATCACAATTTGGCGTTAAAGAATGATGGATCCATTGTCACGTGGGGAGCGCCAATGACTGTGCCGGAGCGATTATCCGGGGCGGTGGCAGTCGCTTCCGGCTCTGCGAGCGGCACGAGCTTTGCGATCACACCAAAGCCAGTCGTCGTAGCTGAACCGCGTGATTTAATTCTTACCGAAGGCGCCATAGCCGAACTGCGATTTGAGGTAAACGCAAAACCACCTTTTCAGTTCGAGTGGACATTCAACGGACAACGGCTGGAAGGCAGGACCGAATCAATGATCGCCTTTAACCCGGTGCGTTTCGAAAACCGAGGCCTTTATCAGGCAGTTGCGAGCAACAGCCACGGAAGCGTTACCAGTCGTGTCGCACAAGTCACCGTGTCCCGCGTGCCAGAAGTCGTCATTCAACCGGTTCCGCAAGTAGTCCTCACGGGGACAGGATTTATGCTGCGCGCCTCGGCAATTGGGGCAAGTCCGCTGAGGTATCAATGGACGAGGGCGGGAGCGCCGGTGCCAGGTGCGACCGGACCTGAATTGCGGATTGATAGAAGCTCGGAATCCGACGGTGGCGAGTATGCCGTTATTGCCAGCAATGCGTTTGGCGAAACGACAAGCAGTCCGGCCAATGTGCAAGTCGTGTCGTCCGGGCCTGTGGTAAAGTGGGGCTGGCCACGCCTGCCGAATGGTTTGCGAAATTTGGTCGCTGTCGATGGAAATTTGGGCCTCCGGGCAGACGGTCGGGTGATGTATTGGGATTGGAGCAATGGAAATACAACGGAAATCGAGGGATTAACAAACATCATTCAAATCGCAGCGGGCGACGGATTTTGGCTGGCCTTAAGAGAGGATGGGGTGACGCTCGCCTGGAATTTTTTTAACTTACGTCCGGAGCCACTCGCAGGCTTCACGAATGTGATTTCAATCGCAACGGGAGATGGAGCTTTGGCGGCCCGCCAGGATGGAACTGTTGTCTCTGCTGGAGGCTCGATTCAGACGCCCATTGGTTTGAGTGGAGTCAAATCCGTTACGGCTGAATTCAGGCATCGACTGGCATTGAAGAACGACGGAACGGTCGTCGGTTGGGGACAAAACACGTTCGGGCAAATAAGTATACCAGCGGGCTTATCTGGGGTTCGGGAGATTGCTACTGGCCCGTATCATACGCTCGCCCTTTTGACCGACGGGACTGTGCGCGCCTGGGGGATGAATAATTTTGGACAATGCGATCCGCCATCAGGTTTGCGGGATGTAATCGCCATTGCGGCGGGATCGCATCATAGCCTTGCCCTGACTTCAAACGGCGAGCTGGTTGCGTGGGGAAACCCAGATGCTGGCGCTACGAGCATTCCGGCAGGGCTGAGGGGTATTCGTTCGATAGCAGCGCAAGGAAATGCGAACATCGTCATTCTTGACTGGCCGGTCTTTTTAGAGGAACCAAAAGGATTCGAATTGCTCGAAGGCGGTAGCGCGATTTTGCGGACGCGGGTGGCAAGCGTAGCGCCGCACACGCTACAATGGCAATTAAACGGCGTGGATATTCTGGGGGAAACGGCGGAAACGTTGCAGATTATTTCCGCTCGTCGCGGCAATGCGGGCAATTACCGAGTGGTGGCGCGAACGGAGTCCGGCGCGACAACCAGCCAACCGGCGTTCCTTAATGTCCTGACAGCTCCACTGATTGAGTCAATTCCGACTCGCATTGATGTCGCCAATGGAGCCACCGCAAAGATTGTCGCTCAGGTTTACGGAGCGGCGCCAATAACCTTTCGCTGGTTCTTCGGTGAAGCACTGATTGCGACAACCACCGTTTCGGAAATGACCCTTTCGAATGTGAACTTATCGATGTCGGGCCTGTACAGCTTCACCGCGAGCAATTATCTTGGAGTAGCGAGAAGTTCATTCATTGATTTGGCGGTTCATTTCCCACCGGCAATTGTGCGACAGCCAAATAACCTCAAAGTCGCGTCGGGAGAAACCGCTATCTTTGATGTCAGCGCCATGGGAGAGGGAACGCTAAGCTACCAGTGGCATTTCAATGACGCCCCGATCGCTGGAGAAACCGACCCGACATTGGAAGTTATGCTGGTCCAGCCACGAAACGAAGGAAGCTATTTTGTCGCGGTGGCAAATGAGTGGGGGCGTGTTGAGAGCAGGCGAGTGACGCTGATGGTGACCAATGATCTCGCAGCTGCGGTGACGACTCAAAGCCTTGGATTTACCACCGGTGGCGATAATGTCTGGCGGCCGCAATCGCGCGTACGGCACGATGACATAACCGCAGCCGAAAGCGGACAAATTCAAGATGGACAATCTGTTTGGATGGAAACAACGCTCAATCGATCCGGAACGTTGAGTTTCTGGTGGAGAGTTTCGTCTGAAGAAGGTTACGACTTTTTGGCTGTTGAGGTGAACGGAGTGGAAATAGCGCGAATCTCGGGAGAAACGGATTGGCGGCGTGAGTCCGTTCAGGTGCCTGTCCCAGGCTGGGTTGCCACGGTTCGGTGGGTTTACCGGAAAGATGGCAGCCTGCGAGCAGGCTCGGACACAGCGTGGGTCGATGGAGTTGAATTCGAGCTGAACTCCGCTCCCGCGATCTTATCGCAACCTGGGAACCTGTCTGTCGCCTTAGGAGAAACCGCCGTTTTCCGCGTCCTGGCCTCAGGACATCCAGACGTGACTTACGCTTGGTGGAGGAACGACCAGCCAATCGCGGGGGCCAATCAGAGCGTTTACAAAGTAGATCGAGCGACACAAGCCGATGCTGGGATTTATCGCGTCACGGTTTCAAATTCAGAAGGCTTCACGAATAGTCGAGATGCGGAATTACAAGTGCGTGCAAAGCCGGTCTTTACCAGGCAGCCAGTGAGCCGAATCGGATTCTTGGGAGGTGGCATCGATTTTGAAGGAGTAGCGGTTGGTTCGGGGCCGATCAGCTACCAATGGTTTTTCGAAGGAATACCGCTGCACGCACAAACGCATGAACAGTTGTATTTCCAGGAAATATCAGCGGAGATGGAAGGCGGATACCGACTGCGCGCAGAGAATTCTTTTGGAGAGCAATGGAGCGAACTCGTCACGCTGACGATTGCGAAGGACCCCATGGTCATCGATTTCGAGGATGTCGTGGCGCCATGTTTGTTTGCGCAGGCTCATGCTGTTTCGGACCGGTATCTGGCCAAAGGGGTGACAATCCTTGGCGCCAGCAATGTCGAAACGAACATCGCGGCTATTATGGCCGGATGCGCTAATTCGGGGATGAGCGGATATTCCGGCGAAAACTTTTTACTTCTACGTCCGGATGGCATCACGACCGAGGGTCCATCACGATTGCCAATCGCATTTAAGTTTAACCATCCTGTGAATGCGTTTCAGGCGAAGATTGCGGGATGGGGAGCGACCGCTTCGTTGGAGGCCTTTGACGAATTTGGAAACACTGTTCAACGGATGGATTTTGGTGTGCTTCATGCCGCGCGCACCATTACCATTAACGGCGAGGGGATAGTCAAAGTGGTGATGAGCGGCAACCAGATTGATGCCTATCTTGTCGATGATTTAATGCTTGCCGATGTGGCAGATATTGCCCACTTGCCCGTGAAATTAAGCGTAGAACGCTCAGGAAATAGCCTTCAACTTTCGTGGCCTTCCTACGGAGCCGGTAAACTGATGGAAGCCATGCGAATCGACGCGCCCACAGAGGAATGGCGTGAGTTGGTTCAAGAGGTCCACGATGATGGCTTTCGACGCCGCTTGATTGTGCCGATGCTAGACCGTTTGCGATTTTATCGGCTTGTGAGATAGCGGACTGAGGAGAAGAATAACGGGCAACGTAAATATCTGATGGGGCTGTGGCGAAGAAGATTTCACCGTCTTTATGGGGGCATCACAATTTGAAGTCGCTCAAGCCAAACTAAACCGCCCCCCATCATTGGTGAATTTCGGAGTTTTGCCATACAGGATCACGCCAAGAGAATTCAAAGGGTCATCGGTAGAGAACTGATATCCGAGAGCCAATACAGCATCCAAAACTTGGTGCTTCGTCATTTGCTTGCCTTTGATCACCTTTAAAACGGCTTCCTTAAGGGACATTTCATTGCGAACTCGTCCGGTTGGTGTTCTTGGACCGTAATAGGTATCTCGGCCTCGAAGTCCCATTGCTCCCACCGCCTCATCCAATTCGCGGAGGCGAATTATCAATTGCTCGCGCTCGGCCAGAATTGAATCGCGAAGCGCCACATACTGTTTAAGGGGATCGGTGGGATTTTTCATGTGCCCGGTTCATTTTTTGACATCTTCGGTTTCAAAGGAAATCACAACATCCTTCATTGGATCAGCAAGTTTGCCGTTCTGCAAAATCACTCGATTGAACATGAGCTTGACTCGCGTAAAAGGTTTCGCGTCCGTCAGCACAAAGTTGAATGTGGTTTTGCCATCCGGTTTCAAGGCCGGTTTAGCTTTGCTACCGCCAATTACCCAATTCACCGATTGGCCGACGACCTTTTCTTTCTCATCCACCAAAAAAAGAGTGGCACGCGCGGACGTAACTTGCTCAGTGAATGTGTTCTGAATTGTCAGCTTTATTACGGACTTGCTCGCTGCCGTTTTGGGTTCTGCAATTGTAACGACAAGGGCAGCATTGACGGACAATGTCCCGAGCACAAAGGCAATGGACAGTATCTGCACGGCGCTTTTCGCGATGTTCAACCTAATTCCCACTCCTTTCTTCTTTATGATCCAGCGCCTGTTCAACCGGTTTCGCCAAAGACTGCTGGTGGGCTGAAAGCGATCCCCCGGTTTTTCCGTTGACGATAACTTCCTTTGCTTCCGTCAGGCTTAGATTAAAGACTTGTCGCAGTAAGCGAATCATTTTTATCTCATCGACTCCGTCTTTTCGGGCGATCTGGAAAACCTCGGCGGGGGTCTTTCCTGCGACTTTTAATTCTTTGTATTTTTCGAATTCGTTCATCAAATACAATGTTCAGTTGCTTTGGCGTATGTCGAGCCACTCGCGTGGCGTTCCACTTGTGGATTTCCTTGTGTAAAGAACTTTAATTCCACCAGTTTTCACAAATGTCAAAGGGCGTGCTACGTGGTACCCGTCGAGAGCTAAATGTTTAGCCATCACATCTGTCAATCCATCCAGTGACGACGGATTATCTACCCACGCCTTGATTGGTGTGACGTTTATCCAAAAGTGATAGTCCGGGAGATCAGATTCATCCGCTTGAGAAATCCTTATTGTTAAACCAAGCCCGTTTCCGATCCAATACTCGCCTTTATCATAGTTGTCACTTTCCCGTTTTGAATGACTTTCAATCTGGAAAAGTGTGAAGACATTCTCCGCAAAAGACCGAAGCTCCGGGGGGCTTGTGGTTTGAATGAATAGGTTTACGCTCATTACTATTTAATCCAGAAAGATGGCTCAGGCATCAGAGTGCTAAGGCGATTTCAGCAGAGCGATCCTTTCTCTTAACATATCACTGTTTTGCAAAACGCGGTCCCTTTTGTCTGTGTAGCCAATATCAAAGGCGACAAGCGTTCCGCCCTTAATCCACATTGTTTCTCCATTTCCGTTCAGACTATGGCTCCAATTCTGTTTGAACGATTCGGAGTTAATTTCATCAATGTCTACAACATAAAGTGGAAAAGACGTCCGCTCACCCGCACTCATTAAAGCGTCACAAAGGAGTTTAAACGACACCACCGAGGAGCCGCTCCAGGTCGCAAAGATAAAAAGGACTCCTCGCTCCATATTCTTGAAGTCAATTTGGTCGAGCCGAGAGACCTTCAACTTTTCTGAAGGGAAATTCGGACAATAGAAACGTATTTGTTCCTCAAGATTCATTTCATTTTCCTCCAACGGTGATGCGAATTATCGTGATTGGATTTCCAGGATATTGATGCTGACTTGTAAACGTCCGGACAAAATCAACAGACTGCCGACCAAAAGCATTTATGAGTGCTTGGCCTTGGGCTCCAACCGTTGGCTGAGGCAACATATATGTGATTCGAGTTCCAGGCTGAGAAAGGCGCATTATTTCCGAAATTGTTCCCTCGCCCGTGACAGGGGAGCTTCGGATGAAAATGTCCGAGGCCGATCCGCTTTGTAGAGAGCTCGTCAGCGGGCGCGGCACTCCGTCTGTCCCGCTAGCGTATTGTGCGCTAGTTGAGACATCTCGAAAGCCGGGTGCCTCGCCCTCACCGAAAATGTTAAGCCGAAGCCCTTGTCGTGGAGGGTTCAAAGAGTTTAACAACTTCACCCCACCAATTCCTAACAAAACAGTGGACCCTCCGGAGCTCAAACCTGAAGACCAGCGATCAACACTTGAAAGTTCTGAGCCGGCAATCGGCTCGATGCCAGAGAACGCCCCGTATAGGCCAATTGTAGGATTGTATCGATTACCGATAGCAAGCGTTCCAAGAATGCCCCCGCCTTGGGCGTTGTAGTCGCTGATGCCTTGATTAACAAAGGACGAAGGAGTCCCCATGCTCGCTCCCATGTTGGCGAAGTAGCTGCCGAATTCAGCGAGACTTCCTAAAAATACGCTATCTGTGGACGAAGAGTACTGATCGAGCGCGTTTCCGATCATTCTCAAGTCCTGTGCAGTTGCGGACCCATTTTGATAAAATTCAGACGCCTTGCGGCCATCAGGATCAAACCCGTTAACAGGATCGCCTTCGGCAAATCCGTATAGCCATGTGCCTCCGGCGTACCCCATCGGATCAGGTGAAATGAACGACCCCGAGACTGGATCATAGTAGCGAGCACCCAGGTAATAGAATCCCGAACGATCTGACCACCTTCCTCGCCAGAGACTTGCGCTGATCAACTCCGGTTCATCGCCGAGTGGCACAGGTCGATATTGCGGGACGGCGCCATAGCCAGTGTGGCGGGCTGCTGTCCAATAAAGGTCGCCATGCGTATCATCATAAAATCCGTTCAGATTCCCACGCGCATCGCTGACGGTGATGTCCGTGAAGTTCGGCCCCAAAACAGTTACGCCGTCGAAACCGCCGGTACCATTTAGTGAACCATAATTGCCATCCAAATCGGGTCCGTAAAACTTTGCCATCGGAATACCCGCGACTTTGACGCCCAATTCCAGGAATTCAACGGAAGGATCGTAATACGATTGAATCGTCTTGGGCTGGCCAGTTAAGACGGTGTTGTTCGTAACGATGATGCTGGTGTTTTCCAACCGCCGTCCCATGCCGTCGTAAATAGCGACCCAATTGAAACCGTTGGTGTTGGCGTCCCGATCCGTGATTTTCCAGAGACGACCTTTGGCATCCCAACTGAAGTTCTGGGTGCGAGCGACGACATTGGAAACATTTCGAACCTGCCGTTGGGATAGCATGCCTTCGTTGAAGTCGCTGACGGTGGTGATGTCCAAGGCGGTATTGGTGAAAACGTGGCTGGTCGTGTTTGTGAACAGGCCGCTTCGATGCAAGACAGTTGCCTCCAAGGTGTGATTGCCCGGAGCCAATTCCATCATTGAACTCCATTGGAGCGGCACGTTGGTGACCGACGTTTGAAGGATCGTCAGTGGCAGCGGTTTTCCGTCCAACCGAACGGTCAGGCTTTCAAACATATCCTGGGAGTTGACGTTGCCGTAAGCCAGACGACGAATGACGTTATTTGTCTCGTAATCGATACGCTGGAAGGCGTCCAGGGAGGCCGTCCACGAAGCGCCGCCTGTTTGCGGCTGGGCCATCCGCGTGAGAGCGCCAATGCCAGCCGTTGTTCCTTCGTCAAAACCAAAAACGTTGGTCCAGCCGGTCGTTGTGCTGAGGCGCAAACGTTCTTCAGCCAACCGCCGTGAAGTCGCGGAATAGCCGTAAACCCGTTCGTCAGTGAATTCCCGAATAGTGGTATGCGTGTCGAGAAGACCATCGCCCGTCCAGGTGAGCGTCTCCGACATCAATCCCTCAGCGCCGCCATTTCGAGTGGTGGCACGCGCGAGCGGTCTGGCCAACCCGTCCCGAGAAGTCACATTCATCGTGACGGTGCCCACTTTGCGATTGGTCAGGATGCCTGCGGTATCGTAGCCATAAATGCCATTGATGAAATTGCCCGCGACGTTTGTTAATGCGCCATCGGCTCGCCAACCATAGTTAAAGCCAAAAGGAATTCCTGAACTGAACCCAAGGCCGGCGCGACGCCCTGCGGAATCGCGACCGATGGAGACTGTAGAATGAACGTTCGTGTTTATCAGGACTGATTCTGTCGCCAATTGTCCGTAAGGATCGTAGGTTCGTTGAATGGTGGTGCCTGCGCCGGTCGAATTGGTGGCAAACTGCTCCGTCAGGCTTGCGAGCATGCCTCGTTGCTCATAACTGAACACTTCCCGCATGTAATGCTCGGGCAACGTTCCCGTATAGGTGTTGGTGAGGGGACGCAGCCATTCGTTGTAGACGTGCGTGCATACGACATTGCGAGCGTCGGTGAACGTTTGGGGAAGACCCGCAAAGGCGTGCCCCGCCGAATAATAGGTATGGCTGTGATTGCGCGTCTGGTTGACGCCGGAATAATCGTAACTGGTCAACATCTGCCCCGCGCTGTTGTAGGTGGCTGCCCAGCCGAGATTGCCGGGGTTCATGCGGAAAAGAACATTTCCCATCGCGTCGTAGGTAAAGGTGGTTACCGCATTGTCCCGGTTGGTCTGTGAAGTGACGCGTCCCAACCCGTCATAGCCGAAATAGGAACCGGGCCAATAGGTGGTGACGCCGCTATGATATGACGCGGGGATCTCGCTCCGAAGTTTTCCGCCCACGTCAAACGCGCGCAGCGTAAACTCGTATCGATTGGTCAATGACCAGCCGCTGGAAAGAACCACCTGACCATCATTGTCGGTGAAAGCAAAGCGCGTGATAGCTGAAGCGCCACTGCCTTCCGTGACCATCATTCCATGATGATTTGTGAAGTAGGTCGTCGTTGTCAGGCGAACCGTTTGATTGGAACTATTCCGAATATCCCGAATCAATGGACGGCCTAACGCATCAACCTGAACGATGGTTTTGTCGCCGACGCCATTGATGCTGGTGGTGATAACGCCGCCCGCATCGAAATAATTCGTCAATGCCTGTTGAAGCGGAGCGGGATTGCTTCCGCCAGGATTGGGCGGCGCATTTGTCGGATCAATGGTCTGGAAAACCGGTCCAGCCATGCCCTTAAGGCGGTCCAGTCCGTCAAAATAATTGGTAAAGACATTTCCACCAAGATCGACAGAAAGAATTTCGTTCCCGCGCCGATCTTTGGTGACAACCTTTATCCCGAGCATCGTGTTGGCACTGTTTTTAAAAGTGTTTGTCACGCGGCGATTCACATCGTCGTAAGTGGTTTCCCAATACGAACCATTGTTAAGGATCGCCTTGCGAGGCCGTCCGTCCAGGTAATAAGTCCAGCCATTGGTGGCCCCGGTAGGCTGGCGTTGGAACCTTGGTTGTCCTGTGCTGGTGTAAAGCGTCTCGGTAACGCCGCCGAGGGCATTGGTCGTTAAAGTGATCTGGTCACCCGGCTCATACGCCACCTTTTCCGTTTTTAAGAAGACGCCATTGCTGGCGTAAAAGGTTTGCTGAATCCTTCGGCCCAATGCGTCGTAGTTGAACGTCGAAAAATGGCCAAGGCTTTCACGCACCTTCAGCAGATTGCCGAAGGGATCATATTCATTGAAAGTGGTGGCGTAGAGGTTGTCGCCGTTTTCAGCTTCGATCCCGGAACCATCGGTTTTGGCGCGAGCCCGCCAGCGGATTTGCGTGGTCAATCGGCCAGCGCCGTCGTAATCCATCCAAACGTAATCCTCGGGATCGAAGGCCGGCCCATCCTGCCAAACCACTTCTCCGTTCGGATTGTAATGGATAAAATTCCAGGCCATTGGGCTGACGGCGCCCGCTTCATACCATTCGGTGTTTTGAGGGCGGCCCATTGTGTCGTAGCCAATGCGGGTTTTTCGACCTGCGCCGTCGATTG
>JANRLX010000022.1:0-86002 GCA_033762115.1 Verrucomicrobiota bacterium
CGCCCCCCCATCGGGACTTTCACTGTATAATTCGCCGCCTTCAGTGGAAATTTTTCTCGAATCCCCCGGTACAACGGCGTGACAATCCCTGTTAAATTCCCTTTTTTGGCAAGGCTCTTCCCCAGCGCTCCCACCATGTCCGCAAGCCCACCCGTTTTTGAAAAGGGATGAACCTCGCTACTGCCCAGGAGAACCTTCATCAAGTCTGGGGGTTACCGAATAACATCCGCTTTCAGGTAAGGTCGAAGAACCTCTGGAACCAGAATGCTTCCGTCGCTCTGCTGATGCGTCTCCACCAACGCCACAAACAAACGCGCCAGCGCCGTCCCGCTTCCGTTCAGGATATGCGGAAAACGGTTCTCTCCCGTCTCCGTTTTAAATCGCATGTTCATCCGTCGCGCCTGGAAATCTTCACAATTCGAGCAACTCGAAACTTCCAGGAACTGTCTCTGTCCCGGCGCCCATACTTCAATGTCATACGTCTTCGCGCTCGCGAAACCCATGTCCCCGGTGCACAAATTGATCACATGGTAATGCAGGCCCAGCAACTGCAGCACCTTTTCCGCATTGGCCACCATCTTTTCCAACTCCTCATAACCCTCCTCCGGCCGCACGATCTTGATCAGTTCCACCTTGTCGAACTGATGCACCCGGATCATCCCCCGTGTCCCCACTCCCGCCGCACCGGCTTCCGCCCGGAAACAGGGGCTGTACGCACAATACAATATCGGCAGCTGCGACTCCTTTAAAATTTCCTCACGATGAATGTTCGCCACTGGCGCTTCCGCAGTCGGCAACAGGTACAGCTTCCCCAGCGTCGATCCATCCTCCCCCTCCTGCACCGCATACGCCTGGTCCATGAATTTCGGGAACTGTCCCACACCCACCATGCACTCACGCCCGATGATATATGGAGGAGACACTTCCGTGTAACCATGCTCATTCGTATGCAGCTCGAGCAAAAACTGGATCAACGCCCGTTCCAGTCGCGCCCCCCAGTTCGTGTAGAGCAGGAAACCGCTCCCGGAAAGTTTAGCCCCCCTCGTAAAATCAATCAGCTTCAGGCTCTCGCACAATTCAATATGGCTTTTCGGATTGAAGCTGAACTCCGGTTTCGTGCCATGAGTTCGTATCACCGGGTTATCTTCCGCGCTCCTGCCCAAGGCCACGCTTCCATGCGGCAGGTTCGGCAACCGCAGCAGGATCTCCTCCCGCGCCGATTCCACTTCCGCCACCACCCGGTCAAGTTCCGCGATCCGTTCCCCAATCTGCCGCGTCTCTGCTTTTTTCCCCTCCGCCTCTTCCAGCTTCTTCTGCCCCATCAACGCCCCGATCTCTTTGGACACCTTGTTCCGCTGCGATTTTAATCCCTCCACCTCTGTCAGTAATGACCGCCGTTTCTCATCCAGTGAAAGCAATTCATCCACCCGCGCTTCATCTCCTGCGCCGCGTGTCGCCAATCGTTCCCGCACCATAGCGGGCTGTTCCCTGATCACCTTGATGTCCAGCATGCGCGCGCATACTACGAATCGCCACCCTTCCCCTCAAGAGGCGAATCACTGACTCCTTTCTCAGGCCAGCGCAACCCTGTGCGTTAAAATGCACAGTTGCCGAAACAACAGTCTTTTGCCATCCTCGCCTCATCCCAAACAAGGACTTGCTTATGAAGTCTCATCATCATTCCCAACGCCTCCCTCCCCGCGCTTTCACACTCATCGAGTTGCTCGTTGTCATTGCCATTATTGCAATCCTCGCTGGAATGCTTCTTCCTGCCCTTTCCAAGGCCAAAGCCAAGGCAGGCACCACCCGCTGCATTAATAATCTCGGCCAAATGACCCTCGCTTGGCTTATGTACAAGGATGATTATGATGATCGCCTCGTCCCCAACTGGCTCGCCCATAAAAGCGCCTGGATTCAAGGGGATGTGATTTCGATTCCAAATGCCACAAACCTCACCTTTATCAAGCAGGGCTCACTCTTCCCTTATAATAAATCCGTCGATATCTATCGCTGCCCCAGCGACACCCCCCTTCGTGTCGGGGGCAAAACCTACATCCGCGCCCGAAGCTGGGCCTTGTCAGGCCAGATGGGCGGAGCCAATGCGCAGGATCAACAACTTTACGGCGCATCCGATACCAGTTGGGTGCAGGGCTCCAAATACCCTCAAAATAGAAAATACAGCGATATCATCGCTCCTCCTCCGGTCGGCGCGATGGTTTTCATCCATGAAAGCCCCATCACAATCGATGATGGCTATTTTGCCATCCCAGTCGATGGCACCATCTGGCAAAACATTCCTGCAAGCGTTCACGGCAATGCAGGCACCCTTTCCTTTGCCGATGGTCACGCGGAAGTTTGGAGATGGCTGGATCCCAGGACCTCAAAATTGAATATGCCCAATCAACCCGAAGGTGCCCCCAATCGCGACCTTCGCAGGCTTAAAGACGCCATCGCCACCAAAAAATAACACTCTAAAAATGGAACTGCATCGTCACTGACAAAAAAGCCTCGTCATTGACCTGTGCCTTGAATTCCCGCGTTCTCTTCACCAGCGAGACCACCCCTTCCACCCCTTTGTAACGCACCGCTCCGCCCACCCGGAAATCAGCCACCAACAACTCCCGGTCCACGCTATGGCTGCTCTCGAATGTGTTCCCGTCCAGAAAAAGGTTCCTTCCCACCACCCGCCCATCCGCTCCCAGAAACCCGTAGAACGACCAGTCAGCGTCATTCGCTGACGGATGAGTCGAAAAGCTTTCCATTGGCGAAATCGTGTACTCCCGCGGAAGGTTGTAGCCAAACCGGAACAAACTCCCCACCTCTCCATAAACATAAATATTCCCCAGCGCCACCTTTCCGTGCGGCACAATGTCCAATCCCCAAAAATCTGACGTTTCAAAACGAAACTGCAAACTCCGGTTCAAAAAAAGCTGCACCGCCGGCTCACTCTCCAACTGGTTGTCCCAGCCCTTCGGATCAATGTAATCCACAGTGTCATGCCACCACTGTTGCGTCTCCTCTCCAAGCGCCTCCGGTCCCACCACACCGACATCCAGCTCCAGTTCATCCATCACCCCCACCGATTCACGCAACTGCCCTGACCGCCGCAAAATCAAGCTCCCATGCATCCATGCCCCGTACGGCCGATCATTCACGATCAACGCCCTCGCTCGTAAATTAGCTGGGGTATACAACTCCTGCCCCAGGGCACCACCAATCCGCATGCTGCTGATTTCCATTCCAACGTTCGGCAAATGCGACAAACCCTTCACCGCCCACGAGGGCAGTTCGTTCGGGCGATGCATATATTGCATCCGCATTCCATGCGTGTAATACCGGTCAGTCCCCAAAAAAGAATCGTTCTCAATGGTGATTGATAAGGTGCTTCGATCACGCTCTTCAGCAGACAGCAATAATGCGGAACCAAGGATACAGACGGTTTTTGCTAAACTCTTCACGTACAAGGAGGCCTAGGGGATTCCCTTATTGCCTTACCGGTGAATCTATTAAGAGACACTCCCTTTGTCAATTCCCACTCCCCCCCCTTCAGAAAACTTTAATTCAGCACGATTAAAATACTTGTTGACTTCACTTAATAAAGTTGTTTTTTATGAACACATCACAAAGTGAATGCTACTATGAATACTCAACCCTCCCGCAACGATCAGGCCATCAACCAAGTCCGCGACCTGCTCCAATCCCACCTCTCCTCCACCAACCCCTCCAGCCTCGACAATCTCGAACGTTGCGTTCGCCTGCTGGAGCGATTGGTCAAACTCAGCCTCGCCGAACGCAGATTGCTCCTGGCCGAGGAAAGGGTGCGGCTCGCCAAACGGAAACAGGATTTCGCTGAGAAGAAACAGTCACTCACTGGAACTGCTCAAAAACAACAACCGGAAAACATAATCCCCGCCATAAAAGGGAATTCCGGGAAAGGAATTCAAACATCAATTCCACTTTCAGCATCTTTGGAACAACTTGCTGGAAACATTCCAGATTTAATCCTTCACGCTTCTCCTGAAACAGGAATCAACGAGAATATTTCCAAAATCCTCCCCCAGCTCAAAAAAGCTGCATGATCTTCCGCGTCAGTGCCCCCGGCCTCGTTCAAACGATTAAAAACCGATATTGATTGGGACTCGGGTCTGTGGAGCAGCGGATTTATTTCGATCGCTCAGGCCGACGTACTCATCCGTCCTGGCAATCGTCACAACCATTTGTTTCAACCCGTTCGCAAACGTGAATTCCGAGGCGGACGTCCAGCTGCTTTCGAACGATTTCGCCACTTTTTTCGCGATTTTTGCAAGATCCCGCTCGCACCCAACCGTTCGTGAGAGATAAACACGGTTATTGAAATCCAGGTACGACTCGGTTTCCTCAATATAACAGATCACATGAGTGATCCCCGGCATCCGCACCGCGATCAGTCGTGGGGTATAACCCCGTTCTCCAAGGATTTGCGCTGCCAGGATCGCATAATCATCGCAATCCCCCATTTCCGTTGCCAGGAACACTTCAGGCGATTGCACCTCTTCAAACAGCCGATACTGGAATTGCGCGAATAATTTTGCAAATTTCCTTGGGGTCAGGTCTGACATCTTTCGCAACTCCTCCATGCTCAGGCTGTTCAAGGGGGAAGGCAGAAGCAGCGCCGTCAGAATAATCAAAGTCACACCCAGGCGGCGCAACGTTCCCGCTGCCACTCCCGCCAGCCTGTTTTCCTTGATGCTCATCCTTTTAACCTGAGAACGGTAAATCAGTTGCCTTTGAACGGTCTATTTTTTACGGTGCCCGCATGCGGATTGACCTGCCCCTCTGGTAAATCGGTGTCTGATCCTTTCATGATAACCGAGATCGACAGCAATTCAGAAGCAACCCGTGCGCTTGAAAAAAAACTTCTCGCCTGGTTCGGTCTTTTGCTCGCCATTTCCATTGTCATGGTTGCCGCTGCCATTCGTAATACTTTTCAATCGGCAGAAAGCAGCGACTGGGTAAACCATACTCATGCGGTCATCCTGGAAAATGACGCGATTTTGTCCACCCTCCATGCCGCTGAGGCTGCCCAGCGCACCTTTCTTCTCACCGGCACTGCCCAAAGTCAGGCAGCTTACCGCGATTATTTCGCGCAAATGACTGAACACATTGATGTTGCGAAAACATTGTCCCGGGGCAATACGGCCCATTCCAACCGCCTCTCCCGGATCGAACAACTGATCGCCGAGCAGGTCGAAATTTCCCGCAGCAGCACCCTCGCCCGCCAGGAAACCGGGATCGATGCCGCCACCCAGGTTCTGACCAATTCAAATCCTTTTGATCGGCTCACCGCCATTCGCCAGGAAATTGGCAGTCTCAAAGCAGAGGCCAACCGGATGCTTCAGGAACGTGAAACAAACCTCAACCGTGCCACCAGGAAAACCCATTGGATCCTTTATGGCGGCCTCGGCCTCAATTTCCTCCTCCTTATTTTTATTTTTGCCCTCATCCGGATCGACCTCCGCGTTCGACAAAAAGCGGCCTCCGCCCTTCAGCAACTCAACGAAAGCCTGGAGATCAAGGTGCGCGAACGGACCGCCGACCTCGCCAACGCCAATCGCGCCCTCGAACTGGAAAACCTCGAACAAAAATGGACGCAAGGCTCCCTCCGCCGTCTCCACAGCCATTACGAACTGATTTTTAATTCCATCGAAAATCCCATTTTCGTCGTCAGCCGCCTCGGCAATATCATCAATTTAAACAGCTCCGCCGCCCACCTTCTGAACAGTGAACATACAAAAGCCATAGGAAAACGAATCACCGAAATCATTCTTTCCAATTCAAATGCCACTCCTCACCCACTTTTCCAGGCTGCCAGGGAAGGAAAAAAAGTGCCCGAGACCGCAGGCTTCTTGCGCGTGCCGGATGGTTCACAGCGGCCCATTTCCTTTTCTGCCGACCCGGTTCATGACAATGAACGAACGGTCGCGGCGGTCGTTACCGTCTCGCTGAAGTAATATGTTTTACCGGAACATTTTGCGTCCTGTCCTCTTTCGCCGGGATTCCGAGGAGATTCATGATTTCACACTCTCGCAACTCGGCTGGGTCAGTCGAAACCCACTGCTCCTCTCCACCCTGGAATCGTTCCTCAAACCCGCCCCCCTCCCGCTGGATTTATGGGGATTGCGTTTTCCCAACCCGGTTGGCCTCGCCGCCGGGATGGATAAACATGCTGCCGCCCTTCCCGCCTGGTCCGCGATGGGATTCGGATTCTGCGAACTTGGCGGAGTCACCTGGCATCCACAACCGGGCAACCCCCGCCCGCGAATGTTTCGCGCCCTGGCGGATGGAGCGTTGATCAATCGCATGGGGTTCAACAATAGCGGCGCGCTTGCCATGGCGGACACACTGGCGCACTGGAAGGAAAAGAAATTGTGGCCAGGTCACCCGGTGGGTGTGAACCTCGGGAAATCCAAAATCACCCCGCTCAACGAAGCTCCCCATGACTATACCGAAAGTTTCAAGGCGTTGCGGGATTGGGTGGATTTCTTTGTCGTCAATGTCAGTTCACCCAACACTCCCAACCTCAGGCAGTTGCAGGACAAGGAAGCGCTTCAGGAAATTCTTCATTCCATCCAGTCCCTCAATCTCGATGGGAAAAGGCCTCCCAAGCCGTTGCTTGTTAAAGTCGCCCCGGATCTTACCCCCACTGCCCTTGATGAAATTGCGGAACTGGTCTCCCCCTGCTCCCTTTCCGGGATTGTCGCCACCAACACAACCATCCATCGTCCGCCTGCCAGTGGCGCGAAGTTGCAACAAATTTATACTGAAACTGGCGGTCTAAGCGGCAGGCCGCTCAAAAAACGCAGCACCGAAGTGGTCCGCCATTTATATCGCGCCACCGGCGGGAAGCTCCCGATTATCGGTGTGGGTGGTATTTTCAACGCGGAGGATGCCTGGGAAAAAATCACGGCGGGCGCTTCCCTTGTGCAGGTTTATTCCGGACTGGTCTACGAAGGTCCCCAGCTGGCCAGGCGGATTGTTGAGGGATTGAGCTTCCGTCTCGAACTGGAGGGATTGCCGACGCTCAACTCGGCTATTGGAATCGCGGCGGGCAAATGATAAAAAAAATTGAAACCTGAAAGGCCGTTCCTGTGTTCCTACAGCGGGATACCATCATTATGAATCAACTACCACTCTGCGCCACACTGTTACTCACAGCTGTCATCAGCAGCTTCGCGGCACCAGCGGACACCACAGTCCGGAAAAGTTTCACCGTCGCTGAAGGCGGCACCTTGTCCATTGAGTCCAACCGTGGCTCGATCAATGTGACCAGCACCGATGCGGACACGGTCGAGGTCGAAGTGCTTCGCACGGCGAAGAAAGGGTCTGACAGCGAAATTGAGAAACTGCTGGGCAATCATAAACTTTCCATCGCCCAAAGCGGCAATGATGTGACCGTTCATTCTGATTTCCCGCAGCAAAAGTTCAGCATTTTAGGCAGCTCCCCCCAGGTCCACCTCACATTCAATGTCAAAGTCCCGAAAAAGTACAACCTCAACCTCGAAACCGCCGGTGGCTCCATTTCAGTGCCGGAGATTCAGGGCGAAGTGGTGTCCCAGACGAGCGGCGGGAATCTTTCATTTGGAAAAATCACCGGCTCAATCCTCGGTGAAACTTCCGGCGGCAGCATCTCCATTCAATCCTGCAACGGCAAAGTCATTGCTGAAACTTCCGGCGGCAGTATCAAAATCGGGGAGGTGCAGGGAGATGTGACCAGCGAAACTTCCGGCGGATCAATCTCGATGAGCAAGGTCCAGGGAAACGTGGTTGCTGAAACCTCCGGCGGCGGGATCCAGATTGATGGAGTGACCGGCAGCGTTGTGGCCAGCACTTCCGGCGGCTCGATCAAGGCAAAGTTCCTTGAGCAACCGCCTGCTGACTGCACCCTGGAAACCTCCGGCGGTTCGATTGAAGTGCGCCTGATTGAGAGCGCAAAAATGACCATCAACGCGGAAACCTCCGGGGGAAAAATCCACACTGATTTTCCGGTCGGCCAGAAGTTGCAGGACCATCGCGAGCTTCACTCCGAGATCAATGGCGGAGGACCTGCGCTGAACCTGGAAACTTCCGGCGGCAATATCCACATTAGCAAATTGTAAATCAACGCGGCGCGATTACGATTCCTCCTGCTGTGCAGGAACCGCAATCGTCGAGCTGGGAAAAACCGCAATTCAAGGGATGGACAAAACCGGGCCCAAAACCGCCCGGTTTACATTCTGGAGAACCGCGCCCTGAACCAGGCGAGACGCTCGATGCCATCAGCGGCTATTTCCGGATTTTCCAACTCGCAGAGGGTCACCGCTTTTCCACGGACGATGTGTTGACCGCCTGGTATGGCACCTCCTGCTGCCCCCGCGCGGAACGGGTCCTCGACCTGGGAAGCGGAATTGGTTCCGTTGGAATGATCGCGGCGTGGCGTCTGCCGGGAAGTCGCTTTGTCACCATTGAGGCACAGGTGGAGAGCGTGCGCCTGGCAAGAAAATCGGCCGCCTTTAACGGGCTGACAGATCGCTATGAAATCCGGCAGGGGGATTTCCGGGAGAATGCCTTGTTCCAGCCCAATGAACGGTTTGACCTGGTGCTGGGAAGCCCACCCTACTTTCCACTGGAAGCAGGGATCCATGGCGATCATGAGCAGAAGATTGCCTGCCGCTTCGAGGTGCGCGGAACGATCCATGATTATTGCTCGATCGCTGCGCAGCGGCTCGCCCCGGGGGGGGTGTTCGCCTGCATTTTTCCCGTTCGGGATGGTCAGATGGAGAGAGTCCTCTCTGCGTCAAAAAGCGCTGACCTGGCCATTGTCCGGAAGCGACCTGTGGCACTCAAGGAAGGGGAGGAACCACTCCTCGCGCTCTTCCTGATGATGTCCCGAAATGATCTGCCTGGGGAGATGCGGGACATGACCTGGATGGAACCGCCTTTGGTGATCCGCAGGGTTGATGGGAGTGTGCATCCCGAATACCAGGTGATCAAACTTTCCTTTGGCTTTCCACCGTGAATCAAATCACTGGTTGCAATGCCGCGAGGGCACCCTTCATGCAATCCGGAGTGGGGCACAAGAGCAAAAGACGCTCTCCCGAAACAGTGTCCACCACAATCGAGTCCGCATTGACATAGATTTTTTGGACATCACTGCGATTGAGGGAAAGACCTGCGACCTGGACCACTTCGTTTGAGTTTTGCATGAAGGAAGTTACCTTCCAAAAAGAAGTGAACAACCGGAATCGATCCTGAAGCCTGTTTCAGGGAAACCCTGAAACAAAAACCCCTGCCTTGCAGCAGGGGTTTGAAGAAAAAAGAGGTGCTTATTTCATCAGCAACATCTGACGGGCACGCTTGACGGAGTTGTTCAGCGAACGTTGGTAATGGGCTGGCAGGCCGGTGTACTTGCGGGGCAGGATGCGCCCGGCATCGGTCACGAACTGGCGCAGCAGGTTGACGTTTTTGTAATCGAGAGCGTCCACTGTGAAGTCGATTTTCGGCTTCGGACGTGGAGTGCGGACTTCGCTGGTGCGACGTCCACCGCGTTCATTGCGTTTCTCTGTATGGGTCTTGCGTGGCATAAATTACTTGATTTCCCGGTGGAGGGTATGACGGCGGAGGAAAGGGTTGAACTTCATTTTTTCAACCTTTTCAGTCTGCAGTTTCTTGTTGCGGCTGGTCATGTAGCGAGAAGGGGCCTTGCCTTCCTTGCGGGCTTCAGTGCATTCGATGGTTACAGTTTCACGCGGCATAAATTATTCCTTTTCCTTGCTGGGCTTTGTTTCCTCGCCGTCATCCTCCTCCTCGACTTCGACAGCGCCCACGCTGTCCACGGTTCCAAGGGTGCCGAGGCGACGCTGGCGGAGGGCGCCATCACGCTCGAGCTGGGCCTGGGCCTCAACGGTGAAGCGGGTCCAGGGGATGGCATCCAGGCGGGCCTTGGGGATCGGTTTGGAGGTCAGTTCACAAACGCCGTAGGTGTTTTTTTCAATGCGTTTGAGAGCTTCCTCGATCTCGTAAATGGCATCCTGGTCGGAGGAGAGGAGGCTGAGGGCAAAGTCACGGTCAAAATTATCGGTGCCGGAATCAGCCATATGAAGGCTGTAGCTGGCCATTTCTTCAGCGGATTCCTTGGCCAGGCCGCTCATTTGCTGGAGCAGGCGCTCGCGAAGTTCGATGAGGTTTTTGTAATATTTGGCCCATTCCGGCTTGATTTTAGCGTGCCCGTTGATTTCGTCAGAGGAAGATGAGGCACTGCCGAGAATGGATGCGGCAGTGGCTGCGCCAACGGACTTGTGCCGGACTGCCGCATTGCCGCCACCTGCTTTTTTGGGCATGTTTTTCTTGTTTGTCACAACTGCTGCTACGTTCGTTCTCGGGAGCTACTGCTGCTCGTCACTCGCCAACATTGATTCCAATTGCGAGCGGGAGACATTAACAAAGGAAATTGAAAGCGCCACAAAAATTTTAAGATTTTTAATTTAAAAGGGGGTCAATCCGGTTTCCCACCTTGCCGAAGAGTTTTGGCTCGGGTACTTTTCGCGCTATGGAAAATCCGCCTCCTTTCAATTCAGGCACGCCGCCGCCGCTGCTTTCCCCTTCCCAGATGTCAGGCCGCCCCGCCCGTAGCGGACGGGGATGGATGGTGCTGGCGCTGGTGTTGATGGCTGTGCTGGCCGTGATGTTCGCGACGAAGTTTTTTAGCGCCCTGGGCATGACCCAGGCGCGGACCGGCGGGCAAAGCGGAAGCCGGTTGCAGGAGGTTTCCGTGGATAATTTCGGGGCGGAGGACAAAATCGCCATTGTGGATGTGGATGGAATCATCACCAGCCAGGCGTGGGACCGGAGCGGGCGGAACATGGTGGACCTGATCGAGGACCAGTTGAAAATGGCGGCGAAGGATGATTCGGTGCGGGCTGTGATCCTGAAGGTGGATTCACCGGGAGGCGAGGTGATGGCATCGGATGATATTTCACGGGCGATCCTGGATTTCCAGGACAAGCACAAGAAACCGGTGATTGCGGCAATGGGAGGGCTGGCCGCCTCGGGCGGTTATTATGTGTCCGCCCCATGCCAGTGGATCGTGGCCAATGAACTGACATTGACCGGCAGCATCGGGGTGATCATGCACAGCCTGAATTACCGCGGGTTGATGGACAAGGTGGGTTTGCAGCCGCAGGTTTTTAAAAGCGGGCGGTTCAAGGACATGTTGAGCGGGTCAAAACGGCCCGAGGATGTGGACCCCCTGGAAAGGGAAATGATCCAGAGCATGGTGATGGAAACCTACGGGAAATTCAAAAAGGTGGTGGAAGAGGGGCGGAAACGGGCCGCGGATAAAAACCAGGGGAAAGGACGGGGGCTGGCGCCGGATTGGGCAGAGTATGCGGATGGCCGGGTGCTGACGGGCAAGCAGGCATATGAGCATGGTTTTGTGGACCAGCTGGGGAATTTTGAGACGGCAGTGGAATCGGCCAAACGAATCGCCGGGATTTCGGGCCGGGCGCACCTGGTGCGGTACATGGAGCCGTTTGGTTTTTCAGACCTGTTCAGCATCTGGGGGAGCAGCGAAGCGAAGACGATCAAGGTGGATGTGGGTTTGGATTTCCCGAAGATCGAAGCGGGACGGGTTTACTTTCTTTCTCCAACGCTGGTGCATTAATGGTCCCATGAATCCAGAGAACCTCCTTTTGCTCGCGGACAGCGATCATGATGCGAACATGTTGTATGCGGTGGGAATGTTTGTTCCAGACCCGTTTATTTTCCTCCGGCTGGGTGGAAAAAATTACGTGATCCTGAATGACCTGGAAATCGACCGCGCACGGCGGGAAGTAAAAAATTGCGAGGTGATTTCGCTGAGCAGCTGCCAGGTGAAGTACCGGAAAAAACGGGGAAAGTTGCCGAATTACGGGGAGGTGATTGCCGCGTTTTTAAAAGAGCACAAGGAAAAGCGGGTCCATGTGCCGCATAATTTTCCACTCGGCTGGGCGCGGGCGTTAAAAGACAAAGGGATCAAGATCAAGGTAAAGAAGGGGGGCTTTTTCCCGGAACGGGAGTTGAAAGCGCCTGAAGAGGTGAAAAAATTAAGCGCGGCGTTGATGATGGCGGAGGTGGGCCTGGCGGAAGGGATCCAGGCGCTTAAATCGTCAAAATCAAACAAGCGCGGGCAACTGGTCTATCGCAATTCGGTGCTGACTTCAGAGCGGTTGCGGGCAGTGATCGACACCGCGATTATCCAGGCCGGGGGGGTGGCCAACCGCACCATTGTGGCGGGGGGGTTGCAGGCATGCGATCCGCATGAGGTGGGGCACGGGCCATTGAAAGCGAACCAGTTGATCATCCTGGACGTGTTTCCAAGGTCACAAAAGACGGGATATTTCGGAGACATCACCCGGACGGTGGTCAAAGGCAAGGCATCTGAAGCGGCGCGCAAGCTTTACCATACTGTGGCGCGGGGGCAGGAAATTGCTTTCAAGGAAATTGCGCATGGCATCAAAGGGGCGGAGGTGCATGGGAAGGTGACGGCGTATTTTGAAGCGCAAGGTTACAAGACCGGCAAGCAGGGAGGCCGGATGCAGGGATTTTTTCATGGCACAGGGCATGGGCTTGGATTGGAAATCCATGAATCCCCGAGGATCAGCCCCACTTCGCAGGACACGTTGCAAGCTGGCCATGTCCTGACAGTGGAGCCGGGACTTTATTATCCATCCATCGGAGGGGTTCGGCTTGAGGATGTGGCTTATATCACCCCATCGGGCCCGAGGAATTTAACGAAGTTTGAGAAGGTGCTGGAGATTTAGAGATCCAGGGAGCGGCGCTGGCGCACTGTTGAAGTTCCCAGCATTTCCCGGTTGTTCCTGCACGGTGGGGGAGAAAAAGGGAAAAATGTAACATTCGAACCCCTTCCAAAACGCAGGGGCGATGGTATGGTGCGTCACAAGATTGTCACAAAGGAGTGAACGCACCGGGAAAATATATTGATGTTGGAGGATTTAAGAGGCATGTGGTGTGTCAGGGGAATGGTTTTCCGGTGGTGCTGGAAGCGGGTTTGACAGCGATGTCCTCCTGCTGGGCCTGGGTTCAGGAGAACCTCGCGAAAGATCATCTGGTGCTCTCTTATGATCGTCCGGGCCTTGGATTCAGCGAAGCAAGCAGGGAGCGTCGCACGGCGCAGCAAATTGCGGTGGAGTTGCATGACTTGCTGGAAGCCCTGAATTTTCCAAGACCATTCCTGTTTGTGGGGCATTCAATGGGGGGAATCATCTCGCGGGCATTTCACAAACTTTACCCGAAGGAACTGGCAGGGGCGGTGTTGATCGACCCGGCGCATCCGGACCAATTGCATCGCGACCATGATATCAAGCGGACGCTGTTTCAATTTTTCCTTTTCCTGGTTTCGATGCATTGCCTGAGCGCGGCGCGGCTGGTGCATTGGACCGGGGATTTTGGGTTATCAGAGCAGGCGGCAGGGTTGCCGGAGGAGAATTGCCGGCACGCGGAATATTTTTTCAGGAACAAGGGGCATTTGCGGGAAACGGTGCGGGAGGCGCGGGAATGGATGGAATCGAGGCGTTTTGTGGGAGACCACCGTTTTGGGACGCTGCCGCTGACGGTGATCACGGCAGCCGAGAAAACAACAGGTTGCTGGGGTGAGTTGCAGAGGGAGATTGCGGCGCTTTCCTCAAGGGGGAAACAATTTGTGCTGGAGGGGAGCACGCATGTGTCGCTGCTGACTGACCGAAGATACGCGGAGAGAATTGCGGAAGAGGCGCGACGGATGGCCGGTTTTTTGGGCAGGCCGGCGGTTTGACGATTAGCCGGGGATGACCGAACTTCCGAAGAGGAGAGGTCATGGTGGATTTCAACTGGTCTGAAGCGACCAAAGGGGTTGAGGGGATGGTGAACTCGTTTGTGAGTCGCCTGCCTTATCTTTTACTGGGGCTGATCGCCTTCCTTATCATTTATTACCTGGGCAAGGTGGTCCGCCGGCTGATCCAGAAGATCACCAGACGGCATGAGCATCACAAAAATGTGGGTGTGCTGCTGGGAAGGCTGGCGCAGGGGGCGACGGTCGCGATGGCGTTGCTTGTGGCGGCGGTGATCGCGATTCCATCATTCCAGCCGGGGCAGCTGGTGCAGTTGCTGGGGATCGGGAGCGTGGCAATTGGATTTGCCTTCAGGGACATCCTGCAAAATTTTCTGGCGGGGATTCTCCTGCTGTTAACGCAGCCGTTCCGGCTTGGGGACCAGATCAAGGTGAATGATTTTGAAGGGACGGTGGAGGATATCCAGACGCGGGCAACGAGTATTCGCACGTACGACGGGAGGCGAATCATCATTCCCAATTCCGATTTGTTCACAGATGCAGTGACGGTGAATACGGCGTTTGACAAGCGGCGGGTGAGTTATGATGTGGGAATCGGTTACGGTGATGATCCTGAGCGGGCAAAGCAGGTGATCGTGGAGGCAATCAGAGGATTGCCGGAAGTCCTGAAAGAACCGCCACCGGAAGCGTTGGTGGTGGAGCTGGCAGCAAGCGCGGTGATGATCCGGGTGCGTTGGTGGATCTGCCCGCCAAATCGACGGGAGCTGGTGGACACGCGGGACAAGGTGTTGCTTGCGATCAAGACTGCGTTTGGCAAGGCGGGGATCGACCTGCCCTACCCCACGCAGCAGATTCTGTTTCATGATCAAACGGAGGAGACAGATGGAAATCGAAAAGCGCAGCGGGAAGGTTGGGCGGTTGGAAATGGGAGCGCCCCGAGGAGGGGAAACCTGGCGAGCGCATTGCATCGGCTGGCGGATTTGCAGGAGTCAGGGTTGAAGAAGAGAAGTGAGGATTCATGCGGCAGAGAGGGAAGCCGGGATGATGTGGAGCGAATGGATGGGAAGAATTGAAAGCTTACCTGGAATCGCCGAGGTAAAAAATCCGGAGGTGTGTGCCCTCTGCATTTTTCCGGAGCCGGAAGAGGCCAAAGAGGGCTGAATGTTTGGTTTCTGCGCCGTGTTTCTCTTTTCTGTAGAGGTTCCAAAGGAGCGAGTGGCTGTTGTCGCCGGTGCGGGGGTTGTTCTCTGAACGCCAGATGGACCAGAGGGGGGAGTAGGTTCGTTCGATGGTTTTGTTGTTGGGGAGGACTGGTTCGAGGGGGGCAAGAATCTGCAAGCGACTGTTTCCGTCATGTTCGCTGCGCCAGGTGAAGAGGGGCCAGAAATCGCGCCGATGCAGGGCGGTATTTTTGACGGTGTTGCGCTCGATCAGATCGGAGTAGAGAAAGAAAAGAATCCGGGTGCGTTCGCGATCAAGCGGGGAACTGGTGGCGCGATTGTATTTGTAAATGGGCCAGGCGTAAAAATCGCTCTGGAGAATGGGAGTTTTTGCCTTGCCGAAGAGAGGCCAGACACGGCGGGTTTTTTTGCCTGGGCCATCAGCAAAAACAACGAGGGGCCAGGGTGCGCCGGTCTCGCGATAGCCTTTTTCGCGATCGAGGGTGCGGGTGAGACCGATGGGCCAGCCGTAGCTTGTGCTTTCCCTGGAAGGAGCTTTCTGCGAGGCATAAAAGGGAAGGATGAGGAATTGGGTTCCTTCATTGGTCCCGCCAATGCCGATGCGGTTATTGAAGTAAATGGGCCAGGGGCCGAAGAATTTTTCATGGCCGAGGGATTTCTCGAGGTCGCCAAAGCGGTTGGTGATGGTGGTGACTTCCTTGACTTCCCGGCCGATGATTGGCCATGCCTGCCAGCCTTTCAGTCCGTAGCCATGCCGTTTGTGAAAGATGGGGAAGAGATAGTTGTCCGTGGTGACGCCGCGTTTTTCGCTCTGGATGTAAAGGGGAAACAGGATGAAGAACAGTTCATCACGAAAAAGGCGGTTCTGGAGCCCCCCGTAAAAGGGGAAGAGGGCGGTGTAATTTTCCGCTGGATTTTCGGAGCGTTGCCAGAAAAAGAAGGGAAAAAGAGTGAAGCGGGACTTTTCATCGTCCTGCTGGTTTTTGCCTCCGGCGATGGCAAAGAGTTGGAAAAATTGAAAACGATATTCAGGACCGGAGGCATCGTAGGTCAAAATGGGGTAAGCGAGGTCAAATTCAGCGGTTTCCGTGGAGGTGCCGGAACGCCAGGAGAACAGAGGGGTGAGAGTGAAACCTTGTTGCAGGTCGTTGGTTTCAAAACTGAGGAGCGGACCAAGCCATTCGGAGCGTTCACCGGGGCGAAGGGTCAATGAGAAGCGGTCCTGAAAGAATCCTGCATCGAGATCAGCAGCTGCGCTGGAAGGGAGGAAAAGGAGAGAAAAAAGAGTGAAGGAGGAGAGGAGAAAAGATTTAAAGCATTTTACGATAACGTTATCGTAATGGCTTAAATCAGCTAAAAGAAGCGTATTTGGCATCTTTTCAGCAAGTTTTGTTTGACTTTCGTATTCCAACTTATACCTTGTCTGGCAATTGAGGTTTTTACCTCGGTTCCTCCCGACCCAGTGACGACAGTGCATTGTTGCCACTGGGTTTCTTCATTTTCCAGCCGTACTGGATCAAGAGAGTCAACACAGCGGGAAGAAAGGTCAAGGCGGCGAGCATACAGGTGCCGACGCCGACGGACATGACGATTCCGAGGCTGGCAATTCCCTGGTGTTGAGCGGGAATGAGACTGCCAAATCCCGCGATGGTGGTCAGTGCGGAAATGATGACCGCTTTGCCGGTGCTTTTTGCCAGGATGCCGGGGTTTTGTTCCTCGGAGAAGCGGTTGAGGATATGGATACCGTTGGTGACGCCGATGCCGATGACCAGGGGCAGTGTCATGATGTTGGCGGGGTTGAACATAATGCCTGTGGCTCCCATGACTCCAACCATCCAGAGAGTCCCAATGAATACGGGTAGCAGTGCGAGGATGACCCAGGCAAGGCGGCGAAAATGAAAGAGGACCAAAAGGGCAATGGCGCCGAGAGCGTACCAGGCGGCTTCGACATAACTGTCCTTGAGAAGGGTGGTGTATTCGAAGAGTTGCACGGGGGTGCCGGTCACATTGGGATCGACGGTGCGGAGGTCGCGAACAAATTCCTGCTGGGGCTGGCGTTCCCAGATATTTCCCTTTGGATATACCTGGATGAGATGCAGGCCGCTGCGGCCAATGAACCGGTTTCGCAACGCGGGTGGGAGGTCCTGGATACTTAAAGGGGCGGAATCATCCTGGGTGCGAATGGCCCTGAAGGTTTCGCGGAGATCGTTGAAAAGGGCCTGTTGATAATTGGCCAGACGGGTGGCAACGGTGACAGGGTCGCCGTTGAGGAGAGTCTGGCGAAAGGATTCGATGGCTTTGCGCATGCGTCCCAGTTCGGCCGCGAGGTCGGCGGAGTCCTGCATCTCCTCGAGGGTGGAGAGTGCGAGGCCGAGATACCCGTGAAGGGACCAGAGGGTGCGGCTTAACTCAGCGATGACGGGCCGTTCCATATCCACAGGAGGAAAGCGGATGCTGGCAAGGTCCTGTTTGATCTGGCGGATGATTTCGAGCTTTCTGGTTTGGTTGCCGACAAGGAACTGACTCATGGAATCGACGCTGGCAACGGTGGGAAGATTGGTGAGGCGCTTTTCCAGTTCGAGGGCGTGAAGGGAATTTGTGGCAACGACAGCGGCAAAGAGGACGGATTTGGAAGCGGAAGCGATGAGTTTGTGCTCGAATTCGACGGCTGGGAGGCCGTGGGATTGCATGTTGAGCAGGTTGTAGTCGAACCGCACCTTTCGCAGTTGGGTGAGGCAGGCGATGGAAATGGCAAGAGTAATCCCGATCACGAGACCGGGGCGGTCAAGCCAGTAACGTTCGATCCGGGCACGTTTGTCTTCACGGAAGGATGCCGCGTGATCGATCTTGTTTTGCCTGCCGCGGAGGAGAAGAACGGGAAGCATGGTCATCATGGGAATGAGGCAGATCAACATGCCGCCACCGGTGATGATGCCCATTTCCTGAATGCCTTTGAAATCGGTGAGGCCCATGGCAAAGAAGGCGCCTGCGGTGGTGAAGCAGCCGGTGAAAATGCCGACGCCGGTGTTGACGATGGCTTTTTCAATTGCCTGAAATTCTGTTTGTCCCTGCTTAAGCTCCTCCTCGAAACGAGAGATGAGATGAACGCCGAAGTCAATGGCGAGGCCAATGAGGATCGGGAAAAAGGTGACGGTGAGAATGTTAAGGTGGCCGACCACGAGAGTGGTGTAGCCCATCGTATATCCGAGGCCAACGAGGAGGGAGACGGTGGCTTTGAGAGGGCGGCCGGTCTGGTTGTAGCCAAAAATGAAGATGAAAGCGCACAGGAGGAGTGAAACGATGCTGGCAACGGTGGAATCTTTTTGGGATTGCTCCATTTCATCCTTCTCGAGGACCGGCTCCCCTGTAACGCCGACATTGACACCGGGGACTTCGGCCTGGGTTTCAGCGACCAGTTGACGAAGACGTTCGACGGCACGGCCATTGAGTTCCGATTTACCGGTGCGGGTATTGACGATGTAGATGCGCCCCTCGGCAAAGGTGATGTACTGCTGGGCTTCGGCTTCCGGACCGGCATCGAACAAAGCAGTGATGCCGGGGGAGGGAGAAATTCCCGGGCGAAGCATGGCGCCGGTCCCCTGCTCGATGATGCGGCGAAGAGCCGGCAGCGCCTTGACGAGTGATTCGTTCTCGCTGTTTTGCTGGCGGCTGGCAGTGCGAAACTGGTGATTCACGAGGGTGAAAAGAGAATTCAGGTTGGTGGCAGCGGCAAACTGGGCAATGAACGGTTTGTATTCGCGGAGGGTTTTTTGGAGATCGAGCAGCGTGGGTTCATCAAGAAACAGAAGCGCTTTGGGGCCGAGCATCTTGAGGTCGCCCTTGTAGAAAACCTCGGCGAAGAGTTTTGGCTCGGCTTCCAGTTTTGCACCGAGGCGTTCGACAAATTGACGATTTTTTTCCCGGTCCTCGCTTTCAACGACGGCCACGATATCATCCTGGCCGGGGAACTCCTTTTTGAATTCGAGGAAGTTGTGGTGATATTTTTTATCAGCGCCGACGAGAGCGTTGCGGTCCGCGCTGAATTGGAGATGGGCGACGGTGTAGTAAACAGAGAGGACAAGGAGCAGGACCTGCGGATAAAAAAGGAGCCGTGGGTAATGGTAGATGAGAAAAGCCAACCGTTTCAGGATGCGGACAGGCCAGGATTCGCGGACCGTTCCCATGGGTCAGCAACGGGGAAGCAGGAAGTGAAATGAAATCTCCGATTTCATGCAAGGTGGAGATTAAGGAAGAGCAGGATTGGGAGCAACCTCGAGATGAACAGCGGTGCCGTAACAGAGGACTTCGGTGATGCCGGGAGCGAGTTCGGTGGCGTCGTAGCGCACGCCGATAACCGCGTTGCCGCCCATTTGCCCGGCGTGGGCGAGCATTTGTTGAAAGGCATCATCCCGGGCGCGTTCGCAAAGGGAAGCGTAAAGGGAGATGTTGCCGCCGAAAAAGCTTTGGATGCTGGCGCCGAAGTTGCCGACGATGGAGCGGGAGCGGACGACAAGCCCACGGACAACGCCAAGAGAGCGGACGATCCTGTAACCGGGGATTTCGAAGGTGGTGGTGGTTAGAGGATGGGTCTGGCTCATGAAGAGAAAATTATTTTGAGGAGTCGAGCCGCTTCACGCGAATGTTGCGGTATCGGACAAATTCAGAGGTGTGGTCGCCGCCTCCATGCACCTGAAGGGCGATTCCTCCTGTGGCGGGATGACGGACCTCCTTTTCCTGCCATTCCATGATTTTAACGCCGTTGATCCAGGTGGTGATCAGGGGCGGGTTCCCGACGATGCGGGCGCGGAGTTCGTTCCACTGGCCGTGGCGCCAGAAGAATTTCCAGGATTCCGGGAGAATGGGGAAAGGGACCAAAGAATTGGTGAGGGCGCGAATGTCGGTGACTTCCTTGTTGAAGCTGAAGTTGCGGACGGAGGGTTTTGCGCCAAGGGCCCCTTCGCCGTAAAGGCCCATGAGATTACCGCCTTCGTGATAATCGATCATGGCCTGGAAGGCGGTGCCCTCCTCGTTTGAACGGAGGAAGAGGCCGCTATCGGGGCCGAAATCATTGTTCATCTCGAGGGAGACTTCAAAATCACCAAAGAGTTCGTCAGTGATGATGATGCCGCCGTTGCCGGGGATGTCCTGGGAACCGACGATTGCGCCCTGTTGGACAATCCATTTGCCACCAGATTGATTTTTGCTGGCGCGGCTGTGGCCGGTTTTGGCGCTGACATGCCATCCCTTGAGAGTGGAGCCGTCAAACAACGGGGTGAAGGCGGGTTCCTCCGCGGCATGGGAAAGGGAAAGGAAACCGGAAATTGCGAGTGAGATGAGAGTCTGAGTTTTCATGGGTCAATCAGAGCGAAGCACCCGAAGGGCATCACTCCTCGTCAAATTTACGTTTGAGCAACGCTTCAATTTCTGCGAGGGCGGCGGCGGCGTCCTGCCCGATGGCATGCACATGGAGACGGCTGCCGGGACCTGCGGCGAGCATCATAAGACCCATGATGCTTTTGCCATTGACCTTTTCCCCATCCTTTTCAACGAAGATATCACTTTGAAAGCGATTGGCGATCTTGACGAAGAGAGCGGCGGGGCGAGCGTGCACGCCCAGTTTGTTTTGCACAACCAGTTCTTTGGTCATTCCCTTACCGGATTCCGGCGCTTTGCGAGCAGAACTCATTATGATGCATTACTCAAGAGCAAGCGATTGTTTTTGCCAATCTAATAATACGTGGTGTTGGTTCAAATGTGCCCACTTTTGGTCATCTGCGCAATCAGGCGTTCATTTAACTCGCGGGCAGGGTTGTAGCCGGAGGATTTGAGTTTGGTCTGGAAAGCGGCGACTTCGATGAGGCGGGCGAGGTCACGACCGGGACGAACGGGGATGGTGATTTCGGGAATATCAACGCCAAGGATGCGGATGTACTGCTCCTCCATGCCAAGGCGATCGACATCGGGGACATCATTCCAGTTTTTAAGGTTGACGATGAGGTCGACCTTTTTTTCACGCCGAATGCTTTTGACGCCGAACATGGCGGCGACATTGACGATGCCGATGCCGCGCACTTCCATGTGGTTGCGGGTGATTTCGGCGCTGGTGCCGATGACTTCGCGGCCATCGACGAGGGTGACTTTGGTGACATCATCGGAAACGAGACTGTAACCGCGCTCGATCAGCGCGAGCACGCTCTCGCTTTTGCCAATGCCGCTTTCGCCGCGAATGATCACGCCGACGCCGAGGATATCGACCATGCTGCCCATTTCGCTGCCGTGGGGTGCAAACATCATTTCCAGGGCGAGGGTGGCGATGTTGATGAATTTCATGGTAATCTGCGGGGTGGAGAAAAGGGGGATGTTTTTCTCTTCGGCAAATTTAAGGAAGGAACGGTCAGGCATGAATCCGCGACAAAAGACAACGCAGGGGATTTTATGGCTGAAGAGGTCGTGGTATCGCTTGAGACGTTCCTCCCTGGGAAGGGATTTGAGGAAATGGCATTCGGCATTGCCCATGACCTGAACACGTTTCCCGGCAAAGTATTTGGTAAACCCGGCGAGGGCGAGGCCGGGGCGGTTGACGGTGGGCTCGCGGATGAGTCGCTTGAGGCCGTTGGCACCGGCGACCAGCTTGAGCTCGAGCGAGCCGGCGTGCTCGGTATAAAAACGTTCCACCGTTACAAGGTCACGCAACATGTCTGAAATTCAGGATACAGGGGAACGGGAGAGGGAGAAGCCAAAAGCGTTCACATGTTAAATTCGGGGCCGAGGTAAATTTCACGGGCTTTGGGGTCATTGACGATGAAATCAGAGGTGCCTTCGATGAGGACCTGACCATCCTTGATAATATAGGCGCGGTCCACGAGCTTCAAAGTCTCGCGAACGTTATGATCCGTGATGAGGATGCCCAGGCCGCGATCCCGGAGGCGACGGGTGATTTTCTGGACTTCGTAAACTGTAATGGGATCGATCCCGCTGAACGGTTCATCGAGGAGGAGGAGCCTGGGAGTGGTGACGAGAGCGCGGGTGATTTCGAGGCGGCGCTTTTCCCCACCGCTCAGAGTGTAGGCCTTGCTGCGGGCGAGGCGGGACATGTCCAGTTCATCCAGGAGGTAATTGAGGCGAATCTTACGTTCCTCGCGGGAGATGTTACAGGTTTCAAGAATGGCGAGGACATTCTGCTCGACGGTGAGCTTGCGAAAAACGGAGGGTTCCTGGGTGAGGTAACCCATGCCAAGCCGGGCGCGCTGGTGCATGGGCAAAGGGGTGACGACTTTATCCTCAAAGCGGACCTCACCCTGATCCGGGGAGACCACGCCGACGACCATATTGAAGGTGGTGGTTTTACCAGCGCCATTGGGCCCGAGCAGGCCAACGATCTCCCCTGCCCTGACGGAGATGGAAACGCCGTTGACGACGCGGCGACCTTTGTACTGTTTGACGAGGTTTTTGGTGGTAAGCAGAAATGGATTGGTCTCGGGCATTGCTCCGATCAACGAAACATGCCGGGGGCTGCAAGGCAATTCATTTGTCGGGCTTGTCACGGTCAAAGGGGGGAGGTTAACTGGAGAAACTTATGCGCTCGCCTTTGTTGTTCCTGCTTTTTTCCATGATGCTCGGGGGAACGATTGCGGGGGAGTTTCGAGTTCTGAGAAGCGGGGAGATGAACGGAGATGCGCGGCTGAAGCCATTGAAAGACCTGGATGGTTATTTCCGGTTTAAGCCTCCCGGAAGCCGCACTGAATGGGAGGCGCGACGGAAGGAACTTAAAAACCAGCTCCAGGTAACGCTTGGGTTGTATCCACTTCCCACACGCACCCCGTTGAACGCGGTGATTCATGGGAGAATTGACCGGGGTGATTACGTGGTGGAGAAAGTTTATTTCGAGAGCGTTCCCGGATTTTTTGTCACTGGAAATTTGTATCGTCCGAAAACGGGAGGGAAACATGCAGCGGTGCTTTCGCCGCATGGGCATTGGGAAGGGGGAAGATTTCTTGATGCGGGGGTGGAAGGCGCGGCGAGGGAGATTGCGCAGGGAGCGGAAACGTTTGAGGCGGGCGGACGAAGTCCGTTGCAGGCGCGTTGTGTGCAACTGGCACGGATGGGGTGCGTGGTGTTTCATTATGACATGCTGGGTTATGCAGACAGCAGGCAGATTTCGATGGCTGTCGCGCATCAGTTCGCGAAGCAGCGTGCTGAAATGAACGGGAGGGCAGCCTGGGGGTTGTTCAGTCCGCAGGCTGAATCGCATTTCCAGAGTGTGGCAGGGTTGCAGACCTGGAACTCAATCCGGGCGCTGGATTTCCTGGAGACGTTGCCGGATGTGGATATGAAACGGATCGGGGTGACTGGAGCGAGCGGAGGAGGAACACAGACGTTTTTGCTGGGGGCATTGGATGAACGGGTGAGCGCGATTTTTCCGGCGGTGATGGTTTCGACGGCGATGCAGGGAGGTTGCACGTGCGAAAATGCGAGCGGGTTGCGAGTGGGAACAGGGAATGTGGAAATTGCGGGGCTTTTTGCACCGAAACCGTTGGGAATGACCGCAGCGGATGATTGGACGCGGGAGATGGAGCGAAAGGGATTTCCGGAGTTGCAGGAACTTTACAGGGTGTTGAAAGCGCCGGAAAATGTGATGCTCAAAGGTGCGCTGCAATTTGGACATAATTTCAACCAGATTGGCCGGAAGGCGATGTATCACTGGTTCAACACGCATCTCGGCCTGAAACAGCGGGAGCCGATCGAGGAGCGGGATTTTCAACGGCTCTCACGGGAGGAATTAACGGTGTGGAATGGGGAGCATCCGCAACCATCAGGAGGAGCGGAGTTTGAGCGGGGATTATTGCAATGGTTTGTGAAGGATGCGGAGGAGCAACTTTCGCGAGTCAAGGAACTGAAGGCATTCTCGGCATTGGTGGGCCCGGCATTGAAGGTGGTGGTGGGAAGGACGCCTGAGCAGGTGGAAAAAGTGACGTTCGACGTTCGGAACAAGATGGATGAAGGGAAGCATTGGGAGATTGGAGGGATGCTGGTGAACGAAACGCATTGCGAAGCGTTACCGACGTTGTTTTTGCATCCGAAAGAGTGGAACGGCAGCACGATTGTGTGGTTGCATCCGAAAGGAAAAGAAAGTTCGGGGGCAGGCAACGGGCTTCACCCGCTGGCAGCGGAGTTCCTGAGCGCGGGAGCCACGGTGGTGGGGATTGACCTGTTGTATCAGGGAGAGTTCGTGAATGGGGAGGAGCTTGTTCGCGCTCCAAAAGTAGCCAACCCGAGGGAGGCAGTGGCTTATACCTACGGTTACAATTATTCGCTGAGCGCCAAACGTGCGCACGATCTGCTGAGCCTGCTGTCGTTCATTAAAAATCATGAACAGCAATCGAAGCAGGTCATTGTGATTGCGCATGGAAATACAGCGTCGTTGGCGGCAGCGGCATGGGCGTTGGGAGGCGACTTGATGAGTGGCGCAGCGCTGGAACTGGACGGGTTTCGGTTCACGGATGTGATGGATATTTATTCACCGGAGTTATTGCCGGGGGGAGGAAAATATGGGGATGTGGATGGGATGCTGGCCGTTGGGGCGGGGAAATTGCTGGTGAGAGATGAGCGCCCATTGCCGATGACGGAGCGTTTTTTGGGAAACCGGTTTAAATGGAGCCAGGCGTTTGGGGCGGAAGAGGTGAGCGCCTGGGTGAAGGATTTGATGAATGGGCAGAGCAGTTCCGCATCAGAATAAGAATTTGGTGACAGAGATTTCATGCTGACCCGATCAGACGCGAGAAGAAGGTGGTTTGGAACATTGTTCCTGTTGCTGGCTTTTGGATTGTTGATCTGGGGACAAACTCTCCTGAAATCGTGGCTGCAAAGCAGCCCTGTTTTGTATGTGGTTTACTGGCTTGGATGCATGAGTTTTACGTTGATGGCGCTTTTGGTGGCAGCCCTGGACCTGTTTATCATCCGGAGCCGGACGCGGGATGAAAAAGACAAACTGGTCAAGGAAGCGCTGGAAAAAGCCAGGCGGGAAGCGGGATTGCCGGATGAAACGGACGAATGATCATCCCCATGGATTGGTGGTGACGAGATTCCATTCCTCAAACAACTGTTTGGGAAGTTCAGAGAGGAATTGAGAGGGTTGTTGCATGGATGCCCCTTCACCACGGGTGAAGCGGATCAGCGGGTAAGAGAGATAAAGTTCCTGTTTGGCGCGAGTGATGGCGACGTAAAACAACCGCCGCTCCTCTTCGAGGACTTCGGGGCGGTCGAGCGACCTGATGCTGGGAAAGAGTCCTTCGCACAGCATCAAAATGAAGACGACCTGATATTCAAGGCCCTTGGCCTGATGAATCGTCGAGAGGCGGAGTAGTTCATCGTCATTACCGGGGCGGTCCTCTTCCGATTCGATGTTGGTGAGGAGGGCGAGCTGGCTGAGGAATTCCTCAGTGGATTTGAACTGGGCGGCAAAATTGGCGAGTTGTTCGATTTCCTCCTTGCGGTTGAGGTAATTGGAAAAAGCCTCTTTCAAGTAGTCGATGTAACCTGCTTCCATGATCAGGCGGATCATTTCAGCCGGTCTTGAGGAAATCGGGGGATGTTCGAGTTGTGAGATGGTGGCGGTGAACTGGGCCCACGCGACCTCAGTTTTTTTGGGCGCCTTTGCGGCACTGCGCTGCAACGCGGTGGCGATTGGGGATTTGGCGCTGGCTACGACGTTTGCGAGTTCCGCCTGGAATGTGTCCCAGAGTTTTTCGGCGGCCTTGCCCCCAACGCCGGGCATCAGGCGAACGATTCGCTTGAAAGCGATTTCATCGGAGGGGTTCGCCACGAATTTGAGATAGGCAGCGACATCCTTGATATGTGCCTGCTCAAAAAAGCGGATGCCGCTGGTAATGCTGAAGGGAATGTTCCGGCGGGTCAGTTCGAGTTGCAATTCGAGAGCGTGAAAGTGGGAGCGGTAAAGAACGGCGATTTCATTAAGGTTCGTTCCTTCCTCGCGCAGTTCGAGGACTCGTTGCGCAATAAATGCGGCCTGGACGGCGGCATCCCCACAGGGAACGAGGACAGGTTTGGAACCGGATTTTTTGTTTGAAACCAGCTGTTTGGAGTATTGCCGGGTATTGGCGGCAATCGCGGCGTTGGCGAGCGAGAGAATCTCGGGAGTGCTGCGATAATTGGTTTCGATTTTGTAAACCTTTGCGCCGGGATAGCGTTTGGGAAACTCGAGAATGTTGAGGAAGTTGGCCCCGCGCCAGGAGTAGATGCTTTGTGAATCGTCCCCCACCACGGTGACATTGTGATGACGGGCGGCGAGCAGGTCGATCAGGTCGCTTTGAAGCTTGTTGGTGTCCTGGTATTCATCGACGAGAAGAAACTGGAACCGTTTTTGGTAAAATTCGCAGACCGAAGGGTGTTCCTTGAGAAGGCGGTACCAAAGGACCAGAAGATCATCGAAATCCATGACGTTGCTGGATTTTTTTCGGACGGAAAACTGGACCTGGATTTGTCCCAAAACGGAAGCCCCTTGTTGAAAGTGGGGATAATCCTCCTCAAGGATTTGAGGAATGCTTTTTTCCGTGTTCACAACCATGGAAAAAATATCGGCAATGACATCCGCCTTGGGAAAACGGGATTCGGTGACGTCGATTTTGGCGTCATCGACCGCGGCTTTGAGGAGGTCTTTTGCATCTTCCCGGTCGAGAATGGTGAAATCCGGTTTGTAGCCGAGAAGTGCGGCATGTTTCCGAAGGATACGGTTGCCGATGGAATGGAAGGTGCCTCCCCAGAGGGAGGAAATATCGTGACCGAGCACGTCGGCGACGCGCCGCATCATTTCACGCGCGGCTTTGTTGGTGAAGGTCAGGAGTAAAATGCGTTCGGGAGGAATTCCCTGCTCGAGAAGGTAGGCCACGCGATAGGTCAGGGTGCGCGTTTTGCCGGAACCGGCACCGGCAATGACGAGGGAGGGAGCAGGCAGAGCGGTGACAGCCTCGTACTGTTGCGGATTAAGCTCTGCGGCGTAATCGATTTGCAGGCGAACATCCGTTTGGAAGGGTTGAAGGATGTAATCTCGTGACATTGCGTTAGGTCGAAGGAGCGCGTGCGCAGATCGGATTTCGATTCATCTGTTTATTTTACTGAAAGGAGACGCTTCTGAAAGAACCCTTTTGCGGTACCCTATACATTTTGCTGCCGGGAAGTATTTTATGATGGGAACATGCATGAAACAGGAGGTGTTGATAGAGGGCGGCGGGGGGATGCGGAAGGGGGAACGAAATCGAACCGGGCAGACGCTGGAATCGATCAAAATTCCTTCCGATGAAAAGGATGTGGAACTGAAGGTTGGCCGGCGGACGGTGAAGTTGACCAACCTGCACAAACCTTTCTGGAACATTCCGCTGATCACCAAAGGGGACCTGATTCAGTATTATGCGGATGTTTCCACGCTGTTGCTGCCGCATTTGCAGGACCGGGCGATGGTGATGAAGCGTTATCCCAACGGGGCTGAAGGAGAATTCTTTTTTCAAAAACGGGCCCCGGAACCACGTCCTGAATGGATTGATATTTGTGAGATCGAACACTCTTCGGGAAATGTCATTGCGTTTCCTGTGGTGCGGGACCTGGCCTCACTCCTTTGGGTGGTGAACCTCGGTTGCATTGACCTGAACCAATGGTATGGGCGTTGTGATGATGTGGATCGGCCGGATTACCTGCATTTTGACCTTGATCCAGTGGAGGGGGCGGATTTTTCGAAGGTGCGGGAAACAGCGTTGCTGGTGCATGAGGCATTGGAAGGATTGAAAGCGCCAAATTTTGTGAAAACCACCGGATCGCGTGGAATCCACATTTATGTGCCAATCAAGCGCGGGCCTTTGCAGAAGCAGGTTTGGACCTTTGCGAAAACGTTCGCGCAAAGCATGGAGCGAATGTATCCGGACCTTGTCACGGCGGAGTATCGAATTGCAAAACGGCCCAAGGGACATGTGCTGGTGGATTACAACCAGAATGCCTGGGGGCGAACACTTTCGTCCGTTTATTCTGTCCGGCCAAAACCGAATGCGCCGGTTTCAACACCGGTGACCTGGGAAGAGGTCCGAGATGGAATCGAGATCGAGGATTTTACCTTGAGCAATGTGCGGGAACGGCTGACAAAAGAAGGGGATCTTTGGAAGCCGATTGTGCAGGAGCGGGGGCGGTTCGAGCTGGAAACGCTTTTATGAACTCGCAGGTGAAACCACCATTTCTCCCAATGGAAGCGTTGCTGGTGGATGAAATTCCAGAAGGGCCGCAATGGCAGTATGAACCGAAATGGGATGGATTTCGGTGCCTTGTGTTTCGCGAGGGCGATGAGGTGCAGTTGCAATCGAAATCAGGGCAGCCGCTGGGGCGATATTTCCCGGAATTGGTTGCCGCGATCCAGGCACTAAAACCGAAACGTTTCGTGATTGATGGAGAGATCGTGATTCCAGTGGGCACAGGGATTTCGTTCGATGAATTGCTGATGCGAATTCACCCGGCGGCGAGCCGGATCAGGAAACTTGCAGCGGAGCATCCGGCGCTGTTGATTGTGTTTGATATTCTGGATGATGGCAGCACGGAGGATTTGTTTGAACAGCCTCTGCAAACCCGGCGAACGGTGCTGGAGGCGTTTGCGCAACGTTATTTCAAAGGAGAGCAGGTGCGTCTTTCACCAAAGACGATGGACCAGGACCTGGCGAGAAACTGGCTGGACCGAACGAACGAAAATCTGGATGGGATCATTGCCAAACGAATTGACCTGCCATACGCCAGCGGGGAACGGAGTACGATGCAGAAGATCAAAAAAATCCGGACAGCGGATTGTGTGGTGGGTGGATTTCGCTACGGAAGTAAAAGCAAATTAGTGGGGTCGCTGCTGCTGGGGTTGTATGAAAATGGGTTGCTGCATCATGTTGGTTTTTGTTCGGGAATCAAAACCACAGACAAGGCGGCGTTGACCGGGAAACTGGAAAAGCTGATCGAACCGCCTGGATTTACCGGGCGCGCGCCGGGCGGGCCGAGTCGTTGGAGCAGCGAACGTTCGACAGAATGGAATCCGTTGAAGCCGCAGTTGGTGGTTGAGGTGGCTTACGATCATTTCACAGGCGGGCGATTTCGGCATGGGACCAAACTGGTGCGATGGCGACCGGACAAGGCAGCGGAGCAATGCGGGATGGAACAGGTCCAGCAACACTCGGTGCAGGCACTCCGGGTTACTGGAGGCAGCGTGACGGCCTGAAATAGGGGGTTGGATCAATTTCGGCGGTTCGCTATGCTCGTTGCATGAACGCGAGCATTTTTTCCCTGTTTTTATTTGTTACCGTCCTGGTGGCGCAGGAAAAACCTGCTGATCCATACTTCGATAAATATCTCCCCACTCCCGCGCCGAAACCGGAACGCCTGTTGTTGGAAAAAGGGGACCGGCTGGCAATTTGCGGTGATTCGATCACGGAGCAAAAAATGTATTCCAGGGTGATGGAAACCTACCTGACAGTTTGCGTGCCGGAGCTGGAGGTGAGTGTGCGCCAGTATGGATGGGGCGGTGAAAAAGCGCCGGGGTTTTTACGACGGATGACCAATGACGTGCTGCGGTTCAAGCCGACAATCGCCACGACCTGTTACGGGATGAACGACCATGAGTATCGCGATTATGAAGAGCGGATCGGGAACCAATATCGTGATGCTTCGCGCGCGATCATTCGGGCATTCAAGTATCATGGAGTCCGCGTGGTTCATGGGTCACCCGGCCCGGTGGGAAAGGTGCCGCACTGGACGAAATCTGACTCTTACAGCAAGGAACAACTGAACCTGAACTTATTAAACCTGAGAAATATTGGTGTGGAACTGGCGAATGAGGAGAAGGTCGGTTTTGCGGATGTGTTCTGGCCGATGTTTGTGTCGGAGCATCTGGCGCGAAAACAGTATGGAGAGGATTATGCCGTGGCGGGCAAGGATGGGGTCCATCCGGGATGGGCCGGGAGTTTTATCATGGCGTATTCGTTCCTCAAGGCGCTTGGATTGGATGGTGAGTTGGGTTCGTTCACACTGGACCTGGCAAGCAACCAGGTGAAGCCAAGTGAGGGACATCGCGTGCTTTCATCGCGGGCCGGAATCTTTGAAGTCGAAAGTTCCCGTTATCCATTTTGCGCGCCGAAAGGAGACCCGCGGAACGATGACAGCATCCTTTCAGGAATGACGCTGGTGCCGTTCAACCGGGAGTTGAACCGATTCATGTTGCGAATCAGGAACCCGGAAGCGGCGCGTTACAAGGTGACGTGGGGAGAAAGTTCAAAGAGCTTTGATGCGGCTGTGCTGAAGGAAGGAATCAACCTGGCTGCGGAATTCCCGCAAAACCCATTTTCAGAAGCATTCGCAAAAGTGGATGAAGCAGTGGGGGCGAAACAGGCGTATGAAACGCGCCAGATCAAGATGTTGTTTCATGGAGAAGAGGGGCGGGCGGACAAGGATTTGACGGCCACCTTAACGGAAAAAGCCCGTGCTCCGCTGGTGAAGGCGATCCAGGCACAGTTCAGGCCGGTGACCCACACCATCAGGGTGGAGGCGGAATAAAGTCAACGGTTCGCTTAAGTGGCGAGCTGGTCCAGCTTCCCTGAGGAATCGCCGATGCGAGGAACAGAAACCCCGGCGCGGTCCAGCATGGAAAGGAACAGGTTGGCCATTGGGGTTTCCGAAGCATACTTGATATGGCGACCGGGTGTGACGGTGCCGCCAGCCTTTCCGGCGAGGAGGACCGGGAGGTTTTCATGCTCATGGCGATTGCCGTCCGCAAGGCCGCTTCCATAGACGATCATGCAATTATCAAGGAGCGAGCCGCTGCCTTCCTTCACGGATTTCATGCGTTCGAGGAAATAGGCGAACTGGCGTGAGTGGAAGGTGTTGATTTTGGCGATTTTCGATTTTTTCTCCTGATTTCCGCCGTGATGGGAGAGATCGTGATGGCCGTCCGAAACGCCGATGAATGGATAAGGGCGGTTGCTGCCGTCGTGGGCGACAACGAACGTGCTGATCCGGGTGGTGTCAGTCTGGAAGGCGAGAAGCATGAGGTCGTACATCAACCGGATATGCTGCTCATAATCTTCGGGGATGCCGCTGGGTTTTTGGAAATCAGGTTGTTGGGAAGCGAATTTTTGGGCACGCTCGATGCGTTGCTCGAGTTCACGAACGGCTGTGAGATATTCATCGAGCTTGCGCTGGTCTGTCCGGCCCAGATTGGATTTCAAGCGTTTGGCATCATCCATGGCGAAGTCGAGGACGCTTTTTTGAAATTTATCGCGGCGAGCGGCTGCCTCTGCTGATTCGGCAGGACGATTGGTGGCAAACAGGCGTTCAAAGACGAGCCGGGGGTCCACTTCCGGAGGGAGGGGAGTGGATTCTGTTTTCCAGGAAATATTGTAGGAATAAGCGCAGCTGTAACCGGAATCACAGTTGCCCGCCTGCTGTCCACGATCGCAGCCGATTTCCAGGGAGGAAAGGCGGGTGAGGTGACCAATCTTTTGAGCGGCGAGTTGATCGACGGAAACGCCAGCCTTGATATCCGCGCCATCGGTTTTGCGCGGGCGAGCGCCAGTGAGGAAGGTGGCGGAAGCGCGGGCATGGTCCCCTGCCCCATCAGCGCCAGCGCGACCATTATTATGGGTCAGACCGGAGATGACGTTGACATATTCCTGAACCGGCTGGAGCGGCTGAAGAATGGGAGGCAGATCGTAACCGGCACCAAGATTTTTTGGGGTCCAATCCTCCATGTTTGCGCCGTTGGGAACATAGACAAAAGCCATGCGAAGCGGAGCTGCGGAGCCATTGGCGGATTTGGCAGCAGCCTGCACTGCGGGAGTCATCGCTTCCAACAATGGCAATGCCATTGCGGTTCCCAATCCTTTCAAAAACGTCCTGCGAGGCAGATGCCAGTTTTTTGTCATAACGCGCATTGATACACTGTTCGGGGTTATTAGACGAAGTAGATTGGCAACTTCTTCAAACAGAGGGGAGAATTTTTATGGGTTGAGTCCGGGATATTTCAAAAGCACCGGTGGTGGGAGCGTCAAAACGGGCAAGGGCCCACATTATCGATCTGTTTGTTACCTGAGAGGCCGCATGGATTCCAGTTGCCGAACGCAGTGGCTGGTTTAAGTTGGGCGGAATGAAAATCCATCTCTGGCTGGTTCTTTCGTTCCTGATCACTTTTTCCCTTCCCGCAGCGCAACTGCCTGCGGACCCGCGAATCGAACAGGGAAAACTTGCCAACGGGGTGACCTGGCTTTATCGCCAGCATAACAATCCCCCCGGACGAATGGCGCTGCAAATCCATGTGCGCACCGGATCGTTGAATGAAACCGAGGAACAGCGGGGTCTGGCTCATTTCCTCGAACATATGGCGTTCAACGGGACTGAGAATTTCCCGCCGGGCAAACTGATTCCTTATTTCGAGAGCATCGGGATGGAATTTGGCGCGCACCTGAACGCCTACACCAGCTTTGACCAGACTTCCTACATGCTTTTCACACCAAATGTGGACCTGGCGCAGATTGACAAGGCTTTGATGGTGCTAAGTGATTACGCATTTCGGATTTCGCTGCTGCCGGAGGAGATCGAGAAGGAACGGGGTATTGTCCTGGAAGAATCCCGCACCGGAAAAAATGCCCAGCAACGGATTCGGGACAAGTTATGGCCTGAACTGTTCAAGGGAACACGCTTTGCCAAACGGCTGCCGATCGGCGAAGAGGCGATCCTTGCTTCCGCCAAAAAAGAGCAATTCGAGAATTATTACAAAAAATGGTACCGGCCTGAAAATGTGACCGTGGTATTGGTGGGGGATGCTCCATCGAAGGAGATTCTGCCGCTGATCGAAAAGTGGTTTGGGAAAGCTACGGCTGAAGGGGAGGCGGCGAAACAGTTTACGCCGGAGTTCCAGCCATTTACTGAAAAACGGGCTTATGTGGTGACCGACCCTGAAATGGCCTTTTGCCAGGTGCAGATGATGAATATCCGCCCGGGCCGACCTCCGACAGTGACCATGGAGGAAGCGCGGACTGAGCTGGTGGAGTATATCGGCAGCTGGATCATCAGCCGCCGTTTTGACGATTTGGTGAAGAAAGGGACCGCCAGTTACCGGAATGCAGGGGCCTACGCACAAAATTTTTTCAATGATGCGATGCTGGCTGTCGGATTCAGCATTGGCGAAGCAAAGGATTGGGGGAAGATGCTGGATGAAGTGGTGACCGAGATCAAACGAGCCACCGAGTATGGTTTTTCGGATCGTGAACTCAACCTGGCCCGAAAGGAAATCCTGGCTGAAGCGGAACGGGCGATCCGCACTGAAAGCACCCGGAATGCGCAGGAGGTGATTGGACAAATCATTGATTCGGTCAATGAACGTGAGCCGGTCCTTTCAGCCGAGCAGCAGTTCAAATTGTATCAGACATTGCTTCCGGGCATCTCGGCGGCAGAAGTAACCAGTTCGTTCAAGGAACATTTCAGCGCCAATACGTTTGCCTATGTGGTGACGATGTCCGACAAGGGGGGGAACGAAGTGCCTTCGAGCGAAGCGGTGCTGGCGCGGGCAAAGGCGGCCCTGGCAGCGGAAGTCTCAAAACCGGAGGAGCGGCAGGTGCCGACGAACCTGCTCGCAACCCTGCCGAAACCGGGCAAGGTGACCGATAAATCGTTCGACAAGGATTTGGGAATCACCAGCGCGTGGCTGGAAAACAATGTGCGGGTGCATCATCGGTTCATGGATTATAAGAAGGATTCCGTGCTGGTTTCGATTGCCCTCGCGGGTGGGAACATCGAAGAAACCAGGGAGAATGCCGGGATTACGGCCGCCGCCAGTTTGGTCCTGAATGAACCGGCCACTTCCCGGCTGACTTCGGCGGATGTGCGGGATTTGATGACAGGCAGAAATATCAATGTCAGTGGCGGTTCGGGAGGGGATCACTTGTTAATCACGGTGACCGGCTCTCCATTGAACCTGGATAGCGGCTTGCAACTTGCCCACGCTCTACTTACCGATGGGAAGATCGAGGAGTCGGCCTTTCGCAACTGGCGGTTGATGTCGTTGCAACGTTTTGAGGATCGCGAGAAGCGGCCTAATTTCAAGGCGCAGGAAGCAATGGAATCGTTATTGAGCAATAACGATCCGCGTCGTGTTTTCTACGGCAAAAAGGAACTGGAGGCTTTGACCTTGTCCAAGGCGCAGGAATGGTTTGATCGGATCCGCACCACCGCACCGATTGAAGTGGCGGTCGTCGGAGATATCCAATGGGAAGAGGCGCAGGGGTTGGTTGAACAGTATGTGGGATCGCTTTCGAAACGGGAGCGACGCTCGGAACGAATCGAGGCATTGCGAAAATCACCACGTCCTGAAGGGCCGCTGGAAAAGCATGTGAAAGTGGAGACCGTCACCCCACAGGCGATGGCCCTGGCAGGGTTTGCGGGTTCTGAGGCGAGAAACATCAAGGATTCGCGCGGACTGGAATTGGCGTCCTACATCCTGAGCAGCCGGTTGATCAAAAAAATTCGTGAAGAACTGGCGATTGTTTATTCCATCGGCGCGAACAATTCACCTTCACAGATTTACCTGGATGCGGGCCGGTTTTTGAGCGGGGCTCCATGCGACCCGGCCAAGGTCAACCAGGTGAACGACGAAATTCATAAGATTTTTGAGGATTTCGCAAAGAATGGCCCAACCGAGGAGGAAGTGACAAACGCGAAGAAGCAAGTGGACAACAGCCTTGAACAGGGATTGAGGGAGCCGAGCTACTGGTGGGGTGTGCTCAGGACAGCGCACTTGCGAAAGTGGGATGTGGATTCGGAAAAGAACATCCGTGAGGATTACCAGAAATTCACCGGCGATGAGGTCAAGGCGATCTTCGCAAAGTATTATAAGCCAACGAGCATTTTCCGGGTGACCGCAGTGCCGACCGGGACCGAAACGGCAAAGCAGGCTTCCGCACAGTAATCATTGGAGTGGGGAATAGAATACCTGCACTGAGTAGAGCAGAGGCATGCCCGTTTCGCTCATGCTGAGACGGGCAGCGCAACCAAGATAACGAGGCCGGGTATCGAGAAGATTTTCACGGTGCCCAGGGGATTTGAGCCATTGCTCAACAAGAGCCTGGGCAAAACTGCGGTAGGTATGAGGTGGGATGACAGGTCCCCTGGGAGTATAACTGAAATTCTTTTTTCCTTGGTTGGTCCGTGAATGGAACTGACGCCCTGATTCATATTGAAGCGCAAAGGTCATGGCGAGGTTTTCCGCTCCAAAACGAGGAGTGATCCCAGCCAGCGTCATTCGTTTCTCCAAAGTGGATTTGTTGGTTTCAAACTTGTTCACATGATCAATGAATTTGAAGCGCGCCATTGAAATGGCGTGCATTTCCGCGGCCATGATTGATTTGGTGTCCGTCTGCAAAGGAGAAAGTTTTTCCCCGATTCGACGGCGGTTGGTTTCATGAAAAATTGCCGCACCAAGCAGGTGGTAATTGATCTTCTCGGGAAGGATCGATTCCTTTCCGAGCGGAGAGGCGAAATATTGCTGAGTGGTCAGAAAGTAAACCCGGCTTTGCAAGGAATTCGTTTCAACTGTTTTTGGTTGAGCGGCAAGGCAGGCCCAGGCACACCCGAGGCAGAGCCATAATTTCAATAATTTTCCCATTGGGTAACCTGCCACATGAGGGGACTTCCGGGAACCTTTTGTCAAACATGGAGAATTTTCAGTAAAAGTGGGGCCTTAAAAAATGGTTGCCACCCCTTGCGGAACGGCATTGGTTCTGCTTACTTTCTCCGCCCATTGAACAGAATCAAATGGGAATAGAGAGTAGTTGGTGTCAGATGGAATCAATTGAATCGTCCTTGATGGGTGGTGGGAAGCGGTATTCGGCCAAAAACATGAGAAAGCCGATCAACTTCACCTGTTTCGCTCCGGCAGCGCGTGAAGTTTTTTTGGTGGGAAGTTTTAACCAATGGCAACCGCAAGTCATGAAACGACAGCCTGATGGCGGCTGGCATTTACAAGCGCAGCTTTCGCATGGCCATCACCAGTATTTATTCCTGATTGATGGAACCCCGACAATCGACCAGCGGGCACAAGGAATCGTTCGCAACGAGAAAAACGAGCGGGTTTCGCTGATCGCTGTCAGTTGAGGTTGCGCCGGAGCGCCCGGCGAATCTCTTCAGCGTAGCCTTCGCGAAAGGTGGGGTAGCGCAGCAGATACCCGAGTTCAGCGAGACGTTGATTGGAGACGCGTTTGCTGGTTGTAGCGCGTTTCCGGGAGGAGAGGGGTTCCGTTTCGACCGGGGGAAGCGGCTTTTTCAATTCCTGGGAAAGCCATTGGAAAAATTCCAATTGAGTCACCGGACAAGAATCAGTGGCGTTATAAATGTTGCCGGGAATTCCCCTTGTTAAGGCAGCCTCAATTATTCCAGCGAGATCATCGCGGTGAATCATGTTCAACAGGCGGTCACCGGAACCGCTGATTTTGGCTTCGCTGCCCAGGTATTGGTGAAAAAGATGCCCACGCTCCGGACCGTAAATACCGGAAACACGAAGAATAACTCCCGGAAAACCGCTGCTGGATTTCTCCAAGATCAATTGTTCTGTTTCAACGAGGATTTGGCTGGTGGGAGTTTGTGGTGAAGTGGGGCTGTTTTCGGTGACGTACTCACCGTTTACTTGTCCATAAACACTTGTGCTGCTGGTATAAACAAATTTTTGAAGCGGGCTGTCCTGAAGCCAGTTAATAATATTGCGAGTCCCTTCCAGATACACGGCACGATACTCCTCGGAGCCTCCCCTTGAGGACGAGACGGTGTTGATGACCCAGTCAAAATCAGGTGTCATGGTCTGCAATGATTCCGGCTGGGTAATATCCCCCTGCAACAGATGGATGTCAGGGTCAAGGTTTTCAGGACGCGTTCGCCGCATGGCAATCACTGTGTGTCCCTGGGAAAGAAAACGCTCGGCAACGGCAAGCCCGACATACCCGCACCCAATAATGAGGACTCGCATGCTACGGATTGGTTCCGTCAAGCTCGGCCAGTTTTTTCACGGCGAGAGTTTCCCCATTTTCTGCCGCCTGCTTCAGGTAAGAGCGAGCTGTTAATTCATTCTTCTCAACCCCGTCGCCAGTCAGGTAACGAAGCCCAAGTGCATATTGCGCCCGGCTCGACCCTTCCTCAGCTCTCTTTATTTGCCATTCCAGAGAGTTCTGGGCTAATCGCGATTTTTCTTTCTCACGCTTTTCCTGGGAAGGAATGTGGTTTCTCGGAACGAATGGAGAACCATGTTGGGAATAGGGTGCTTTTTGCTGAACTGTGCTTGCAGGAACAGGTGATGGGGCGGTGCTGCTTTGTTTATTGGTCGTTATTTGAGAGGAAGGTGGCAGTCGATAGTAGCGCCTTCCGGAACGACGGCTTGGGGAAAGTGAGCCGGGGTTTTGGGTAACCAATGTTTGTTTTAATGGGTTGGGGATGTCCGTTCGACGAAAAGCGCCTGAATAACCATCTGGAACAGAGGCCAGCAGCAGGGCACAGCAAATCTTCAGGGCGGCGGCTTTCATCTCTATCCTCTGGATGAAGGAAGCGATAATCATTGTCAAACAAATCCGGCTCGGGCAATGCCCTGATCAGAAATCCGGACAATTCATTTCACTTAAATGAACGAGATCGTTGGCGCGGTGACAACCTGCGTTATCGCTGACTTTAACTGCTCAACGCGGTTTGTGCAGATCGCCGCGGCAATAGCAGAATGGATTCCAGACAGACGATGATTAACACCGTCAACAGAGCCCATTTCCAAATTTTTTGGGACGATTCCAATTCTGCCGCCTGTTGTTGCCTAAGGCGCTGGATTCCCCCTTTCGATAGAGAGGCGGCGTCAGGAGACAATTCCAGAGGAACTCCCAACGCTTGCAGCTGGGCTTTAGGAAAAGGTGCGGTCCGACTCTCTGAAGGATCGATATTGACAGCAACTTGTTGGACGGAAGAGCCATCCTGCAGGAGGTAAACTCCAGGTTTGTCCGTTTGCTCGAACCGTTCCGCCTTCTCCGGCAGAGTGGTGACAGTGCCGTCCGGGGTGCGAACATTAAAAGACGCGCTCTTTTTGGGTAAAGCAATAGGTTCATTAACCAGCCTGGCCGCGGTTCCCTGAGGAATGGGTGAACTGAATTCCAGGGAAGAATACAGGAATGGGACAAATTTGCTTGATAAGGCAAACTGGCTCATGGCTGGTTCCCACCGGAATGCAAACAGGATGACAGCTCCTTTTCCGACCGGAATTTCAACCATCGCTGGGGAAGCATCGTCGAAACGGGCCAGGACCCGTGGTGGGGTGGTTGAGGGGGTTGTCAGGGTGAATCGTTGCCAGATATTGATCTTGGAAAAATCGCTGTATCGAGCATCACGAAACGGAGCAAAGATCGGGTGCTCAAAATTGATTTCCTGAAGCAACGCATAACCAGTATCAACGCCTGGTGAGAGAACGGCACCTGGAAGAATTGAAGCAAGCAGACCGTTGATTGTTTCTGCGTCACCCGGCAGCGCAATCACCACCCGGCCGTTGTTGCAAAATTCGATGATGCTTTGCAATTCCTGGGGTGAGGCGCGTTGCACAATTGCCATCGCAGCAGTGGACAAATCGTTTGTAGAAGGTTTTGTGAGGTTCACTTTTAAAAACCCTGCACTCTTAAAAGCGCGTTCGATATAATAAAGTGGAGCGGCTGTGTTTGTGGGGGAATCAGTCCCGAAATAGAAGACTGCCATTTCAGGCGCGATGATCGGGACCTGGTAGCTCTTGTTGTCAAAAGGTTCCTCATCACCTTGCAGGGTGACCTGGGAAACGTTCGTCAGGTTGATTGTGACCACTCGATTTTGTCCGGGCGCAACAGATACTGTGAGGGTGTCATTGGTCTGTTGATTGACAGCAGTGATTTTGAACTGATCGATTCGCGAATCGGCGGCATTACTCACCCGTGCACGCGCAGGCGAATTTGGAGTCGTTGGCTGCAGTAGCATGATCCCAGCGTTACTACTGCGCGAACTTATCGCTTCCAATCGTACGGTCACATCGCGCGGCCAGGAGAAATTCTGGAGAGCATCCAGTTTTGAACCTTCCTGAAGGTCCGAAACAAGAGCAATTTCCTTGTGCTCTGGCGCGGTGCCCACAGGATTCGCTTCCAAAGAGATTAAATCAGCTGCTGAAACCAAAGCATCCCCGAGGTTACTTGAGTCGAAACCGGGCGTCAGAGATTGGACCAGGGCGATGGCCGCTGCTTTTTGATTTCCCTGTTGCCGATTCCGCCATTCAGTAAATGAGAGAATTGGAGTCAGGGTGGAGTCCACGGCATAGATTGCCAGTTCATCCCCCTCGGAAAGATTGCTGATTACATTACGGGCACGTTCCTGGGCTGCTGGCCAAATGTCCCGGCGTTGCATGCTGGCACTCACGTCGAGCAACAACACAACGCGCTTTGAGCCGGTGGACACGGCAGGTTGAGGGAGGTGTTTGGCCAGATAAGGGCGAGCAAAACAAAGAGCCAGGAGCAGGAGGACAGCGCAGCGGAGAAGTAAAAGAATCAAATCTTCCAGGCGGCTTCGCTTGGAAACACGGGGAATGCTCTCCCGGAGGAACATCAGAGTGCTGAAGGAAAACTTCTCTCTCGTATGGCGGCGGATCAAATGGAAGAGGAGTGGCGCTGCAATTGAGATCGCACCGATCAGGAATAATGGCGTGAGAAAACTCATTTCACAGCGCTGCTGTTCGTTTGGTACAGACGCGCGAGATCAAGAAGGAGTTTCTCAAGTTGCAAAAAATATTCCTCCTGCTGAAATTTGCTTTTCTGCTCGCGCAAGGCAGCAATCTGTAATTCCAGTTCATTCCGGCGAACACGTTGGTCTGGTGTTAATTGCTGCTCTTCAAGTGACGGCAACAAGTGGAGTTGATGAGCCCGGAGCCCATCCGGCAATTCATTGCCAGATGGTTTTTTTGTTGGCCGAACGCCTTGAAAGAAGTCCACAGGAGTCCCCAGTCCATCCCCATTGTCATCCAGCAAGGCATGTTCAGTCGCCAGTCGCCCGTTCGACTTATAAAAATCCGCCACTCGACGGGCAGAGGAGATAAACGCTTCAAGGAGCGAGGTTTGCCCATCCTTATCAAGATCCGATTCAGAGGACCCGATCATTTCTGTGAATTGTTCTCCAAAGCGGGAGTAGTTGATCTGGCTTCCTGCCCTGGTTGCGGTCACAATCACACGTCCCTGACGCGAGAGCGGCTTTAAAAAGGCGCCGCTTGCCGAAAACGCGTTGATCAGAATTGTTGGACGTTTAAACCCATTCAATAGTGTGACGAAATGTTTGGCTTCAAGGTCAGGTCCTCGCAAATTGAATTTAGCCTCTCGACCATTAAAGGTGCCATGACCGATCAGGATCAACCAGAATTCATGGTTGCCTTCCCGAGGTTCAGATGCCAGGAGGGATTCAAAAAGGTGCAAGTCGTTGGTCGTGTTCGTTGAACCATGCCCCAGCCAGGTGAAGTTGAACTGGTTCGACGAGGCCAGCTTTTCCCAGGCCTCCCCCAGCTCCCGAAAGGTCTTATCGTAACCATCAGCCCCGGGTGCTCCTGTAATGAGCACCATTCGGGCCCTGTTTGTGATGCTCTCGCTATGGGCGAATGAGGCAGGAACGAAACAAATATGGAGCGCAGTTGCTATGAATATGCACAATAACCGCGCCACAAACGCTGATTTTAATCGAGAACCTTGATTTTGGCATGTCTGATTTCCACATGCCCACCATCCCGACTCAGCTCTTGAAAACCGATATGCCCTTTCCTTGGACGGTCCTTGAGCGAAACCGCAATTTCTTCAGTGTGCCTTTTCACGGTGGATGTATGATTGTTTAGATTTACATCAAGCACCTGCTGCCCATTCAGCTTCACCTTCACAAGAGGTCCCTTCATCGTCACTTCGTATTTGTTCCACTCCATCGGTTTGAATACCTGCACAGATGGCGCAACAACCCGGTAAAGGCTGCCGGTCAGTTCATTGGCGGGCACTTCGCCAAAATCAGGTGGGTAGTAACGCGGATCAACCATCTGCAATTCGATGCCATCGAAGGCGGGGTCCCCATGACCGGGAAAGCGAAGACCGCATCCGCTGTTTCCGCGTTGTCCAAGCTTGAATTCAAACTCGAGCTGGAAATCTCCATATTGCTGCTCGCTCACGAGCCAAGTGCCGCGCGGTTCGCTTCCATGCAGAACGCCACTTTTGACGACCCATTTGGCCTTTTCGGGGCCCTGGCGTTTAACATCTGACCAATCGCGCACTTTCCAGCCCCTGGGCTCCCCCTCTTCAGGAAAGAGCGGTTCAAACACAGCGGTTTTTGTTTCTCCCTGCACATCCAGCGCCACCAGGTTTTCCAGGCTGCGGGCGTACAAACGACCATTCGCGAGGATGGGGCTGCTCCAGGTGTTTTTTCCGCCGAGCACCTGGGCTGAGGAAATTTCAGTATATTTTTTTGGGTTCGCTTCCGCGGTGGCCAACAGACCCTTATCACTAAAAATGATTAATTTTCCGTCGGCAAAAATAAGGGAGCCTTTGCCGAACTTCTTTTCACTCCATTTTTCCATGCCCGTTTCAAAGTCAAGACAGCGGAGATCTGTTTCGTCGAACCCATAAAGGTGCCCGCCATGAAAAATGGAGGTGGAAACGTGGTTTCGCATGTTTTTTCCCTGCCAGAGTGCGGAAGGTTTGTTATCGGTAAATTGCACCACCGCACAGCCTTTGTTGTAAGCGCTGGAAATGAAAACCCGATCTCCAACAACCAACGGAGTGGCGGCATTGACATCATAACTCGTTTTCCAGGGGAACCGCCATGCTTCCTTGCCATTGGCCATTTCGCGGGCAACCAGTCCAAAACCGGAAAACATCAATACATAACGTTTGTCCTTATAGGTGTAAGCCACCGGTGAACTGTAGCCGGGACCTTCATTTCCCGCTTTCCAAAGGATAGCGCCTGTTTCCTTGTCCAGAGCAATCAAAGAGGCGCCTTCCGCTCCCGTTTCCACCAGGACCATTTTCCCTTCAACAAGAGGAGACCCTGAGAAGCCCCAGGTGGGAACCTTTGCCCCAAAGTCCTTAACAAACTCCCTGGACCAGATCACTTCCCCATTGTCAAAATTCAGGCAGAACAGATGCCCCATCCTGCTTAGGGTATACACTTTGTTGCCATCGACGGTGGGAGTGCACCGGGTCCCAGGAAAGCCGTTTGGATCTGAAGAGGAACAGGGATAGCTGTGCTTCCAAAGTTCCTTTCCCGTAACGGCATCAAGGCAATAGACGTGGTCCACTTCCTTGACATTACCCATTGTAAAGAGACGTCCATTGGAAACGGACATTGAGGAATACCCCGTGCCAACGCTCGCTTTCCAAAGCTGTTTGGGACCTTCATCCGGCCATTTGGATTGCCAGTTTTTTTCATCCGATTTGCCGGTTCGCTTTGGTCCGAGCCACTGAGGCCAATCATCGGCCAGAGAGAACAGTGAAGAATTCAGTACCAGGTTCAGGCCCAGGAGGCAGGTTGCAACTTTCATACAGATCCGAGATTGAGACAGGAAACAGAATTGCCGCCTAACGAAGGGATGTCAATGTTTCGGCATGAGTTAGAGAACCAAAAGAGAAAAGGCGAAGAATCGGGATTGCTGCGTCTCCCCAAATACGCAGCGCCGTTCCGGCAGGCAGTTACCGGCAATGGACAGAAATTAGCTAATCAGCGTTTTCGTTGCCGCGGGCCAACGCCAAAGCTGATAGCAGAAAAATCCCCCAAGCTATCAAAGCAAAAGTGAGTATGTATGTCATGGTGTCCGGTGTCGCGACAGGTTTTAGCGTAGAAATTAAGAGAGTCAAGTATCTAAGTAACAAAATCGTTAAATTTAACGATTCCAGCTACCGATTTATGACGCAGCCACTACTAATTGGGGTGTTTTGTCCTAAATCAGGATTATTTAACGTCTGAAAAATGCAGCTTTTTGGTTCGCAAACGCAGGGTTCAAGGCCTATTTTTTATTTTATGACCGCACTGGAACAACAAATACTGGAGAATTTGAAGGTATTGGAGGGGCTGATCCTGCAAATGAAGAGCGCAAACCCCAAGCCGAACCTGCTTCCAATATTTGAAACATTGGACAATTTAACCCGTCAACTCCCCAAAAACAGCGACCCATCACTTTTGCATTATCTCCATAAAAAGAGTTACGAGAAGGCCCGATTGTTTTTAGAAAATCGTGATTCTGAAAATTATCGCGGAGAATGCCGGCGGGACTGAACCCATGTTTTCTGATACTATTGCTGCCATTTCAACTCCTCTTGGAGAAGGCGGACTGGCGGTCGTCCGGCTGAGCGGTCCAGCTTCTTTCAAAGTGGCTGACAGCTGCTTTAAACCGTTAGGAAAAAATTCCACATCAGCGGGGAAAGCAGCTTCACACACAATTCAGTATGGCAAGATCCTGTTGAATGGCGAGGTGGTGGATGAAGTGCTGCTTTCTGTATTTCGGGCCCCCCGGACTTTTACCAAAGAGAATATGGTCGAGGTGAGTTGCCATGGCGGTGTGCTGCCTGCTCAAATGGTTTTGGACGCACTCCTTCGAGGAGGCGCACGCCTGGCGGAGCCGGGAGAATTTACCCGACGGGCATTTCTCAACGGCAGGATTGACTTGGCGCAGGCTGAAGCTGTGGCAGATTTGATCCATTCCCGGACTGAATTAGCCTTGCGTGCGGCCAATGAGCAGCTTGCGGGGAAACTTTCCTGCCGGATTGATGCTCTTCGCAGCGATCTCATGCTGGTGCTGGCACATGTGGAGGCTCACATCGACTTTCCTGACGAAGACATCGCCCCTGACACATTCGACCAGTTATTGTCAAAATTAAGGAAAGCGTCCGAATATATAGAGCAACTGCTTTCGACTGCCCGGGAAGGACGGATACTCAGACGGGGACTCCGCACCGCAATTATTGGGCGGCCAAATGCGGGAAAATCGAGCTTGCTAAACCAATTATTGGGTCAGGACCGAGCCATCGTATCACCAATAGCAGGCACCACCCGGGATACGATTGAAGAAACCGCAAATGTCAGGGGAATTCCCATTGTTTTCGTGGACACAGCAGGTTTGCGTGAGTCGAAGGATGAGATTGAAGCGGAAGGAATTCGTCGCAGCAGGGAGGCTGCGTCTCAAGCCGAATTGATTCTGCATGTGGTTGATGCGTCGCAAGCAGTGCACGAAGAGGATCAAAACTTGATTGCGGAATTCGGCTCGCAGAACAGCATTCTCATCTGGAACAAAAGTGACCTGATTGATCGAACAGCGGATACTGAGCCCCGCGTTCAAGGCATCCCTGTTTCCTGCGTGACCGGGGAAGGGATTGAGTTATTGAAAGACCAGATCAAAAATCTCGTTTGGAGCGGGAATATTGGAAGTGAAATGCTGGAAGCAACGATCAATTCCCGGCATCAGGACGCATTGCAGCGAGCGAATTCCTCATTGAAACTCACGATCAGCGCATTGGAAGAGAACCAAACCCTGGAACTTGCTGCCATGGATTTAAGGCTGGCGGTGCAAGCGATTGGGGAGGTGGTCGGCAAAACAACCACCGAGGATTTACTCGATGCAATCTTCAGCCAGTTCTGCCTTGGAAAATGATCAAGTTCGCTGGTACGCCGCACGGTTGGTGGCGACTCCCCGCGCATTAAAATTGCGTTCAAAATCCGTAATGACTGCGCTGAGTTCGTCCGGTGTTTCATCTTTTTTAAACAATGGAGAACTGTCATATACAGTGGTCATCTGCTGGAAATAATCTGCATCGTCTGTTCTCAGGTAAATTTTACCTCCAGAAAGGAGTGCTTGATGACTGAGCAGAACGAAACGTTCATTGATGAGCCTGTTCTTTCGCTGCTTTCGCTTGGGCCAAGGATCAGGAAAGTAGATATGTATAGCTGAGAGCGAACCTTTTGGGATCATGTATTCAACAAAATAAGCAGCTTCCATCCTAAGCATGCGCACATTGGTTAAACCTGCCCGGGCACATTTCCGATCGAGCTTTCGCAATCTTCCCAGTAAACGCTCCAGAGCTAGAAAATTCCGTTCGAGATGAAGCGCTGCATATTTTGAGAGAAACGATCCATCGCCGCTTCCCAGCTCCAATTCCACAGGCTGCAAGCTGGGAAAAAGACTTTTATAGTCAATCCGTTCAAGGATTGATTCCGGTCGGAAAATAAAGCTGGGCAATTCCTGCGTCCTGATTGAATTCACTCTGCACCAAGCTCATAAATGCGAGTCGGGCGGGTGGCAAGGGATATCGAATTCAGGCTTCAAGGCACTTTCAATTCTTGAGGTTTTCAGAGAGAGCCGGGAATCGACAAAACGCAATCTTCTTTCAATGGCAAGCGGAATACTTATGCTCCCATCCGGTTTTGATAACTTATGCGGAAAACGAAAATTATCGCCACACTGGGACCTGCCACTGATTCTGCAGAGAATATTGATCAACTGATTCAGGCTGGCATGAATATTGTCCGCCTGAATATGTCCCATGCGAACCATGATTGGATTCGCCGTGTGATCAAGGACATCCGCAGTGCGGCAAGCAAACGCCGTGTGGCTGTTGGCATTCTCCTGGATACGCAGGGGCCAGCCATTCGAACCGGGGACCTTCCTGCCGCGCTTGATCTTACTCCCGGGCAGAAATTCTGGCTGACAGTGCGCGGGGAACAAAGCGAGGAGATTCACTCGGTGGATGTGAATTACGAAAATTTTGTTAACGACATCAGTGTAGGAGATACTGTCCTGCTGGATAATGGCGAGATTCAAATGAAGGTGCTCGCCAAGCATAAAAATAAAATCGAGTGCGAAGTGCTGACCCCTGGCAAACTCGGCAGCCGCAGGCATATCAACCTGCCAGGAGTGAAAGTGAGTCTCCCGGCGCTGACAGCCAAGGATTTCGCGGATATTGAGGTGGGATTGGAGATGGAGGTGGATTTCATCGCCCTGTCCTTTGTCCGTGAGGCCAAGGACATTTTGCAATTGAAAGCAGTGGTGTCACGGGCAGAAAAGCGTCCCCAGATCATTGCCAAGATTGAAGACCAGCAGGCGGTCCAGAATCTCTCGGACATCATTTCTGAATCAGACGCGATCATGGTCGCGCGAGGTGATCTCGGGATTGAGATTCCCTACGAAGAATTGCCGATTGTGCAACGAAAAGTTGTCAAAGCATGCCTGCTTGTCGGGAAGCCGGTGATCGTGGCCACTCACATGCTGGAAAGCATGATCGAGAACCCGATGCCCACAAGGGCAGAGATTACCGATGTAGCGAACGCAGTCTTTGAGCAATCCGATGCAATCATGTTGAGCGGTGAAACCACCGTGGGCAAATATCCGCTGAAGTGTATTGAGGTTTTCGACAAGATTTCACGTCGGATCGAGCGTTCAGGAGGGGCCAATTACCAGGACTCTGCGGAATTAACCACGGCACGTCAAAAAATGATCAAAAGCGCAGTGGTCATGGCCAATGAATTGAAGGCAGAGGCTTTGATTGTGTTTACGATCCACGGAAACATGGCGCGTTACGCTTCCTGGATGCGCCCCCGGTCCGGGGTGATTTTCGCGATTTGTGAAACCCCGGAAATAGCCAACTCGCTGACCCTGAACTGGGGCGTGATCCCGATTGTGATGCCCTTTTCAATTCGTGAACCGATTCACAACATCGATATGGCTATTGACGAACTGGTCAAACAGCGGTTGCTCCAAACCGGAAATACCGTGGTGGTGGTCAGCTCCATCATGGCGGGGGACCAGATCGTGGATGCCGTGCAAATGCGGTCGATTGGCGCACAGCTCCCCAGAGAGAAAACCTGATTCAACCGCTTTTCAGAATCGAAGGGAAGCAACAGCGGCATTGGCCATGTTGACCAGGCTATTGGGGAAAATCCCGAGGAACAAGATAGCCGCAATGCAAAGGTAAAGACTAAGCCGAGCCGTCAAGGGCAGAGGGATTTCCGAATAGTCAGGCACGACCTTTGACCAATAAATCGCCCGGACAACTCCAAGGTAGTAATAGAAGGAAGTCACCACGCCGAAAAGGGTGATGATAATCAGCACGAGAAAGCGAGAGTCACTGGCACTGCGTTCCACGATTGATTTCAGCAGCAGGAACTTGCCAAAAAAGCCTGCCAGCGGAGGAATTCCGGCCAGAGAGATCATTGCCAAGGCGAGGCTCGCGGCAAGCAATGGGGAACGACGGTGCAGGCCTGCCACGATACTGATATCTTCATCGTCAGCTTGCCGGGTAAGAATCGAAATAACGGTGAAAGCAGCAATGACAGTGAAAAGGTATCCTCCAAGATAGTAGAGCACCGCACTGGAGCCGGCAGCCGAGGCGGCGGCAACGCCCAATAAAAGATAACCTGCGTTGCTGATGCTTGAATAGCCCAGCAGGCGTTTCAAGTTTCTTTGCGGAATCGCGCACAGGTTCCCGTAAAGGATCGTGAGTGCGGCAATGACAATGATGACTTGCGACCAGTCAAAAACAGCTTCTGGAACAGCACTGAAAAGCATCCGGAGCAGTAAGACAAACCCGGCGGATTTTGAGCCCACCGCAAGAAATGCGGTTACCGGGGCAGGAGATCCCTGGTAAACATCCGGCGCCCATATCTGTAATGGGAAGGCGGCGATTTTGAAGGCAAGGCCTGCAATGACTAGAACCACCCCGATGATGAACAATGGTTTGGAATAAAATTTATTCGCAGCAGCAAAAACTGCATCGAAGTTCGTCGTCTGGGCCATCCCAAAAATCAGGGCGATCCCATACACCATGAATGCAGAGGCAACCCCGCCGACAATCAAATATTTCACGCCCGCTTCCACTGATTTCAAGCGGCTGCGTTGAAAACTGGTGAGGATGTAAAAACTGACCGTGATCAGTTCAAGGGAAACGAAGACCATGATGAAATCGTTTGCAGATGCCGCAAACATCATTCCGGAAAGAGCAAAGAGGAGGATGGAATAGAATTCTGAAATGCCAACGGCAATCCGGTCAGCAAAACTGATCGAAATCAGCAGAACAAAAATGGCAGCAACAATAAAGAACTGCTTAAAGAAAAGTGCCAGCGGGTCCAGTGTGTAACTGCCTCCAAATGCATGTCGATTCGGGCCAGCCTCAATAAAAAAACTGCCGATCAGGATGGCGAACAGCGCAGCAATGGCGAGATAGCCCAGCTGAACCTTTCGAGCTGCCGGCGTCCAAAGGTCCACCAATAAAATCCCCAGGGCCACAGCAATGACCGCCAGTTCTAAAATCATGAGTGATGCATTCATCAACAACTACTTGAGGGGCGCCACGGCCACCGGCTTCGATTTTGTCATGGCCAATATGCCTTTCGCACTGGGCTCAATTTTGTCTGTCAACAAACGTGGAAAAATCCCGAACAGGAGCAGTGCCGTGATCAACAGGGCAAATGGAATTTTCCGCACCGGACCTGCATCAAAAGTCGCAGGAAGATCCTCAGGCATCGGCCCATGCATAATGCTGCGGATTGCCTTGAGCATGTAAACCGCGCCAATGACCAGCCCCCCCCAGACTGCCAGCGAGGTGATCAGTTTATATTTGTCCCATGAGCCGAAGAGGGCCATGGCTTCTCCTACAAAATTGGCAAATCCTGGCAATCCGCATCCAGCCATCATGCACATGATCAGCACCGCGCCGACGAAAGGCATTCGTTGCATGAGGCCGCCCATCCGCTCCATGGAGAAGGTGCCGGTTTGGTTATAAAGATAACCGGAAAGGGCAAAGGAAAGAGCTGCAAGCAAACCATGCGCCACCATGATGACCACCGCGCCGGTCACTCCGACAATTGAGAGACTGGCAATTCCAAGGAAAACAAAACCCATGTGGGCCACACTTGAATTGCCGACCAGGAGATTCAAATCCTTTTGCCGGACGGCCACCAGACCGCAGTAAAGAATATTTCCCAGGCAGAGCCATGCCACAATATCCAGCCAAAAGCTGGCAGCCTGCGGCAGTAACGGAATCGCAATTCTCAATAAACCATAAAGACCGAATTTCTTGAGAACGCCTGCATGCAGCATGGCAGTGGCTGTGGGGGCAGCCCCATAACCCAATGGGGCCCAGGTATGAAATGGCCAGAGAGAGACGAGGATGCCAAAACCAAGAAGCAGGAAAGGGAAGATAAATTTTTGTGCAGCCTCCGGTAAAGGGGTGTTTTGCAGATGCGTGGTAATCTCCACAATATCGAAACTGTTTGCCCCGGATTGCAGATAAAGCGCGATCAAACCGATCAGAGCGATCAAGCCACCGAGCGAGAGGTAAAGTGTGATGTTGAATGTAGCGTAATTCTTCTCTTCGCCCCTGCCCCAGACGCCGATCATGATAAACGTGGGAATCAGCGCGAGTTCATGGAAAAAGAAGAAAAAGAAAAGGTCCAGCGACGCAAATGTGCCGATCACGCCGCTGATCATGATCATTAATAACAGATAAAACTCCTTTTCACGTTCCTTGATTTCGTAAGCAGCGCAAATCGCGGCAAACGCGACAATTGCCGCCATCAGGACCAGGCCGACATTCAAACCATCCACACCAACGTGGTAACTGATTCGCAACGCTTCCACCCAGACACGTTTTTCAACAAACTGGTAACCTGCGGCTCCTGTTTGAAAATGGACAAACATTGCGATCGCAGAAAGCAGTGAAAGTGCGCCCGCGGAGAGGGAAACCAGCCGGATGAGAAACCGATAATTGCGGGGAATGAAAGCAATGGCCAGCGCGGCCAGCAGCGGAAACCCTAAAATATAGGTAAGTATGGACATTCTTTTTTATGGCTTGAACACAAGCAACAGCAGCAACGCAATTCCTGCTGCGAGTAAAAATGCATAAGTCTGCAAATTGCCGGTCTGGGCCAGGCGAAGTGCCCGACCCGCAAATTCAGTGGTGCCATGGACCCCGCGCACCAGCAGGCCACTAATGATCCAGCGGTCAAACCAATCTGCCAACCGGGCCAGGGTGCCCTGGGTCAGATCAATGAGTTCACCGTAAATTTCATCGATATAAAAGCGGTTGCGCAATGTTCTGGCCAGCCCACGCGCCTTAAGCGGCAATGGATCGCGGTTTGCGTTCAGGTAAAGCCCGGCGGCAAGAAAGAGGCCAAAAACCACTGCCAAAATCCCGCCCAAGGCTGCAAACGGGGCATGATTGATCGGCCCAAAAAGCAACTCATTGATGCCACCTCCATGAGCGTGACTCGCATCCTTCGAGAGGTAGCTCTCCAATCCAAAAAAGCCTGCAAGCACGGTTGGCACGGCCAGGACCAGCAGCGGAACAGTCATCAGGCGTGGAGATTCATGAGCATGAGCGGCACTGTTTGAACGGCCATTTCCAAGGAATGCGATGATAAAAAGTCGGGCCATGTAAAATGTCGTTAGAACCGCGACGATCAAACCAAGAATAAAGAATCCTGTGTGTTGCTCGTAGGCTTTCGCCAGGATCGCATCCTTGCTGTAAAATCCACTCAACGGCGGCACACCAGCCAGGGCGAGCGTTCCCAGCAAAAATGTCCAGTAAGTCAGCGGCATTTTTTTCTTTAATCCGCCCATGCGCCAAATGTCCTGTTCATGGTGCATTGCATGAATTACAGAGCCTGCACCAAGGAACAACATCGCTTTGAAAAACGCGTGGGTGGTAAGGTGATACATTGCCGCAGAAGTGCCTCCAAGCCCCACCGCCATGGTCATGTAGCCGAGTTGCGACAATGTGGAATAGGCAGGGATGCGCTTGATATCGTTTTGCTGGACAGCAATCAGGGCCGCAAGCAGAGCGGTGATGCCTCCACTCCACGCGATGATTTCCAGGGCGGTGATGCCGTTCATGAAGGAGAGGAATTCAGGCCATGCCGAAGAGGCCTGATAGATGAAAAAGGTGCGGCAGAGCATGTAAATTCCAGCGGCAACCATCGTTGCGGCATGGATCAATGCGCTGACCGGAGTGGGGCCTTCCATTGCATCAGGCAGCCAGACGTGAAGCGGGAATTGTGCTGATTTGCCAAGCGCCCCGCAAAAAATCAACAGACCAACCAACCCGGCAAAGGCACCCAGGGCAGCGGGATTTGTGATGAGGCGTTGCTCGACGTGATCAAAGTTCACTGAGCCGAGGAGTGTCCAAATAATAATGATGCCAAGGAGAAAACCAAAATCACCGATTCGGTTGGCGAGGAATGCCTTTTTGGCGGCATTTGCCGCGGAAGCTTTTCCATGCCAAAAGCCGATCAGCAGATAACTGGAAATGCCGACCAGTTCCCAAAAGATAAACATCTGGAAGAAATTATTCGAGAGAACGATACCGAGCATCGAAAAGGTGAAAAGGCTCAGGCTCGCAAAGTAGCGAGAAAAGGCGGGGTCACCTTTCATGTAGGCATAGGAATAGATATGAATCAAGCTGGCCACACCCGTGACCACAATCAGCATCAACATGCTCAAACGATCCAGAAGCAGGCCCAGTTCGATCCGAAAATCTCCCACGGAAATCCAGTTCAAAGGAGGGACTTTGACAAAGCCGCTTTGGCGCACGAGCGGAATCAATCCCAGGGTAATCAGAAAAGCACCAAGAACCGCGGCAATGGAGATCAACGCGCTCACCCTGCCTGATCGCCGGGTAAACAAGGTAATGACTACCGCTGAAAAAAGCGGCAGCAACAAAACGATCCATGCTGAATTTTCGAGCTGTTCCATACGTTCCAGTTACAGCTTCATCGTGGTGAGATCTTCCACATGGGTGGTTTGCCGCTTTCGATAAAGTGCCACGATCAAGGCCAACCCCACAGCGACTTCAGCAGCGGCAACGGTGATGATAAAGAAAACCATTACCTGACCGTTGATATTGTTGGTAAAACGGGACAAAGCCACAAAGGTGAGATTCGCCGCGTTCAGCATCAACTCCAGTGACATGTAAATGATCAGGAGATTGCGCCGTGCAATGACCCCGAACAACCCAATGCAAAAGAGCAGCGCACTAACGATTAAATAATGTTCCAGTCCCACCTTCATCGAAGATCTTTCTTGCTCAACAAAATCACTCCCACCATCGCCACCAAAAGCAGGAGGGACATGATTTCAAACGGCAGCAGAAAATGCTTGAACAACACCTGCCCGAGAGGAGCAGTCGAACCCTCCAAAACCGGTCCGGCAAGGTTTTTTGGGGAATAGTACCAGTAAGCCCGCGCCAAAATCGCGCCAATTGCCCCCACTGCAAGGATGCCGCAACCAAGGCCGATCGGTCGAAGCTTTCGCCTTTCCTCTTCCTTGATGTCCAGCAGCATGATGACAAACAGAAACAACACCATGACAGCACCGGCATAAACCAGCACCTGGACAGCGGCGAGGAAGAATGCATGCAACAGAACAAACAATCCTGCCAATGAAACAATGCAAAGCACCAGGAACATGGCGCTCGTCACCGGGTTCCGGCTGAATGGGTTTGCAACGACCAGCAAACCACATAATAACGTCAATCCTGCAAATAAATAAAATGCAATTTCGTGCATGAATTGGTACGAAGCGCTTAAGGGGGAACTCCCTGGTGCGCCGCTTCCTCGGCTTTATTTTTCCATTTTTGAATGCGGTCGTGATGCGTGCCGCCCAGTGAGAGCAATTTCTCCTTGTTGAACAGCATCTCCTGTCTGCTTTCGGAGGTAATGGAATAATCCTTCATCAGGAAAATGGCCTCTTCCGGGCAAACTTCCTGGCAATAGCTGCAAAAGATGCAGCGAATCATATTGATCTCAAATTCCTTCGGTCCCTTCTCCACGTTGCCTGCCTGAGGATCACCTGCAGGTCCGGGAGGAGTGATGCGGATCGCTTTTGGCGGACAGACAAATTCGCAAAGCTGGCAGGAAACACATTTGGTTCGCCCTTCCTGGTCTTTGACCAGGTAAGGGGCGCCGCGATAACCTTCGGGCACTTTCCATTTTTCCTCGGGGTACTGCATCGTCACTTTCTTTTTAAAGAAATGGCGAAGCGTCACGGCGAATCCCCCAAGAATTGAGGGGAGATACAGCCGCTCCCAAAAACTTAACTTTGGACGTGGAACAATCATTCAGGCTTTGGCTCTCGCCCAGAGTGCGAGGGCATAGATGAAAATATTGAGGAGCGCGACCGGGATAAACCGGCGCCATCCCAAATCCATCAGTTGATCATAACGAAACCGGGGCAACATCCAGCGCACCCAGATAAACAACACCATAAAGCAGAGCATTTTCCCAACAAAAACCATAATGTGAAAAATTCCTGCGCCCACCGAACCAGCCGGAGCGCTCACTCCCGGCAATGTCCAGCCACCAAAAAACAGAGTCACCATCATTGCCGAGGCCGCAATCATATTTGCGTACTCTCCCAGAAAGAAGAGCGCGAACTTCATCGAGCTGTATTCAGTATGATAGCCAGCGACCAATTCCGTCTCCGATTCAGGCAGGTCAAACGGTAATCGATTTGTTTCTGCAAACGCAGAGACAAGGAAGATGATGAATGACAATGGCGCGTAAAGAACAAACCAGCCATGCTCCGCCTGGTAGCGGATAATTTCGCTGAGGTTCAGGCTTCCTGCGATCAAAAAGACGGGAATGACAGACATACCCATCGCAATTTCGTAGGAAATCATTTGCGCGCTGGACCGGATTCCTCCCAGGAACGGATACTTGGAATTGGAAGCATATCCCGCCAGCACAATCCCATAAACACCGAGGGAAACGATCCCGAAAGAGTAAAGAATCCCGACGTTCAGGTCGGCAATGACCATTTTCTGCTGACCCAGGTACGATCCAAATGGAATGACCGCCAGCGTAAGAAATGCCGGCACCATTGTGATTGCCGGGGCCAGCCAGAAGTAAACCTTCCGGACATGGGCGGGAGTGAAGTCCTCCTTGAGAATAAATTTCAATCCGTCAGCCAGGGGTTGCAACAACCCAAGCGGCCCCACCCGGTTCGGCCCCAACCGATCTTGGATAAAGGCGGAAATTCGCCGTTCAGCCACCACAGAGTAGGCAATCATCGGCATCACAATCGCGACGACCGCCACAATCTTGATCAAGCTGAACAGTAAAAATTCGTTCGAGGCTCCCATAAACTCAGACCTGCACCGTCACTCCGGTATCGCCAAGTGCACCCCAGCTGATCCCATTCAGCGGTTTTATTTCGGCAGCCATTTGGTTGAACAATCCTTCAATTGAGACAAAGCCGTTTTGCCCGGTCACATTAAAAACAATTTCGTGGAGCAATTCCCACTCAGGGCGTGAAGCCCCGGGAGGTTCGACTGCTTTCATGAACTTCTGCAAACGACCTTTGACATTGATATAGGTTCCGCGCTTTTCAACGTGGGCACAGGCGGGCAGAAGAACGTGGGCCAGTTCAGAGGTTGGGCTTGGAAGAATGGCGCAGACCACCAGAAAATCCAACTGCTTCAGTAAATCTGAAGAAATACCGTGCTGAGTCACATCCTCATTAAAGACCATGAGTGTGCGGATGGCACCGGATTTGATTCCCGCGGCAATCACGCCCAATTTGCTTCCCATCGGGTTCGCGGCAATTCCCATCAGCCTGGCGCCATTGCTGTTCGGATTGCGATCAGGGTTCAACAACAGCCGGTCCCCTTCCCCGACTCGCGGCACCGAGTCAGTCACTGCTCCCAGCCTGCGGGCGAGCTTGGAAATCAAATAAAGTTCTTCGTTGGTCTGCCGTGCGGAAGCAATGATTGCAACTCCGCCGGATTTTTCCTGGGCCAGACGATCTGAAATCTCCCGCACCGCAGCGCCCCAATTGCTGCTGTGAAGCGGTTCCGCGCCGCGGCGCAGCTTCACTTCCCGCAGCCGATCCTCACGACCGACCCATTTGTAATTTAAACGGCCGTAATCGCACATCCAGCTTGAATTGACTGCGTCATTCTGGCGTGGCTCATAGCGATGAATTTTGTCCTCCCGTGATCCGACGACAATATTACAGCCAGTGGCGCAACTGCTGCACAGGCTTTTGGTTTCCTTGAGAAACCAGACTCGCATTTTAAAGCGAAAATCTTTCGAGGTCAGCGCTCCCACCGGACACAGGTCAACTGTGTTCAGGGTGTAATTGTTATCAAACTGCCTTCCGGGATATGCGGTGAGGGTATTGTAACTGCCGCGATTGACAAAGCCGAGGGCATCATCTCCCACGATATCCCTCGTGAATCGAACACAACGGGAACAGAGGATGCAGCGTTCATCATCCAGCACAATGCGTGGCCCAAGATCAACCCGCTTTGGTTTATGAACTTTTTCCTCCACAAACCGGCTCGAGGATTGCCCGTACTCTACCGAGTACTCCTGCAGTTTGCATTCGCCAGCCTGGTCACAGATCGGGCAATCCAAAGGATGGTTGATCAGCAGGAACTCGAGCACTCCCTTGCGCATCTCCTCCACTCCCGCAGTGTTGGTGTAAATCTCCATTCCGGGAGAAATGGGCGTGGCACAGGCAATGGCGGGTCGGGGAGATTTTGCAATTTTGGGAGTACCGTCCGGGTTCATCACCGGTTTTCGGTCCGGTCCCATCGCCGGCGTGCCGAACTCGACAAGGCACATGCGGCAATTCCCTGCGACTGGCAGCTTGGGATGATAGCAGTAATGCGGCACATCCACATTGATCTGGGCGCAAGCCTGGATCATCGTGGTGGGCACTGGTTTTCCAGTCAGAGGATCGGGCGTGGTCTTCGGCACAGCCACAGTGACTCCATCCACTTTGACAGTGATGGTCTCGACCGGCGCTGCGGTTGCCGATGTGTTTTGGTTTGTCGCCGCACTGGACATACGCATTAACTTCGCGGACTTGCCGCCAATTTCATTTCAGGGATCGGGCCAGCTCCGCTGTTCCTGCGCGCTTCATCAGCAGCGCCTTTGGCCACAAATTCATCTTTGAATTTTCCAACAAAACTTTGCACCGGCCAGGAGCAGGCTTCGCCAAATGCGCAGATTGTGCGCCCGCCCGGGATGTTATTGGCAATTTTCAGCAGGTAATCCGCATCTTCCCTGCGCCCCTGCCCATGGGTCATCCGATGCAGGGTCTTGCTCATCCAAAGTGAGCCTTCACGGCATGGGGTGCATTGCCCGCAGCTTTCATGAGCGTAAAATTCGGAAAGATTCGCCAATGCTTCCACAATGTCCGTGGAATCATCCATGACAATGATCGCACTTGAACCAGACATGCTTCCAGCCGCCATCAGGGAATCAAAATCATATGGCAGGTCGAGCATATCAGTTTCAATCTCGATCTCCTTCCCCTCCGGATTCTTTTTCTTTAATATGAATTTCTCGCCCGCTTTAAAAACTTTCGCCGAGGAACCGCCCGGAATCACTGCTTTCAACTGCCGACCTGAACGCAGGCCATTGCCAAATTCAGGATCGTAGATCAGTTGCCCGATCGTGACTTTACCCACTTCGATTTCGTAATAGCCCGGGCGATTGACCTGCCCGCTTAAGCTGACGATTCGCGTCCCGGTATTGTTTGGTGTTCCCAATTTTGCGTATTCAGCGCCGCCCATCGCCATGACATGCCTGACCTGGCAGAGGGTCTCAACGTTGTTCACGATTGTTGGGGAAAGATAAAGCCCGAGGATTGCAGGGAAAAATGGGGGTTTGATCCTTGGGTAAGGCCGCTTCCCTTCAAGCGATTCGATCAAGCCGGTTTCCTCGCCGCAAATATAAGCCCCTGCCCCGCGATGCACGTGCATTTCCAAATCGTAACCGCTGCCAAGGATGTTTTTGCCCAGAAAATTTTTCGCCCGCGCTTCGGCCAAGGCGCGATTCAATATCCGGGCCCCTTCAGGAAATTCGCCGCGAATATAAATGTAGGCGAGATGCACATCATTGGCGAAACAGGAGATGATCATCCCCTCGATCAACTGATGTGGGTCCTTGTGGATGATCTGTCGGTCTTTAAAAGTTCCCGGCTCCGATTCATCCGCGTTGCAAATCAGGTAGATCGGTTTGCCGCTTTTCCGATCAACAAACGACCACTTCAGCCCACAGGAAAAACCGGCCCCACCACGCCCCCGCAACCCGGAGAGCTTGACCTCTTCCCGAATTTGCTCGGGAGCGGAAACCGTTTTGCCATCAGGCAATGCTTTGGGAGGGAGGGCCAGGACCTTTTTCAGCGTCTCATATCCCCCATGCCGCACGTAACAATCCAGGTCATTGGTGTAACCTGGTTGATCGACGTTTTTTAAAATAAGTCGATATTGTTGTGGCATAGTTTCGTCCGCGCTTGACTCAAAGGGTAAAGTTCGTAGGTTGTGCGTGCTTTTTGCCGAATGGTGTAACGGTAGCACCGCTGCCTCTGGAGCAGCTTGTCATGGTTCGAATCCATGTTCGGCAGCCAACCTTCTGTTTTTCAAGGATTCGTTTCATTCCCTCACTCCTACCGCCGTTCGTTTCGGTCAATCATTTGATCAGCCATTTCATGTGTGACTGCCTGATGGAATTCTTCATTTAACATCATCACAGGAGCAGTCCCGCAACTGGCAAGGCATTCCACGAACTCGACAGTGAATTGCCCATCCTTCGTTGTTTGAGGACCATGCGCATGGCTGTCCAGCCCCAATCGCCTGCACAAATGTGCATGCAATTGATAGGAGCCACCCAGAGCGCAACTCAATGTACGACAAACTTTAAAATGGGTTTTTCCAACCGGTTTCTGCCGGAACATCGGATAAAACGTCACCAGTTCGTAAATGTTGATCGGCTGCAATTCCAGTTTTGCGGCAGTCCATTCAATGGCTTCCTTGCTGAGAAATCCGAAATGTTCCTGCAGCGCGTGCAATAACATCAGTGATGCGCTTCGCTTCACCGGGTAATGGGTGATCAGCTCATCAATCTCTGCTTCAAGGGCCTTCGGAACTTCGAAAGCCGTGGTCGGGAGCACAGGTTCAACAGGATGGGAAATCACTGGATTGCTCATCGGTCACACTCTCCCATCACAAAATCCAGCGAGCCGAGAATGGCTACCGTATCGCTCATCATATTTCCAGGAAGCAGATAAGGCAGGATGCTCAGGTTCACAAAGGAAGGAGCGCGGATTTTTAGGCGGTGCGGAGTGCCGCCTCCCTTGCTGTTAATATAAAATCCCAATTCTCCCTTTGGATTTTCTCCACCAAAGTAAATCTCGCCACGCGGGGCATCGACCCCCTGCGTCACGATAATAAACTGGTGGATTAATTCCTCCATGCTCGTGAGCACTTTTTCCTTTGGAGGCAGAACCGTTTTACCGTCCGGCACATTCACAGGACCTCCGGGTAATTGATCGAGGCATTGGCGGATGATTCGCACGCTCTGCCGCATTTCCTCCATTCGGACGAGGTACCGATCATAGCAATCACCCACCGAACCGTACGGCACATCAAACTGTACCTGGTCATATACCAGGTAGGGATGCGCTTTTCGTAAGTCGTAATCAATTCCGCTTCCGCGAAGGTTCGGACCGGTCAAACCGTAATCGATCGCTACATCTTTCGGAATCACCCCCAAGTCTCTCGTGCGATTCACGAAGATCGGATTCCGGGTCAATAATTTTTCCGATTCATCGAAATTGACCACGACTTCATCAATGAATTTCCGGCATTGCTCAATCCACCCTGGCGGCAGATCACGCGCCAAACCGCCAATCCGGGTATATGTCGTGGTAAAACGCGCTCCGGTCAGCGATTCCGCAAGGTTATAAATTTTTTCCCGTTCATAGAACGTGTGCAGGAACACAGTCATCGCTCCCACATCCATGGCAAAGGCACCCAATCCCAGCAGATGCGCGGAGATACGCGCCAGTTCCGTGACGATCACCCGGATATACTGGCAGCGGGGAGGCAATTGCTTATCCAGCCCCATTAACTTCTCGACTGCGAGGGCGTAATGAACGTTGTTCGCCAGTGGCGCAAGGTAATCCAGTCGATCCGTATATGGGATAAACTGGGTATAAGTCATGTTTTCGGCGATTTTTTCATCGCCGCGATGCAGGTAGCCTACATCGGGAATTGCTTTGGTGATGATTTCGCCATCCAGTTCAAGCACCAGGCGCAACACCCCGTGGGTTGCCGGATGTGAAGGTCCCATATTCAGGACCATTTTTTCACCTGGGTCATCCTGCAATTCATCCGAGTTGCCGGGAGTTGCATGGACCATGGCGCCGGCATTTTGAAGGTTATTTACTCCTTCCGCCACCCGCGCGGCCGGCTCCTTGACATGTAAATCGTGAACTTCGGTGCTCATGGCGCAGGTTTTATATTGCCGTGTTGCTCATCAGCCCTTCCCAAATCACGCCGCCGCTCCAGTCGGGCATTGGTTTCCAGGCTGTCCGTTTCAGGAACCCGCACGCGTGGTTCACGGGCAATAGTGTCCTTGCCTCCCGCCACTGTCACAAATGGCCCCCCCTCAAGGGGCGCTGGATTGGAAAATGCAACTTCAGGCAATTCGCTCGGTTTGCCTGCCAACGGAAAATCTTTTCGCAAAGGAAAGTACGGATAACCTTCCCACATCAGGATTCTGCGCAGGTCCGGATGGCCTGCAAAACGGAGCCCGAACATATCGTAAGCTTCCCGCTCATGCCAATCCGCTGTTCGCCAGACACTCGTCACACTTGGCAATTCACACTTTTCCTCGGAAATGTTCGTCTTAAGCCGCAAATAGTTGCGATGCCCATAACCGTAAAGTTCGTAAACCACTGTGAAACGGGGGTCTTCCCCATAATTGTCCACTCCTGAAAGATCAACCAGGTAGTCGAATCCAAGTTCCTTTTTGCAGTAGGCGCAAACTTCCTGAATCCGGTTTTCATCCAGGACCTGCACTGTGACTTCCTCACGAAATTCCCAGGGAGTTGAGATCACTTCCCCAAAATGAGCGGCCAATTTTAATGCTAAATCTTTGGCAGACATTTAGTTATAACTCAGGCAGCGCGCTTTTGGTTAGCCAGCGCAGGTTCCTTCGCCACCTTATTTTGCAATCGAATCAATGCATCCAGCAATGCCTCTGGTCTGGGTGGGCAACCAGCCACATAAACATCCACAGGAATGATATTGTCCACTCCCTGCAAAACGGCGTAACTTCGATACATCCCTCCAGTTGAAGCACAGGCCCCCATCGCAATCACCCATTTAGGCTCTGGCATCTGCTGATAAATCCGTCGCACAGCCAGCGCCATTTTATAAGTGACAGTCCCGGCCACAATCATGAGATCCGATTGGCGGGGGGAAAAGCGCATCACTTCAGAGCCGAAGCGGGCGATGTCATAACGACTTGCTCCCGCAGCCATTAGCTCAATGGCACAACAGGCCAGGCCCATCGGCATTGGCCATAATGAGTTTTTGCGGAACCAATTAATGACAGCGTCGGCCCGGGTGACAATAACGTCTCCCTCGACCTTGGAATTGTAGCCGACTTCAGTGGTCTTCTGCATAGGACAGGAGCCGAAAGGCTCACGGTAGGTGCAACTTAAACCGCGGACCGATTTGGACGCAAGTTCATTTGTGAATTTTTTCACAAGCGAACTGCATTCCATGAGCATTTCCCCGCGAAAAATGAACGGAAAGGTAAAATTCAGGTTCTCACCGATAACTCTTTTTCCAATCCCCTCCTAACTTGCCCACATGAAAGATTCAGTAGACCCAATCGAAGGTGTGGCTGGCAAAATCCAGGAAGGGATCGAGCAACAACGCTGGACGTGGAATGAAATCAGGGAGGAACTCACCTCACGAACCCGGGAGGCGGCCATCGCCACAGATTCGTATGTGCATGAAAAACCATGGAAAGCCATTGGGATCGCCGCCATGCTTGGCTTCATTGCAGGCATGATCCTGGCGCCTCGTGGCAATGATGAAGCTTTCCCGGATTGATCCTGCACTTTCCTGGCCTGACACGGTCCAGTAACCTTTTAATCTATGACTTGGGAAATCGGGGTGTTGCTCGGGATCGTCTTTCTTTGTTTGCTCTTTTTTTCATTTGAATGGGTGCCGACCGATGTCGTGGCCCTGAGCGTTGTTATTGCCCTGGTTCTTACAGGGTTGTTACCTGCGAACAAGGCCTTTTCCGGATTTGGCAGTGACACAGTTATTACGATTCTTGGATTGTTGATCCTGACATCGGCACTTTTACGAACCGGCGTGATGGATATCGCCGGGCGAAAAATCATCGGACTCACCGGCACTGATCCCAACAAACTACTCGCGATCATTATGGTCGCCGCTGCAGGCCTGAGCGCTTTCATGAGCAATACTGCCTGTGCCGCTTTTTTTGTTCCGGTGGTTATCGGCCTTGCCAATCGTGCCAAAGTGAGCCCCTCAAAATTGCTGCTGCCACTGGCTTTTTCATCCATTTTGTCCAGTTCAGTCACGCTCATCAGCACCTCGACAAACATCGTCGTCAGCGGATTGCTTCAGCAATACAAAATGGCCCCCATGGGCATGTTCGAACTGGCTCCTGTTGGAATCCCAATCACAATCGCTGGTTTGCTTTACATGTATTTCATTGGCCGAAGGATCATTCCGGACCGTGCACCGCCCGGTGATTTGATCGAAGAATTTGGTATGCGCCCCTACCTCACTGAGCTGGTAATTCTTCCCGACTCACCCCTTGTAGGAAAAACCCTGGCTGAAGCAGCTCTTGGGCGCGATATGGATTTGACCGTCCTCAGCGTCATCCGACAAAAGGACCGGCATCACGCCCCTCGCGGCGATCTCGTTCTTGCCGCCGGGGATTTGCTCCTCGTCGAGGGAAAAAGGGATGAAATTTTAAAGATCAAGGAAACAGCAGGCATTGAGATCAAGGCCGACATTAAACTGTCTGATCCAAATACCAAGGCAGAGGATTTGGGTATGGTGGAAGCAATCCTTCTCCCGAAATCACCTTTGATCGGCCGCACCCTGAAAGGGTTCCGCTTTCGCGAACGTTTCAAGCTGCAAGTGCTTGGGATTAATCGTCATGGAGAAAACTTTCGTCGGAAAATTTCGGTGGTTCCCCTTCGAATGGGAGACACCTTGCTGCTTCAAGGAGCGAAAGCCAATATCGCCACTCTTCAGGAGGGAAACCTCGTTCGCATATTAAATCAGGTCGGCGAAGACCGCCCACATACCAGCCGCAGCCGTCGTGCAATTTTCATTTTTGCAGCTGCGCTGGCTCTTGGGACTTTCAAAATTGTTTCCTTTCCCATCGCTGTCCTGCTCGGATCAGTGGCGGTCTTTGTTTCAAATTGCATCACTCCGGAAGAGGCATACAGGGAAATTGAGTGGAAAGTCATTATACTGATCGGCAGCATGCTTGCTCTTGGTGTTGCCATGGAGGAAACCGGGACGGCCTCTTATCTTGCCAACTTGATCGTCAAGTTCGGCGCTTCCTTTGGGCCGACCGTCCTCCTCGCCTCCTTTTTCGTCCTGACGATTCTATTGACGCAGCCGATGTCCAATCAGGCTGCCGCTGTCGTGATATTGCCCGTTGCGATCCAAACCGCCCTGCAGCTCGACCTGAATCCACGCACTTTTACAATGATGGTGGCAGTCGCGGCCAGCTGCTCCTACCTGACCCCTCTTGAACCAGCCTGCCTGATGATTTACGGGCCGGGACGATATAAGTTTTTTGATTTTATCAAGGTCGGGTCGATTCTCACGCTCCTGATTTTTATCATTTCAGTCCTGCTGGTTCCGAAAGTTTGGCCATTAAGCGAAAAAGCCGGCCCGGAAATGATCAATGCGGTCAAGGCCCGTCAGGAAAGCAGTAACAAAAATGAGTAACTGCCTCTGCGCTGGATTTATTCATTTGCCAGCACGATCCGGTACCGCGCTTTCCCCGCATGAAGATGTTCGAAGGCGTGGTTGACCTCGGACATCGGAAAAGTTTCCACCACCGCATTGATTTGATGCCGCACACAAAAATCCAGCATCCGCGCCGTGGTGACAGGACTTCCCAAAGGAGATCCTGAAACAGAAATCTGGGACATCAACATCGGGAATAAAATCAACGATACCGGCTCCGGAACAGCGCCGACAAAATGCAAACGTCCTTTGGGTGCCAATGTGCTGATGAATCCCATCCAATCAAGCGGGACGTTCGCAGTCACAATGATGAAGTTAAAAGCCCCTTTCCATTTCTTGAAATCAGCATCCGTGGAAGTCGCCACATGATGAGCGCCTAGTTTCCGGGCCTCTTCATGCTTGCTCGCACTGCTTGTAAAAGCCACCACCTCACAGCCCCAATGCTTCAAAAATTGCAGCGCATAATGTCCCAGGCCGCCAATCCCGACCACCCCCACCCGGTCCAATGGTTTCACATCAAACTGGACGAGTGGATTGAACACGGTGATGCCTCCACAAAAAAGAGGCCCGGCTTTCGCCACATCAAGACCTTCAGGCAATGGGAGTGCCCATTCTGATTTGCAACGAACCAGGTCGGCATAACCGCCATGTCGCCCCACAATGGTCTGTTCAGAGGTAGGACACAGGTTATGGTTTCCGGACATGCAGCTCTGGCAAATCATACAGCTTCCCGCAAACCAACCCATACCAACAGTTTGTCCCGGCTTGAGATGGGAGACATTGCTGCCGACAGCCTTGATTTTTCCTACGACTTCATGACCCGGCACGAAAGGGTACTGAGTGAAACCCCAATCGTTATTCCGCATGGAAAGATCGGAATGGCACATTCCACAATGTGACACCGCGATATCGACGTAATCCGGCCCGAGATCTGGAAGTTCAAACTCATACGGTTTTAAATCAGCGCCTGCTGAATGTGCGGCATACGCATGAACGGCAACTCCCATAGGATCCCTTTATTATCGAATTTTGTTAATTTGTTTTGGTAGCAACAGTGCTGTCGGTTTTCACCTGCGCCAACAGCCCTGTATAATCAGTCAAAATTGCAATTGCCTCATTCAATTGAGCGTCGTAAGCAGGGGCGGTTTCCTCTGGCTCCTCCTCCGGTTCTCCGTCAGGGTTGAGTGCGACCGCGGCTGGCCCCTTTTCCTCAGGCTTGGTTCCTGTCGAAAGTGTCAATGGCTTGTTCTGGTCCACCAAATCCAAATCCACTTCATACGCTTTTTCGGGAGGAGCAGGCCGGGAAGCCCGTTCTTTTTTCCGTGCTTCCTTGCGCTCTTTCTGCTGCTGCTTTTCAGCAATGCGTTTGGCTTCATTCAAGGAAATGGTTTTATCCTCCTGCCGCTGCTTCACCTCTTCGATGTCCTCCAGCAAATAAGCGAAATCTTTGCTTTGCCCCATTCGGTCACGCGATAGTTTCCTTAATGTTTCGACATGCGGCTTCACCTGGTTCTGCACTTTATAGGTGGCCGGGCGAATGGAGTCAGCAGGTAACGCGTTCTCCAGGCTCCCCTCCCCAATTTCCAGGTAATCCCAAAGCGAAGGCAGGATGATGTCTGGCGTCACTCCATGCTTCTGCGTGGTTCCACCGGCAATCCGATAAAATTTCGAGACTGTCAGCTTAAGTTGTCCGGGGTTTGGAAAACCAGCGTCCTTGATGATGTTTTCCAGTGAAATAATCCGTTGCACCGTCCCCTTGCCATGAGTGGTTTGGTCTCCCACAATCAAGGCCCTGCCGTAATCCTGCAACGCTGCCGCGGTGATTTCCGAGGCTGAAGCGCTCAATTTTCCCACCAGCACAATCAGCGGTCCGCGATAAACCGTTTTGGAATTCTTGTCATCCAGCACCTCTGTCTCCTGCTGGCTGTTTTTTACCTGCACCACAGGCCCGCGGCTCATGAATAAACCAGTCAGACTCACCGCTTCCTCCAGAATCCCGCCGCCATTATGGCGCAAATCCAATACCACTCCCTCCACCTGCTCTTTTTTTAGTCGCGTCAGCAACTTCTCCACATGACTGGCGCAGTTATCATAAAACTGCGGCAGATCAATCACCCCAATACGAACGATTTTTCCATTCCCATCCACATGATCGATGATCCGGGCTTTCGCAAACTGTTCCTTTAACTTTACCTCGTCACGAACCAAAGAAATAACCTTCTTTGTGTCAGGAGCGCTCGCGGGAATGATGGTCAGTCGCACCTCTGTTCCTCGCTTGCCGCGAATCATCGACACCACTTTGTTCAGCCGCATCTCGATCGTGTCCACAGGTTCCCCGTCAGCCTGGGCAACGGCAATGATCTTGTCTCCCGGCTTCAATAATTTGCTCAACTCCGCAGGTCCGCCGGGCAGCAGGCTTTTGATTTTTGTATAACCATCCTCCCATTGCAGCTGTGCGCCAATCCCACTCAGCGACAAGGAAATATTATTAATATCGAAGTTGGCGGCCTCAGTCGGGCTCAGGTAATCCGAATGAGGGTCATAGGCATGCGCCAGAGATGTCAGATAGGTTTGGAGAATCTCCTCAGAATCAAACTCTTTCATCGTCCGTTCCAGCCGCTGGTATCGGCGGGTCACCATTCCGATGGTTTCCTCGGGCTTTTCCTTTGCCAGCTTTCCCTGCAACAATTCATACTTGATCCGCAAACGCCATAATTTCTCGGCTTCTGCATCATTCGCGGGCCAGGGCAATTTCGTCCGGTTCACCTGGAACGATTCATCCGTTGTAAAATCCATCGGCTCCTTGACGATCTTCTCCACGTAACTCCGCCGCTCTGCCAGCCGGGTCAAATATTTGGAAAAAATTTCATAACCAGGTCCGACATTCCCCAGTAACGTCGCATCATCCAACCGCTTCCCGAACCTGGCGTTGAACTCATCCACGTCGCTTTGCAGAAAGATTAAATGGTTATAGTCCAGCGTGTTCAGGTAATTTTTCAAGAACACCTCGGAAATCTTGTCATCCAGTGGCGCCTGCCGAAAGTGCACCTGCTCAAGAATTTTGCCCACATATTGTGCCACCCGGCCGGACTGCTCCGGTGTGAACACTTCTTTGAAATTGGTTTCAACAGCGAACGAACTCAGGAAAGATGTCGCGAGGCAAAGAGTTGCGAAAAACTTCATAATCAATAAATGAACTGACCCCGGACCCGCTGCCACTTGCCGAACGACCTCGGGGACGCTTTTCCTTACCACTTCCCACCCCTCTTTTCAAACTTTTCTTTCCTTGGACTGCTGTCCATGAAGCAACCCCCTCCGCCCTTTCCTTTTTGAAATCCGAAATTGAATCGCATTCGGGCTGATTTCGTCTTATTTTCCTCTTCATGCGGCCATTTCAGATCATTTTTAATCCTACCAGCGCGGCGGAACTGGCAAAAATGCCAAAGGAGTTGCAGCTCTATATCCTGGGGGAGTTTCGTGGACTTCCCCTGGAAGTCATGAAAGCTGACCTCGAAAAATATGGAAAACTCGAACGCGCCGGGAAGCTCCTGCATCGTTTTCGCCTGGGCGATTATCGCATCTATTTCGCACGGCATGACCTGGGGGTGGTCGTCTACCGCATTCTCAATCGCAATTCGCTGAAAGATTTTCTTTACCGCTCAAACCTGCCAATCCGTGAAGATGAAGCCCTCCAGGAAAATCCAAAATTCTGGGAACTCATCGAAAATGCAAACTCCTCCACCCCCAAGGCCTCTGTATGATCAACCGCTTTTTTCACCTGTCCCTGCTCCTTCCCACCCTGCTCCTCGGCTTCGCCGAAGAAGCAACAAAACCGGTTGCCCCCGCTGACCAGGCCTGGGCGGAAATAGAAAAACTCAAAATCGCTCCTGCACCGCCAGCTTCCTGGAATCAAAAGGCCCCGACGAAAGAGGAGCATGACGCCTTCAAGGCCGAGCTTCTCAAGGCTGCGGAGAAGGCCGCTGCCAAATCAAAGGAATTCCACACCACTTATCCCACCCATCCAAAAGCTCAGGATGCACGCAATACCGAAGCTCTGTTCGAAAAACGGATTGCCGCTCTCAAGCAACCATCGGAAAACGGATCAAAACAGAAGGATCCCGGCAGTGAAGCATTCCAGAGACGGCACAGTGAGATGGTGGAAGCAGCCAAACAGAAACAGCCGGAAGGGATGGACGCTGTGCTGGCTCAGTTGGAACAGGGAGCACGCGATCTGATCAAGGATTTTCCGGAACGCGAGGAAGGTTACAGTTACCTCCTGATGGTGGCTTCCAAAAGCACAGCTGACAAAGGTTTGTTGATTGCTCGTGAGTTGGCCGCGAGCAATGCGCCCGACCAGATCAAATCACATGCAAAAAGAATGTTCAAACAGCACGAATCCCTCGGGAAACCTTTGACCATGGCTTTCACCGCTGTGGACGGTACTGCTGTGGATATGGCCAAAATGAAAGGCAAAGTTGTCTTGATCGATTTTTGGGCAACCTGGTGCGGCCCCTGCGTTGCAGAATTGCCCAAGGTAAAAAAAGCTTATGCCGAACTTCATCGAAAAGGATTTGAAATTATTGGCATCAGCCTGGATGAAGACAAAGCCGCGTTGCTGAAATTTATCAAATCTGAACAGATGCCCTGGGCACAATTTTTCGATGGAAATGGATGGAAAAACAGCATCGCCCAGGAGTACGGGATCCACAGCATCCCTGCCATGTGGCTGGTCGATAAGCAGGGGGTGGTCCGGGACATCAATGCTCGGGATGACCTCGTCGGAAAAGTGCAGAAATTGCTTGCTGAGAAATAATTGCGATCAAATTTGAATGCGACAAAGCGCCTGCCTGTCTTATGAGGTGTAAAGGAAATGCTCTTTGGCCAAAAACAAAGCGCTTGACGTTTTGGGCGAGATCGAATTAACTCAAGGGGTAATGCGACCAACATTCGCCATTAAAATGATTGTAGCGTCAGGCGCCATGAGCACCTGGCAGCGCTGCCATCTGTCCAATGGCAATGTGGGGAAGGCATTCTAACAGTAGAACCAGATTTCCGAAACCCACGATTGCCAGTCAATCGTGGGTTTTTGTTTTTGGTCAATAAACACAAATAAAGATGAATAAAATAAGTAAAGTGCCGACTGAGTTCGAGCCCGAAACGGTCTTCGAATTGGACCCCAACAATGGGAAAGCCAGTCACGTGAACAGGATCTTCAATCAATTGAGGGATCGATTGTTGTCGGAAATGATTGAAGAAACGGAGACCCTCGCGTTGAAACCTGCCTTGACTCAGGCTGCCAATGAAGCAGCCGGGTTGGCCTGGATCACCGGTTTCCCGCTCCTTACCTTTCCGATCCTGTTCGCTGAGAAGGCTCAGGATTACCGCAATCGGTTATTCCGACAGGAACGGATCACTGCACGCAGCAGCGGGATGCTTGAGGAGGCCGTATGCTAAGTGCCATTAAATCCAACCATTCTCTTGCTGGCCAGGCCGGACTGACCTGGCTGCGCAAGGGATCTTCAAGGTCAGTTGTCAAGGCACGGCGTCGCTTCCATTGAGTTGAACGGAGTTACCGATCATCTCACTGGAGGCGATGCCCGTTCTATTTTCCTCGCTTCGATAACATGACATGCTATTAATGCTCTCATCCCACGCCGATGAAATTGCATCGTCATCCCAAGCGACTCATTGCATTTAGCTTGATTGAGTTGCTTGTGGTCATTGCCATCATTGCGATCCTCGCTGGAATGCTCCTTCCGGCCATTTCCCGTTCCAAGGAAAAGGCTTTATCAATCAAATGCCTGAACAATTTACGGCAAATGGGCCTTTCCATGATCTTGTATGCCCAGGATAACAATGGCTTTTTCCCATCCCGGACTGATTCGAAACGGTGGCCCACCCAATTAAAACCGTTCTATCAAAATTTCTTCATTCTCCAATGTCCGGCAGACAAACCACCCCGCCCCACTCGGGTTGATTACAGCAAAGTGCAACCAGACGACGCCCCGCGCAGTTATATTATCAATGGTTGGAACGATTATTTTCAGGAACAGCTCAAAACCACTGATATGGGCCGACTGATGGGAAAGGCGGTCCGGGAATCAGACCTCAAAAAACCGACTGAAACCATTGTCATGGGAGAAAAGATCACCGGCAGCGATCATTACTATATGGATTTTTTTGAATCCAATGATGTTGACCAGATCGAACGGGGCCGCCACTCCAATTTCAGCAAAAAAGCCACTCGCGTGACGAAAGCTGGAGGGTCAAACTACGCTTTTGCCGATGGGAGCTCCCGTTTTATCCGTTACCGGGGCGTTTTGTATCCATTAAACCTTTGGGCGACCACCGACGCCTTTCGCAACAATCGGGCCATGAGCAACTAACCGATGATCCATTTGTTTTTAAAAGCGCCCCGGAAAGGCTTGGTCAAGACCCGTCTGGCCGTGACCCTTGGAGATGAGGGTGCGTTGGAGGCTTACCGGGTCATGCTCGATTATGTCCTGGATACTCTTGAACCGTTTGATCAGGTCGAACTTTGCTTTACGCCATCAAATTCAGAACAGGAATTGTTACTTTTTCGGCGACGCGAGGAATGGCGGCTTGCCGATCAGGGGGAAGGTGATTTAGGGCAGCGCCTGACCAATGCTTTTGCCAGGTCATTCGATAATGGCAGCAATTTTGCCATCGCAATAGGCGCCGACTCCCCGGACATGAATTCCGAGGACCTTCGGAATGCCATGAGCCAGCTGAAGGAAAGTGATCTGGTGCTCGGCCCGGCTGAAGATGGCGGGTACTGGCTGGTGGGGATGAGAAAATTCGAGCCTGCCATTTTCCAGGGAATCGAATGGAGCAGCCCCAACGTTTTGCAACAAACCCTGGATATTGCCCGCAATTATCGGTTGAAAGTGACGCTGCTAAGGACGCTTTCCGATATAGACACCGCCGCCGATTGGGGACGTTTTCAATGCTCTATCCGCACTTGAAGCAGGCGAAATCTTTTTTCGGAATCCTCCAAATCCTTGCATTCTTTCCCCCCGCTTTTCACCGTGCCGTCATCGCTGACCACGTGAAAGATTTCCGGACCCGAGCCGGGAAATTGAAAAATGGCTTCGGGGTTATATCCTTCAAAGATTTGTTTTTCGCTCAATGCTTTCAAACCCTGTTTCCCATCCCAACGGAAAATTCGAAAGTTGCTCGATCCATCTGTCGGCCCCGCGAGGATCAGATAAAAATCATCCACCTGAAAAATGTCCCGCACACCAAAACCATCCAGGTCCAATTGATGCGCCTTACCGAAAACAGTCTTCTGCCCTTCCATGGCCGCTTCTGGATTGGTCACCTCAAAAAGCAATGCCTTCCCCTCCGGTACCGGATTGCGAAGGCCAACCAAAAGCTGGGTTGAGTTCCATGCAGCGAGTCCCTCAATATTAAATCCTCCTTCGGCTTTGGGGGCGAGTTTTTCCGCCGTTTTGAGGGGAAAGGAATCAAATCTTTTTTCCTTCAGGAGATCTTCAAGAAAACTTTTGGAAAAGTTCCTGGGCGGCTTCAGGCTCGGAACAGCGCCTGCAATAATTTCAGTGGCAAAAAGGCGATGGCGGCTGGGACGTCGTTTCGCGTTTTTATTTCTGCCATGGGATGTGATCCAATAAATTTTATTACCAATTCGCGCCGCTCCCTCAATATCCGTTTCCGGTTCCTCCGGATCAACGTCCAGGTGCTCGGTTAAGTCGATAAATGAGATCGGTTCCGTTTTTCCGTCAAGCTGATAGACACGCACAACGTTGGTTTCATCGTCAGCTACAGCGAAATGCCGATGATCAAGGGCCACTGCGGCTGAGCCATCGCACAATCCGGTAAATGAATAAACTTTCTCGATCATGACTGCAGGGGAATTGGCGGCCTGGGAATTGACCAGAAGGCTGGTCATTGCAAAGGCCAGAAAATTTCGAATGCTCCTCACAATGTGTAAACGGACCGCAACCGCCATTAAGTTACAGCATCACGAAGCAAAAGCGGGCGTTGGCATACACACGTTTTTTAAAGCCAACGCCCGCCGCCCTCCCACTCAGGAGGAAAGCAAATGCTCAGTGGATGAGCAGTTTGGGAACGGTTCGATTCAACTTCTACAACAGGATGACTGAATTTCAAGTTATTTTCGAACACGTTTCCCCCACCTTTCATTGCGTCAGATAAAAACGGTGCAGCACTGGCAGATGATCAGAAATGGTTTCCTTCATTTCTCGCAATACAGCCACCACCTCAGCTTTGGTCATGTCCCCTGTTTCAGCGATGACGTCTTGAATCGGTTTCCAGCGAACAACCTGGGCTGGCTTGCCTACGATCTGGTCCGCAGATGCCAGGCTAATGACCGCAAGATCAATCTTGGAAGTGAACTTGGTTGTCCGGTTGGCAAGCCACATATATGAGAAATCACTGGGATCATTAATCGAACGGAATTTGACTTTGGAATTTGGGGCATTTTCCAGTGCGGCAAACGGGTCCCAACATTTGTCCCCGGGAGGAGCATTGAAATCTCCCATGATTAATGTGTCATTGTCTGTTACCAAAGCTTCATTCTGGAGCCATGCCGCCAACACCCGTGCGGACTCTTCACGTTGAGGAGCCCCATCTGCCATTGCTTTCAGATGCACGCCAAGGGCCTGAAAATCAAATTTCTCAAGACCTCCCGTGGGATTTGGGGCGATATCGTCCAGGTCAATGGGAATACGTGCGGTAAAGTAGCCATACAGAGGGGTACGACCAGCAAAAGCATCTGCCTGGCCTCCGGGCATTTTGTGGGTACCTTTGGGAAAAAGTTCTTTCACATCATCCTTTGCACGAATCCAGTCCCGGTCCCACATCATGGCAACTCGTTGCTCACCACCAGCCAATGTATAATCCACGGCATAATCTCCCGCGCCTGTTTCTGTCAAAGCACGTGCGATCGGGTCCAGCACACCTTCCCGCCGCCCATCCGGAGAAGGACCGGCAATTTCCTGGAAAATGAAAAGATCTGCGTTCAACGTTTGAAGTATCTGCTGCACCAACGCGAAACGCCGCGCATCTTTACTCCGCGATTTCGCTGCCCCAAACCATTCGATGTTCCATTGAATAACATCCAGATAACGGTCACTGCCCCGGTATTCTTTAGGGACAATATCAGACAATGCTTCTGAGTAGTTGTCATTGTCTGCGGTGATCACATTGGCCCGGTCATGGGCGCGACGACGTGAAGTGCTGTTTGTACGATTGCGATTTGTTTTTGCCATAGCGTTGATGATTTTTTATGAAGCATTTGCCAGCATCTGAGCTTAAGGACGCGAGCAACCCAGAGCAAAACAAGGGCTTACTTTGTTAATGCCTAAAACGACTTCCTTCCTAGCGGGAATAAAAAAACAAATCTTATAAATTAAATCAATGTTTTGAATGTGACGATTGTGTTACGGATTTCAACCAGGTAATTCACCGCCCCCTGCTTGTGTTCAATCCAGCCAAAGGTATAGTATCCCCCCTGTTGCTGAGGGGTGGAGAATCGCTTTCTTCGGAAAGAGGAAAGTCCGAACACCATAGGGCAGGATGCCGCGTAACCGCTGATTGTCAGCGGATACACACGGGAGCGTTCGTTGAAAAACTGCGCGACGGAAAGTGCCACAGAAAAATAAACCGCCCTTCGCAAGAGGGGTAAGGGTGAAAAGGCGGGGTAAGAGCCCACCGCTCCGTGAGTAATCCGGAGGCACGGAAAACCCCATCCGGTGCAAGGCCAAATAGGAAACCGAGGAGCTGCCCGCTCCGCGGCGAAAGCCAGGTTTCGGGTATGGGCTGCTCAGATAAATGATTCTCTCCGCAGCAATGCGAAGACAGAATTCGGCTTACAACCCCTCGGCAACAGATTTATTTGGATGCCATTTGTCGCGGCAGATAAGAGGAGGAACTTGCAGGTTCCGAACTCCCGGTGGGATACACCACCGCTCCTCCCGCCATTTCCATAAGCATCTTTGCATTGTCTGGAGCACGCGTGTTCACATCGTTATTAAAATAGGCCAGGACCGTTTGGCTTGTTCACTTGCAAACTCCGCCCATGGCTTCAACTCCTCCGCAGTGTAATCATGAGCCATCCCACCTTCCAAACCATGAAAACGCAAATAAACATGATGGCTCGTCACCGTGAAATTTGCGGGCATGTTCAAGGTGCTCAAGGACACATGGGCGATCCGATACTTGTGGAGGAGATCGAAAACAGGATCATCCAGCCAGGATCGATCTCGAAACTCCATGGAATGGTTGTAGGATCCTGGCAGGCGTGGAAGGAAATCTTCAAGCCTTGCGATATCTTTTTTTAAAATTCCGGGAAGCTGCCACAGGATCATCTCAATCTTATGCCTCATCGGTTCGAGACGATCAAAAAAGCGATCCAATCCTGGTCCAAGGTTAACCAGCTTCTTCATATGAGTGATGAATCGGCTGCCCTTGATCGTGTAAACAAATTCCTCTCCTACCCGATCACGCCAGCCGTTGACCATTTTTTCTGAAGGCAGGCGATAAAAGGTGCTGTTGATCTCCACAGTGGAAAAATGGTTCGCGTAATACTCCAACTGGAGCCGTTTGGGCGTTTCCCTGGGGTAAAAAGTCTTTTCCCAGCCTTTATAAGAATAACCGCTCGTTCCGATATAAATTTGGCCCTGTTGAGTCCTCTCAAGCTGCTTCCTGTCAATGCGCCGCTCCATCCAGTAATATACTGGAGGTTTACACACTGCGAAGGGGCGATTCGAATTTTAAAATTTACTCGTGACGGAGGGCTTCAACTGGATCCATCTGGGCAGCGCGCATGGCAGGATAAAGCCCGAACACAACACCCACCAATGCGGAGATGGTAAACGCAATCACAGGCGACCAAAAAGTAACGATTGTTTTCATCTGGGAGGCATAGGTCACGATGTACGGGATGGCCACCCCCACCGCCACCCCAAGGATCCCCCCTGCCGCGGCCAGGATGACGGTCTCAACCAGGAATTGAATCACAATATCCCGGCGCTTGGCTCCAAGGGCGCGACGAATCCCAATTTCTCGCGTCCGCTCGGTCACACTCGCCAGCATGATGTTCATGATTCCGATGCCGCCTACCAGCAGCGAAATGGCCGCAATTGAACCAAGAACAATGGTGAAGATTTTTTTCGTTTGCTCCGCGCGTTTCAGGAGCTCCAGTGGCACCACGACATCGTAATCCTTCTTTTTATGGTTTCGTTCAAGCACCTGCTTGATGGAGTCCGCCACATGCATGACATCATCTCGACTTTCGACTTTTACAGTGACCTCATGCAATTGGACCCGTTCGGATTCGAAACTGCCACTCCGCCGCTTCATCAGGATTTCGCCGAAACGGACCCGCGCGGTGGCCAGAGGAATAAACAAGCGGTTCAGCGTGGCAGCCTTGGAATCACCTGAATCTCCCAATTCTGCATGTCGCGCCCTTGGTTCCATGATGCCGATGACCTTGTAATAATCGCTGCCCACCCGGACGTGGTTCCCCAGTGGTTCCTCCAATGGGAAAAGTTTATCCACCATTTCAGCCGCAAGAACGCAAACATTTTCCCGCTGCTCATTTTCATGTGAAGTGAAGAAGCGGCCCTTTGCAACCTTATGATTCCGCATCTCCGGATACCAGGGCACCGTACCCATGATTTCGCTGTCCACCCGATAACGGACATTCCACACGTATTCGCGCATGATCCGGCCCGGCACAACCACGGTCACCCCCGGAATCGTAGCCTGGATACGACTGACATCCGCAAACGTGATTCCATAATCCAGAACGAAACTTTGGTTGTTGTTGTTCGAAACTTTTTGTTCCTCGGGCGGTTTCACGCTGCGAACAATGATGTTTTGGCTGCCAAGGCTTTTGATCTGTTCCTGCGCCTCATAGCTCGCCCCCTCTCCAATCGCGAGCATGGCAATGACCGAACACACCCCGAAAACAATCCCGAGCACAGTCAAAAGTGACCGGAGGCGATGCAGCCACAGGCTCTTGATCCCCAGGCGTAGCATGCGCTTGAGACGCGCAATGGTGATCCCCTCCCGCAGGGTATGAAGGTTAATGGCGTCTTCTGACATCGGATTCAAGAATGCCATCCCGCAACCGGATATTGCGCTTGGCACGCTGGGCCACTTCGTCTGAATGCGTGACCATGATCAAGGTTTTTCCCTGTTGATTGAGTTCATCGAACAAGCCGAGAATTTCCGCGCCGGAAACACTGTCCAGATTGCCGGTGGCTTCGTCAGCAAGGATCACCAATGGATCATTGACCAGCGCCCGGGCAATCGCCACCCGTTGTTGCTGCCCGCCGGAAAGTTCAAACGGCTTATGGTCCAGGCGTTTTTCCAAACCCACCCGCGTCGCCAGCCGAACAGCCACTTCATGGCTCTTTTCTTCAGGCCAGCCCTGGTAATAAAGAGGGATCTCGATGTTTTCAACCACCGTTAACTGTTGGATGAGATTGTACGATTGAAAAACGAAGCCGAGCCGCGCTCCCCTAACATTCGAAAGCGCGTCGTCATCCATTGTGGAAACATCATCTTCACCCAGAAAATAATGTCCGGAAGTGGGACGATCCAGGCAGCCAAGCAGGTTCAGCATGGTTGATTTTCCGCAACCTGAGGGACCCATGATGCTGATGTAGTCCCCTTCGCGAATTTCCAATGTCACCCCCCGGAGCGCTTCCACAATGACCGCTCCCATCTGGTAGGTTTTACGAACATCATTCAACCGGACAATCGGTCTTCTCTGCGTTGTCGAAGCAGGAGATGCAGTTGAATCAGCAATGGTCACAGTTCAAGCAGATGTCGGCGCTGGAGTTGCTGCAGGAGCATTCTCCCTGGTTGATTCCTCTTTTTCCGGGCTCGCTGCTCCCGCGTCTGAAACCGGCGCACGCAGCAGCACTTTGTCCCCTTCTTTCAGCCCGCTCTTGATTTCAATGAACTCATCATTGAACTCTCCAATTTCAATGACCCGCCTTTCAGTCCGGGTGCCATCCACAAGATAGGCCACCTTGCTGTTCGATTCAGTATGAACAGCCTGCAGGGGAACCTGCACCACATCCGCAAGCTCGTTGATCAGCACTTCCACTTTTGCGCTCATCCCCGGTTTGACCCAATCGCGCACGCCATCAATTTTAATGCTGGTCACATAAACTTTCAGGTCAGGATTCATCCAGCGATTTTGCGAGTCCGGCAGAACCCCCACCTTGATCACTTCCCCTGTCAACACCTCGTCTGGAAAAGCATCCACACGAATGCGCGCCTTCATTCCTTTCTTCACTTTTTTAATGTGTGATTCATGGATTTTGACTTTGATCGACATTTGGGTCATGTCCGGAATCGTGATGATCGGCTGACGTTCCCGCACCGTTGCCCCTTCGCGAATCTGCTCCTGCCCGCCGTAATAAAAATTTTCATTCCCTCCCCCATACACAACCAGCCCTGTTTTTTTTGCGCGGATGACGCATTTTGCGAGTTGCTCCTGTAATTCATCACGCTGCTCCTTTTCAATTCGGTGACGGCCTTCAGCTGATTTTAATTTGGCTTCAGCCTGCGCCAGTTTTGAAATCGCTTCCTTGCGAGTGCGGTCAAGCAGCCGGGCTGCTTCTTCATACTTTGACAGAAACTCTTCAGCAGCCTTTGGAAATTCATACTTGATAAACAGGTCACGCGCAGTGGCGGCGGTTTGCACCTTAAGGTCATTTTTCTTCACTGCGATTTCCTCGTTCGCAAGTGTGTTCTTGGTCACAAACCCCTTTTCAGAGAGCCGCCTGGTGCCTTCGAACTGGGTTTGGGAAAGCCCATGCTCGGATTTGGCTACCAGCAGGTCATCCTCAAATTTTCGAAGTTTCTGCATCGCTTCACCATCACCGAGCAGTTCCACCTTTGCGTACTTTGAAAAATCAATCGGGGCTTTGGTTGCGGTTGCTGGTTGATTTGTCGAGCTTGTGACTGTGCTGGGTTGCGGAACATCAGTCGTCACGTTGTTTGGCGTCACTGCTGCAATCGCCTTGCTCCCGGTCGGGAGTAATGCTGAAGGGATGGCATCGTTGGTATCTCCCGCCGGGTACATCAATGTCATCTGACTGATCACATCCTCAGTCGCTTCCGTTCCGAGAAATTTCTCAAGGTCCATGCGGGCAAAGCGGACCTTTTGCTCTGCTGATTTGATATCACTTTTGTTTTGGTTATACTGAATGTCATAACTTTGCTTCGCTTCGGTCAACGAAGCGATGGTGGATTGAAATTGAATATCCTGGGTGGTGATTTTCTGTTTAAGTTCTGAAGAATCCAGTTCCACCAGCACCTTCTCGTTTTTTACATCCTCTTCCGTGACCAGGTAACCTTCCTCGACAATGCTGAGAATCTTAGTGCCCTGATATCCTTTGTACTCTGAGCGAATCTCCTGTGATTCCAAGGCTTCCACACTGCCCCCCTCCACCACGTTGATCGGGAGATTGCCTCGTTTAACAACGAAAGTGGTCCCGAGTTTCTGCGCAACCGGCGGTTTTAACCAAAGATACGCGCCAATCGCAAGTGCAGTGACAATCACGATTGCAGCCAGCTTCCGTTGACCACCAGGTTTAGAGTTTTTCTGCATATTCCACCTCCTGCCAGTTTCCGTTATCTTTGATGTAAAGAATGCCAAGGTCTCTCCAGAATTGCAGCCGCGCGATGGTATGTTGAACCAGTGCGCTGGTGCGTTGGTTCCGGGCATTGATCAAGTCAGTGCGGGCATCCACCAGGTCACGCGCAGTGCCCCGCCCCAGTTCTGTCAACAACTCCTGCTCCTGGACCCGTCGCTCGCTCAAGTCCACTCCCACTTCACTGATTTCATACTGACGTTTGGCTTGGTCAAGGTTTCGCCAGCCCTGCTGAATTTCCAGTTTGATCTGGTCCACCGCCAGCTGAAGCTGCCGCCCGGAGCGTTCATACGCAATCAGCGTGGCGCGATAATTATTTCGCTCCGCCTTCCGGTCGAGTGGCAAATCCCCGTCAATCCCAGCGCTCCACCGTGCTCGATCAAAATCAAGATCAAGCGGACGATTTCCCGGCTTGCTGTCAACGCTCGCCTGCAAAATCAGGTCAAGATCCGGCAACAGTTGGTTGCGAGCCACTCCGATCCGGCGTCCCGCATCCTCGAACTGGTCCTGCGCGGTCTGTAAATCGAGGCGATTGGCAATCGCCACCTTGACTGCCTGATCCGCAGCGAGAGTGGGGTGTTTGATGCTGAGCGCTTCCAACTCACGATCATCGAGCACAATTTTTTCGTCCACTGGGATGCCTATCAAAATTTTGAACTGGTCGATGCTTGCCTGGTAATTGCGAACTGCATTGACCCATTGTGCTTCCGTGCTGAGCTGGGCCTGTTGCAATTGCCCGAGGGCCGCCTGCGTCCGTTGTCCTTCGTCGGCAAAGGCCTTTTCCCGCTCTACATTTTGGCGGAAATTTTGCAGGCCAAGCCACGCGTTACGCACCCGGTCCTTGTTTTCAAGCGCCTGGTAGTAAGCCCCTGCCACCTGGACAGCAAACTCCTTGCGAAACTGGGTAAACTGCCGCAATTCATACAGCAAGTCCCGTTCGGCCTGGGTGAGGTTTTCAAGATTTACTTTGTAACCGGCCCCGCGCAGGAGAGGCTGGGAAATGGTGGCCCCCAGCCTGGAAGAGGTGAACACATCCGAATCACCCACCACAAAACGTAAAAAATCAGTGGTGAAATCAACGCCAATCCGCGCTCCGGTGCGAAGCAGCACATCCACTCCAATATCCGAACGGGCGCTTATGCTATGCTCCTGCACCGTATCAGTTCCCTGTTGCAGAAGTGAACTTTGCGTCCCGGTCAGCTGGTCAATTTCCCTGGCCACATCACGTGTGCGGCTCTGGTAAGCCGCATTTCCGTTCGCATGAAAAATCGGGGTAAAACGGTGCCGCGCCAGCGTCAGGGCCAAGGCTTGCAAATAAACTGTCTCCTTGGAATTTTGATAGGTTCGACTGTGGCGAACAGCCAGCCCAAGGGCCTGCTCGAGGGTCAAAATTCGTGAACCTGTTTCAAGAGCGGAGTCCGGGCCAAAGAACTCGTTGGTTTCCATGTAAACGGGAAATCCAGCCAGGGCCTGTTCCTTCGTCGCTTCAATTGTGAAATTGGTGTCCATGTTCGGCACCATGGGAGTTTTCTCAGCAATGACCTTTGCTGCCTCCTTGTCGGCCGACTTGCGGTAATGGGTTGCGCTGCATCCGCACAACAACAGAACGAACAAAAGAATTCCCGCACAACTGCGGAACTCCCGGCGAGAGGCAACGCCTCTGGATTGATGCTTTTGTGACATCTTTCTTATTGCGAGACACCTTGTTGGGCACCAAACAGTAACGCGCGTATGGGACAACAACGTGGCGACTCTGGATTTAGACCGATTTCCTTAAAATTTGTCACATAAAAAATAAGAAAGGCCGGGCGGATTTTCATCCGCACCGGCCCTGATCGCTAAGGCAATATTGTGAAGACATGCGAGCGTTGCACCCGCGATCATTAGACTGCTCCCTCTCATCAAAATCTTCTATCGGGGAAAAGATGATTTGATTTTCGGGCTTTTGCTCAAAAAGAGATTTTAATTTACGTAAAGCCCCGGATTGATTCAGTCCTGTTTTGCCCGCAAAAACAGAAAAGTGCCCCGCTTGTTTCCCACCACTACATCCGGACGTTTGTCGCCATTCACATCTGCGGCCAGCACCTGGGTTCCAATACCGGAATTGTTGTCGATCTGGTGTGGGACAAAATCCACCTTCTCCGGCCCACCTCGTTTCGTTTGGAACCAGTAAAGAACAGGCTCCGCATTCGGTTCAGCATCCCCGGTTGGGCCGTGCGCCCAATACCGCTTGCCCGTAATAATGTCCTTGATTCCATCCCCATCCATATCCACCAGGTCAATGGCGTGCAGTTGTGAAAACTTCACGCCATACTTGTTCTCCTGCGGTTCCTTGTTCATGAAAATGTGCTCCTTGAACCTGATCGTATCTCCTTCCTTCACCTGTTCGTACCAGGCCAGCCCAAAGCCATGTGCCGCCAGGCTGGTCAGAATATCATTGTCGCCATCCCCATCAAAATCGTAGGCATACATTTGCGCCCCGCCGATGCCGAACTGATGGTTATGCTTTTTCCACTCCGGATTGCCATCGAGTGATGCAGGCTGCTCCCACCAGCCACCCACTTCAAGAAGGTCCATCTTTCCATCCCCATTCACATCCCCCACCCCAAGGCCGTGCGTGAATCGTTGCCACGGACCTTTCGGGCTGATCCGTTTGAAAGTCCAGAGTTTACGCGGGTCGGACCAATCCGGCTCAGCATAACCGAAATAACCTTCTGAATTACAGATGACCTCTGGTTTGCCGTCGCCGGTGATGTCCGTAAAGGTGGGAGACTCGTTATCCGTTATTTTAAGGAACACATGTTTCTCCCAATGTCCCGGTTTCCCTTGCGGATTGGCGTACCAGGAGGATTCCTCCCCCGGAAAGCCAAGAATGAGAATATCGGTCCAGCCGTCCTGGTTGATATCGTAGGTATAGGCCAGGAAATTTTTTGAATACCCGTGCGGATCGTAACCGGCTTTCTCCTGCCCTTCCTTGGTTTTATACGTGGTGACCGGCAACGGCATGTACTCATGCCGGCTCGTGAACGCCGGTCCTTCATACCAGAATGGGCCTGAAACAATGTCGTTTTTCCCATCCTTGTTAAAATCCCCGATATGCGCCCCTTCCGACCAGAACTCATCCGTCAATTGCTTCCGTTCAAATTTGCTGGGAGAAGAGTCACCCGCGAAGGAAAGCAACGGCGAAAGAAAAAGCAGAGAGAGCAAACAAGGTTTCATCCCGTTACGGTAGAAGACCGCACGAAAAAGTAAAAACCAAACGTTTGATTACCTGACCACCGGCGTCGCTTGCAACAGGTCCGAATGGACAATTTTTCCAGCAACAATGGTCAGCATCGCTTTGCCCCGAAGCTGCCAGCCATAAAATGGATTATTAAATGATTTGCTGGCGGTCATCTCACGGGTGAAGACCCATTCACGTTCCGGATCAAATACTGTCACGTCCGCATCAGCCCCAGGGGAAAGGTCTCCCTTGTCCAGCCGCAGCAATGTGGCTGGCCCAATTGTAAATTTCGCAATCACCTGGCTCAGGGACATCCGTCCCGTGTGGTAAAGCTGCATCAGACTGAGCGCGAGTTGATTTTCCAACCCGGTAATGCCGAACGGCGCATAATCAAACTCCACCTCCTTCTGAAAATCGCAATGCGGCGCATGGTCGCTCCCGATGATCTCCAGCGTGCCATCCACCAGTCCCTCGATGATCGCTTCCCGATCCGCATGCGAGCGAAGGGGGGGATTCATTTTTGTATTCGTATCGTAGATCGGCCAGGCAGGCGGCGTTTTTCCTTTGAAAAATTTTTCCGAAATGGCGACCCCATCCATCTTCCAAAAACTTTCACCTCCCGAAACTGCCGCATCCGTCAGCGTGAAATGATGCGGGCAGGCTTCCCCGGAAATCGGCACCCCGCGGCTTTTTGCCTCGCGCAATAACCGGACGCTTCCTGCCGAGCTCAAATGCTGGCAATGCACATGTCCACCCGTCAGTTCCGCGAGTAAAATATTTCGTGCAACAATCGCCTCCTCACCCGCCGCAGGCCAGCCGCGGAGCCCAAGCAACGTGCTCCAATATCCCTCATGCATCACCCCGTCAGTCACGAGATTGTAATCCTGGCAATGATCGAGCACCGGCAGATCGAACATCTTCGCGTATTCCAGCGCGCGTCGCATCAGCTCATTGTTCTGCACACAATGCCCGTCATCCGTGATCGCCACGACCCCGGCATTTTTTAAGGAACCAATCGGGGCCAGCTCTTCACCCGCAATCCCTTTGGTAATTGCACCGGAAACGAAAACATGCACATGCCCTTCCCGTTCCGCCTTTTCCTGGATCAACACCACCGTGCCGGGATTATCAATTGCCGGCGAAGTGTTCGGCATGCAAACCAGCGAGGTGAACCCTCCCCGCGCCGCCGCAAGAGTTCCGGTGGCTATGGTTTCCTTGGCGGATTGCCCGGGTTCCCGCAAATGTACATGACTGTCGATCAACCCGGGAGCCACCACCAACCCGCTGACATCAATGATTTGAGTCCCTTCAGGGGCGGAGGAGGCAGCCTTTTCACCGACCTGTGCGACCTTCCCTTTGACCAGCAGAAGATCCTGGATCGAATCCAGCCCGTTGGCTGGATCAATTACCCTGCCATTCTGCAGCAACAGTGGGACAAGGGAGGAACCTGCTTCCAACGCGTTGACATTCCGAGCCATGTGACAATCGAGAATACAAAGGGCATTTGACAACGCAAGATCGCTCGCTACACTTTGTCTCGGTTTTCGCGCGGGTGTAGCTCAATGGTAGAGTTCCAGTCTTCCAAACTGGCCACGCGGGTTCGATTCCCGTCACCCGCTCCACCTTTATATGGCTTTCGAGAATGTTTTGATTTTTAGGGACATTCTGAGGCCATCAAACCGAAGGCTCGCTCCGTTTCCAAATTTCCCTTGGAAATCAAACGGGGTAACATAACCGACCGGTACAGTAACGAGTGAAGCGCCCGTCCGAAGTGAGGTTTCCATCATCGTCGTAGTTGTAGGATTCTGGGGTGCCTGGGATGAAGAGGTTGCCGAGTTCAGAATCAAGTCCTGCCAACACCGTGAGCGGCAGCCAGACCGCACTGCTGTTGGTCGTGCCGATCTCTTTCCTGAAATAGGTGCCCTTGCGATAGACATTCCCATCGCCATTGACCGTCACATTCGTTCCCACCGCTGTCGCTCCCAGCACATTCACATATCCTGAGACAGTCCTGCTGCTGTATTGGTTCAGATTGTTGGGGGAGTAAGTGTCTGAACGAAGGTTGAATTCCTAAAAGGACCTGGCAATGTGGAAGTACAAGCGATCTCGAGTACTCTTTTGTTGAATCTCGACATTTAATCGAATAGGTCCCTCATCTTTTCGAACCCTAAATGAACCATAATTCGGATTCGTTTCCTTTACCAAGGGAGAGGAGCCCTGATCAATTGTAAGTAAGACTGGGCATTCATAGTCGCGTGATGGAGGTATAACTGAGAGCGGTCGATTGTTCGAGTTGGTGGAAACAGCGAAGACATATTTTCCGGGTGGAAGTTGTGCCGTTAAATCCAACACGTTATTCACTGGTTGCGATAGGGAGAACCGTTGAGGAACGGCCTTCAAAAGACAATAGGAAATCAAAAACCCTATTCCCAAGCTTATGGTGATAATTACGAATTTCATTATGGATTATTAGTATGTCACCGTAGGATCGGGATAGAGATCGTTTGTTGCTCCACATTTTGAAAGAACTTCTGAAACAGCGTGACCACAGTTGTTATGCCAAGTACTGTAATTCTCAGATTTAGGCCAATTTTTCTTAGCACATTCGTTGAAATCTTCACATCGCATGCATGTTGGAATCATTATTGGTTGCCTTCTTGCAGTTCGATGGTTCTCACCATCGGCACTGCCACCATGGGTCAGTCTAGTACCGTCACTCAGAATGAGGAACAAATGCGGATACAATGCGCCACTGATACTTTCGTGAAGCCGATCCCACCAGCTCGGATCATCATTTGGGTCAATCGCTCGTGAAATTATTTCACCGCATTTTTTACTCCCCTCGATTCTTCCATCAATGTCGATTTCGGAAAGCGCTCGATTGAAAACGAACACATAAAGATTTCCTGATTCAGGTGTTCTTTTGCTTCTTTCGCGCAAAAGAATTTTGTGGCCCGTTTCAGTCAAAGGGTCACGGCTGGTCCAACGGCCCGTGCTCGGCGTGTAATATCTGTAACCGTAGTAACAGTATCCTGTCTCGCTGTCTGTGTATTTGGTTGAGAAGCGGATCGGGGTCACATCAGCCATTTCGCCCGTCGCACGAATGGTCTGACCGAAGGAATCATACTCGTAGGTCGCTGACACGGTTCCATCAGTGGCGGCGACGAGACCAGCGACATTGCCATTGCCATCGAACGCCACGAAATGCGTCCCGCTGCTTGCGCTTTTCACTGCGAGCAATCCTCCCACACCGCCAGCCCCTTGCAAGGGTAATAATATACTTGACACAGTAGCATGATTCCATTAATTTCAGGCCATGAAAAGCGAATCGCCGCAGACTTTGCAAGAAGCTATAGAGTATTTTGACAATGCGGAAATCACGTTCAATTTCATGGTTAAGCTCCGTTGGCCTAATGGGGCTTGCTGTCCGCGTTGTGGCGACAATAACCCGCGATTCATCCAGACGCGCAAGATTTGGGAATGCCGAAAGTGCAAAGAGAAAAAGCAGTTCTCGGTAAAAGTCGGAACGATTTTTGAAGATAGCGCATTGCCGCTGAACAAATGGCTCACCGCTATTTGGTTAATCGCCAACGCGAAAAATGGCGTCAGTTCCTACGAGATTCACCGTGCGCTTGGAGTCACACAAAAAACCGGGTGGTTCATGTTGCAGCGTATTCGGCTGGCGATGCAGACCGGAACGTTTGAGAAGTTTTCCGGGATAGTCGAAGCGGACGAAACCTACATTGGTGGACTCGCCCGCAACATGCATGTCTCACGCAATCGCAAACGCGGGCGCGGTACTGGCGGCGTGGGGAAACAGATCGTAATGGGCCTGCTGGAGCGGGGAGGCAAAGTTAAGGCAAAACACGTTCCCAATGCACGACGCGCAACGGTTCAAGGCGAGGTGCGTCAGCATGTTGCGGTAGGCTCACACGTGTTCACCGATGCGCTGGCGTCATATGCTGGACTGAATGGTGATTATATTCACAAGGCGATTGACCATGCTGAGTGCTACGTTAAAGGCAACGTCCACACGAACGGCTTGGAAAATTTTTGGTGCTTGCTTAAACGTTGCATAAAAGGAACATACGTCAGCGTTGAACCATTTCACCTGTTCCGTTACTTGGACGAAGAGGTGTTTCGGTATAACAATCGGAAGGACAATGACGGACTTCGATTTTTGAAAGCGGTTGATGGAATTGCGGGACGGCGGTTGACGTACAAGCAGTTAACGGGTGATGAGGGAAGCTGACTGTCGGCAAAGCGGCAATATCGCGGCCATCGGCGAGGTTAGGTTATGACTTCACACGTCTCTGAAATCAGAGCAGAAGACGCGGCGCGTGAACTTCTCGCGATTCGTGGATGGGATGTTGCGCCCCCGCCACGTGGAAACTTGTTACGTCGAAATGAGTATTTAGCATATCCACTATTAGCAGAGGCGCTTGCCCAATCCTCCAAAAGCGGTGGAGGCCAAGGCTATCCCGATTTCATCGTAGTTGATAACAGGCAGAAACTGCCGTTGATAATAGGAGAAACCAAAGCAGCGCGGGACAAGATCAACAATGCTTCTGCTGAAGCTCGTTCGTATGCTTCCGCATTTACTCGAATGGGCATCAACGTGCTTGCGGTTGGCGTAGCGGGCAGCGTGCAGCATGATATTTCCGTTCGGGTTCAAAAGCGAGAGGACGACCACTGGCGTTCAATTGAATTTCGTAGGAATCCTATTGAATGGATACCTACTCCGGACGAAACCCAGCGACTACTTCTTAATCCCGACTTGTTCATCCTCGATCCCGAGGTGCCGCCTGCACAAGTGCTGGAGACGAAGGCTGAGGAAATCAATCGCATCCTACGCGAATGCCGAATCAGTGACGCTCGCAGGCCAGCGGCGGTGGCTGCGTTTATGGTGGGCGTGTGGAAAACTCAGGGACAGATTCGAATCCAACCAGCACACGTTTTGTCGGATATTAACGCTGCGTGCAGAAAAGCCTTCCAAGATGCTGGAAAACATGAATTGGTCGATAGTATCGTAGTGGACGCGGCAAACGATGCTTTGGCTGACCAAGCCCATAGGATTTTGAGAATCCTACGACTATTGAATGTCACAACTTTGACGGGTGCTCATGATTACCTAGGGCAATTGTACGAACACTTTTTTAGATTTGCTGGCGGAAATACAATAGGACAATTCTTCACTC
>JANRLX010000023.1:0-21695 GCA_033762115.1 Verrucomicrobiota bacterium
CTGGGATTTGGACGCTGGATTGCGTGTGGATGCGGAGGGGGTGAGGATTGACCAGGACCATACGTTCAACAACCGGGGCAATATCGAGTGGGCTGAGGATATTCAATATATCGACCACGTTGAAAACGCGGCAGAGCATGCGATCAGCCGGTCATGGGTCCTACCAGCAGGTGATTACACGATCAACCTGGGGGGCAATTCACCAGCGACGAGTGCGGAAGGGCGGCAGGGGTACAAGGCGATTTTCAAGACGGAAGCTGCCAGCGCACCGGTAGGAAATGCCAGCCTGACGACGATTGCATTTTCTGAGATCGGCATCCCTTATGGCATCGGCATCGCAATGGATGACGAGGCGAGGGTGGAGACATTGCCGGACCATGTGGGAGCGTGGAGTTGGGATGAGGACAGTTTCCCTGAAACTGCGCGTGGCTGGACTCATACGTCCAAGTTTGTGAAATTGAATCTTCAACAATCGGCTTCGCTGACGGTGACCCTTTCAAATCTGGCGGATGTTCCGTGGCCAAGCACGGCGGAACCAGCCCGCCTGGCGGGGAACAATCTGTTTCCGTCATTTACAATTTATAAAGGGTGGGACACGGATGCCGGAGTGCAGGTTGATGGTGAAGGCCAGACCATTGACCAGGATCATACTTTTAATAATCGTGGCAATATCGAATGGGCGGAGGATGTGATTTACATGGATCACCTGGAGAACAGCACGGAACATAGCGCGACCAAAACGTGGATTCTACCAGCAGGTCGCTACACGATCAACCTGGGGGGCAATTCACCAGCGACGACTGCGGAAGGGCGGCAGGGGTACAAGGCGGTCCTCACGACCACGCCGGTGGCTTTGGTGCAAGCAGCCAGTGCAGATGGGAAGATCACTTTTGCATGGTCTGAATCGAACAGCGGCTACAGTTTGTACAGTTCTGATTCGGTGGATGGGCCCTGGGAATTGGTGGGCGGAACGACGCTGACTGCGCATGGTCGAAAAGAGCAAAGCGTCTCGGTGTCGCCGGGAATGAAATTCTTCGTGCTGAAGAAGTAGCTTCCTGGTTACCGGATTTATAAAGCCGGTCCTGCAAACGACCGTCACGGGTGGTTCCGTGACGGTTTTATTTTAAGTGCAGCGGAGAACAATCTTTGGCTTTGATTGAGCAATTAAAGCCAAGCAGAGGTTGAGGGCGCATGGCACCGTTTTCATAAAGCCATGAAAAAAATATTATTCGCTTATGACGGGACCCCGGGAGCCATCCTTGCGATGAGGGGAACAGTGCGGGCGGGGCTTCCGATTTCAGTGGAGGCCAGAGTCCTGACGATTGCTGATGTGTGGCTGCCGCCAATCGCGCCGGTGGCTGATCCGCTGGCGATGCAGCCATCGCTGGTGGTTGCGCGGGAGAATGCGGAATCGATCCTCAGGGAGGCACGGGAGAGGGCAACAGAAGGGGCGCATCTGCTGCATGAGTTGTTCCCGAGCTGGACGATCACAAGCAGCGCAATTCCAGATTCACCGACCTGGGCGATCACCGCGGAGGCGAGACGGTGGGGAGCGGACATGATCGTGGTGGGATCGCACGGGCGGAGCTCGCTGGAACGGTTTTTTCTGGGGAGCGTTTCGTACAAGGTGGCGGCGGAGGCTTCCTGTTCGGTGCGAATTGTCCGGCCAGCAGATCGTCCCGAGCACAGGGGGGTGCGTGTGATGATCGCGGTGGATGGATCGGAAGATGGGCAAAGGGCGGTGGAGGAAGCGTTGGAGCGAAGGTGGTCTTCGAGGGCGGAGTTGCACCTGGTGACGGTAATCGACCCGAAAGTAAAGGGCAGTGTGGCCGGAAAGCATTTTGAATTTGGGCAGGGGCTGGACCGGGTTGAGGATTCACTGAAGCCGATGCTGGACAGTTTGGCCGCAAAATTTGAGGAAAATGAAATGGAGGTTTATATCCATATCCTTGAGGGGGACCCGAAGCATGCGTTGTTGCGGCATGCTGAAGTCCATGATGTGGATGTCATTTTCCTGGGGGCACGAGGGCTTGATCATGGGAAACGTCTTTACCTCGGTACCCTGGCCTCGGCGATTTGCACCCGGGCGCATTGCACGGTGGAAGTGGTGCGTTCAGCCCAGCATGGGTGATGGCGCACCGGGGGTGTGATCCATCGGAAGGGGGCCGGGATTATTCTGTGGTTGTCAGGAGTGTCCCGGCGACGACGCGGCGGAATTCTTCAAAAGAGATGGCGCCCTGAGTGAGCAGTTCGAGCGCTTCAGTGAAAAGAAAGCGGTGGCCGCGATCATTGAGCCAGGCGCGGAGTCGATGTTCATCAGCGTGCTGAATAATGGCCTGGCAATCCTCCGGCTGGAGGCGCCAGAGTTCGAACACGCCGGTTCTTCCCCTGACGCCGAGCTGATGGCATTTTTCGCACCCTTTGCTTTCCCAAAAATGGGCGGGGCAATCGATATCGAGGGACTGAAACCATTCCTGCTGGAAACGTTCGGGGCTTTTTCGTTCGCTGCAATCGCTGCAAAGCTTCCTGACCAGGCGCTGGGAAAGGACGACGGAAAGTGATTCGGCGATTTCATGGTCATTCAATCCCCAGTTCCGGAGGGCGCTGATTGTTCCGACGCAATCCCGGCTGTGCAGGGTGGTGAGCAGCACTCTGCCAGCGATGGCGGCGCGGACGGCAGTGTGCGCTGACTCGGCATCCCTCATTTCACCGACCATCATGTAATCCGGATCGTGCCGGAGCACAGCCTTGATGCCATCAGCAAACTGGAAATGATGCAGTTCATCGATCTGGATTTGCGAGACTCCATCGATTTGATACTCCACCGGATCTTCAAGCGAGAGGATGACCTTGTTGAGAAGCTTTAATGAATGGAGCAAAGCATAGAGGGTGGTTGTCTTGCCGCTGCCGGTGGGCCCGGTGGCCACAAAGAGTCCATTGATGTCATTGATCCATTGGGAGAGCAGGGTGATGTGGGCGGAGGCAAAACCGAGGTCATGGATGGAGCGTTCGAGGCGAAGGGGATCGAGAATCCTGACGGTCAATGTTTCGCGATCAAGCACGGGGGCGAGGGCCAGGCGGAGGTCCACAGACGCTTTGCGATGCTCGAAGCGGGCATGCCCGTCGCGTGGAGTGAATCGAATGATGGGGTCGAGATTGGCCAGGGCCTTGAACTGGTTTACCAGGACTTTGCCAATTTCCGTAGGGAGATGGCAGATGTCCCTGACAACGCCATCCAGCCGAATGCGAATGCGTGTGCCGGACCGGTGGGGTTCGATATGGATATCCGAAGCGCCGAGTCGGCAACTGTCCTCAAGCAATGCCTGGGCAAGGTCGGCGTTGCCGGAGTGCTCCGTGGCAAACTCCGAATAACGGTCGAGCAAAGCGGAAGAGAAATGGGGCATCAGGGCGGGATGCATGCTGCGGAGGGCAGGGTAACGGTCCATAGTATTAAATTTCCTCGCTGGCAAGATCACGCCGGGCGGCGAGCAACCGGTTGATCAGGACATGGGCGATCCGTTTCATGACTTCGTAACCGAGATCATGGTTTTGTTCGCAAAATTCCCTTATCCGGGTGCCGTAAAGGAAAACAGCCTCGGTCTCCTCGAGTGCCCTGGCATCGAAGTGCCAGTAAAAGGGGGGGTAAAGCCAGGACCAGCCGAGAACATCCTGAGGGCCGATGATCTGGATTGTTTTCACGACGCCTTCGTTGCCGGTGCGTTCGAGGATAATCCTGCCGCTCTTGATCAGATAAAAGCGATTGGCGGGATCGCCTTCACGAAAAATTTGTTCCCCGGCGGCAAATTTCGTTGCCATGGCGCAATCGGCAATAATTTCGAGATGCTCCTGGCTTAGACCGTGGAGGAACGGATGTTCCCTGATCGGCTCGAGGACTTTAGGGATTTTTACTTGATCATGTGGAGGGGCTGGTTCGGTTTTCATAGTTTTAAAATTCTTTATAATCGTCTTTAGAGGCATTGGTGGATAGACGATAGACCTCCCGGCGTGAACGAATCAGTTCGAGGCGGGAGCATTGCAATCGTTGCACCATCACCGCAGAAAAGCGTTTCATCAGTTCGTAACCGAACTCGTAATTTTTCTCACAAATTTCGCGCAGCCTGGTGCCGCAGAAAAACAGGACCTGGGAGGGGCTGACTGCCCTGGCTGTGAATTGCCAGAGGTGCGGTGGAAAAAGCCAGGACCAGCCCAGGATTTCGCTCTTTCCGAGAACGGTCAATCGGCATGGCTCACGATTTTCCTCGAAGAGAAGGCTGACCTTTCCCTCCTCGATCAGGTAAAAACAGTTGGCTTGTTCGCCCTGTCGGAAAATCAACTGACCCGGATTAAACCGGATGCGCATCGCAGCCTGCGCGAGAATATCAATCCATTCCGGCTTCAAGCCTTCAAAAACAGGCATCCGGGCGAGGGATTGTGAAATGGCGAGTGGCTCTGAGAGCGATGGGTTAGTGAGGGTTTGCATGGAGATAACTTACAATGCGGGAAGCAGGCCACTACCCAATCCTTGCCCTTTAAACCACATTCCTTGGTTAATCCATGGAAGGAGCGTGGGGCGCCGCATTGTCTTTGCTCGCGCAACGTTCACAGCGCAGCCCGGCGTTTGAAGCGGAGGGGCTGACAAACGGAATTCCAAGGGACATCCCGCGCAGAAGCAGGGCCAGCCCGATGATACCGAGTGTGAGCGGAACCAATGCCCTGAGGGGTTTTTGGGCGGTCCATCTCGAAAATGAATTTCCGGCGAGCGAGATTGCCAGCATCACGGGTAAGGTCCCCAGGCCGAAAAGGAGCATCTGCCGGACGGCCATTTCAACAGAGCCGGAAGCAATGGAGACGGTTCCCGCGGCGTAAACCAGGCCACAGGGCAAAAGGCCGTTAATTCCTCCGAGGCAAGCCAATGACATCCAGGAAGGAGCAGCGAGAAATCGATGGAAAACTGTTTTCAACCAGAGCGGCAGTTTCAAAAGAGGGTTTTTCAATCGCGCCTGTCCGAGCAGCAAAAAAATCAGCAGGGCCGATCCCGTGAGAATCGAGAGCCATTGTTGAATACCGACGAGCGCAAGTGATTTCCCGATCAAACCAAAAACGAGGCCCAGCACCCCGTAGATCGCAATGCGCCCGAGGTGGTAAACCACCCTGCTAGCGAGAATGGCTCGGCGGGAGTTGCCTCGCACCGGGACGGCAAGGACCAGCGGCCCGCACATTGCGGCGCAATGCAGGCTACCGACCAATCCCATGATGAAAGCGGAGAGCAACATGGTATTACTTCTTAAGGAGGAGGGGTTGCTCGAAAAAATATTCCTGACCATTCTGCTGCCATTCCACGCGGATTTTCCAGAACCCATCCTCAATTGTGGAAATATCGATTTTCTGCATCCCGTTTGAGGAGGTTTTCAAAGGCATGCGGCGATCCAGTTTTTCGTTGGAAGGGCGGTAAAAATGAATTGTTCCTTCAACTTCATTGGCTCCTTCGGGAAGCTGAATCAACACGTTGCGGTGGGTGGCGTTTGGAGCAATCGTGATTTTGCCTCCCAGGGCCAGGGTGCGGCTGACACGGTCGATCTGTTTTTGGTAAGTGATTTCGTGAGCGTAGTAATCTGGCCGGACGAGTTGATCATCGTTCCTGATGGCGAATGTGACCCAGTAGATGATTCCGCTGATGAACAAAATAAAGTATCCAATGATTGCGCAGGGCCAGGGGTTTCGTTTCATATCAATTCCGCGGACCGACGAATACTGTCCGGACTGTTTCCAATTTTTCGTTTGCTGAAATGACCTCGATTTCCAGTTTCGTTTTGCCGGGGAGGAGAAACCGTTTTTCGATTTCAACCAGGACGGATGTCTGGGCGAGGCTGCCTTTTGCGACGGTGAAATGTGTGTCGCCCATGACCCGCAAATTTCCCTCGAGGTTCAGCAGTTTGAATTCCAGGGGAAGGTCGCGGTTCGTTTTGTTGATCGTCTTGACTGTATAAAGGTTGGAGATTTTATCGCCTGGCAATTCCTGGAAAAGTGCTCCGGGGGCGCGGAGAAAGGCAGTTTCCGTCCCAGTGCGGGTGAATAATAAGAAAATGAAAAGGACGCTTAAGGCGGCCAGCACGGCGGCGTAGCAAGCCATCCTGGCGGTGAAACGAAAGCGCTCCTTGCGATCAATGCTGTTGAGGCTGGCGTAACGAACCAGACCAGGGGGGAGATTCAGCTTTGCCATGACAGCATCGCAGGCATCAATGCATGCGGTGCAATTAACGCACTCCATTTGGGTGCCGTTGCGGATATCGATCCCGGTGGGACAAACCGCGACACATTGGAAACAGTCCACGCAATCGCCCGAGCCCGCTGATTTTCGCTTGAGCGGCCCCCGTTTCTCGCCGCGTTTATGATCGTAGGCGACCACCATGCTGTTTTCATCGAGGATTGCTGACTGGAAACGGCCGTAAGGACAAATAAAGGTGCATGCCTGCTCGCGAAAACGCGCAAAGATCAGGTAAAATATCGCGGTGAACACCAGCATAAAGCCAAGTCCCACGAGGTGATTGCGGGGATCATCGACCACAATCTCCAGCAGCGACTCCAGGCCGATGATATAACTGAGCAGCCAGTTCCCAATCGCAAAGGAAAGTCCAAGAAAGAGGAGGTGCTTGAACCCTTTCCTGAGAATTTTTGGACGGTCCCATTTCGCCGCATCCAGCGCCCGCCGGGAGGCGGCATCCCCTTCAATGAGGTATTCGATTTTCCTGAAGACCATTTCCATCAGCACCGTTTGCGGGCAGGCCCAACCGCACCAAAGCCGGCCAAAGGCGCTGGTGAAAATGATGATTCCCATAAGAAACAGAAGCATCGCCACAGCGAAGATGACCATGTCCTGGGGCCAGAAAATCTGGCCCAGAATGGAAAACCTTCGCTCGATCAGATTCATCATCAGCAATGGATTGCCCCCGATGGTGATGAATGGCCCGATAAACATCAGACCGAGGAGCAACCAGCTCATGTAGGTGCGATAGCGGTACCATTTGCCGGTCACTTTTTTCGGATAAACCCATTTGCGGCGGCCATCCTTTTCCGCAGTTGCCAAATGGTCACGAAAATCCTCCCAGGCAATCGGTTGTGAGACTGACTGGCCTGGATTGACTGTTTGATCATCTGGTTCCTGGAGGGTGGGCATAGTCCGGTCACTGGTTACTCGAATTCGCTTGGTTTATTGTTCTGGGGCGCCTGATTTTCCGGCGGTTTTGGATTGGCCGGGTTGGAGCCGCGCAATTTGTAAATGTGACTGGCCACAGCCTGGACTTCGCTGGGTTTTAAAACGCCGCGCCACATGAGCATCCCTTTTTCCGGCACTCCGTTGATAATTGTCCGGAGGGTGTCCTGGTAAGTGCCCCCGTGAATCCAGTAGTCATCGCATAAGTTTGGGCCGACCAGACCTCCACCGTCAGCGCGATGGCAGGGGGCGCAGTAGGTTGTGTAAACCTGCGCACCCTGTCGGAGCAGCGAGGGGTCGTTTGAAGGTTGGAGTGAGGAAAGGTTTTTTTCAAAAGAGGCCAGCGCCACCGACTTGAGTTCCTCCCCCGCCCTGGCCTCCTTGAGATAGGCTGTAGCCTGGGTGTCTCCAAGGCCGAGCAGGTGAAAATAGATCAAGTAAAGGAGGCCGAAGAGGTTGCAGCCCCAGAAGAGCCAGACCCACCAGCGTGGCAGGAGGTTGTCCAGTTCCTTGATTCCATCGGCCTCATGATTGAGAACGGGAACCTGTTTTTCCGGATCAGTCTTCATGAATTTCCTCCCTGGTTTCCCGGTCCAGCGGCAGGGCGCTCATTCTGCGGCAGAATGCCTCTCCCCTGAAAAGGCTCCAAAGCAGCGCCGCGCAAAAAACCGTGAAGAAAAGAGAAAGCGAGATGATCCCGTAAAGGCCGACCCCGCCAATCTCCTGCAAAATATTTTTAATCATGACTCACCTCCTGCGATGCGAATTTCCCTTCCATTGTCCCTCCAGCCATCCGCGTGGCCGGTTCCGGTGGGCGCGCCTTGATGTCGACGCCGAGACGTTGCAGGTAGGCGATCATTGCAATGATCTCCCGGTCTGCCTTAGCCGAAATCGAGCCGGACTGAAGATTGGAGACGATGCTGGCTGCCTGCCGGTTCAGTTCGCCCAAAGCGACTTCTTCATAGCCTTGTGGATAGGGCACCCCGACTTTTCGCAATGCGGCGATGCGTGAGGGGAGCGAGTTGGTTTCCAGCTTTTGCGTCAGCAGCCAGGGATAAGGTGGCATGATCGAACCTGGAGAAGTCGCCTGCGGGTCCTCCATATGATTGAAGTGCCAGGCGTCGGGATATTTTCCGCCGATCCGGTGCAGGTCAGGACCTGTCCGTTTTGATCCCCAGAGAAAGGGATGGTCATAAATATATTCTCCCGATTTGGAGTACTCGCCGTAACGTTCGGTCTCTGAACGAAAAGGCCTAACCATTTGTGAGTGGCAACCCACGCATCCCTCCCTGATATAAAGGTCGCGCCCCAATAGTTCCAATGAGGTGTAAGGCTTTACTGAGGTGATGGTCGGGACGTTGCTCCGGATCAGGTACATCGGGATGATTTCCACGAGGCCACCGATGAGGACCGCGACTGTGGCAAAAATCGTCAGCAAAATCGGCCTGGATTCAAGCCAGCGATGTTTCCATGGATCATTTTCCCCTGTGAGATGGTGATGAGGTGAGAGGGGCGCAGCCTGGACCTCCACTTCAGGAACGAATTGTCCTGAACGGGCGGTTTTCCAGAGGTTGAATGCCATGATGAAAGCGCCAACCAGGTAGAGCGTGCCGCCGATTGCCCGCAGGCGGTACATCGGAATCAGTTGCAGGACGGTTTCGAGGAAGTTGGGGTATTGCATGAAGCCTTCCGGGGTGAATTGCTTCCACATTAATCCCTGGGTAACGCCGCTCCAGTACATCGGCACGACGTAGAACATCATTCCGAGGAGGGCGATCCAGAAATGCCAGTTGGCCAGTTTGATCGAGTAAAGTTTGGTGTTGTAAAGACGCGGGAACAACCAATAGAGCACGCTGAAGGTGAGGAAGCCGTTCCACCCAAGCGCACCGGTATGGACATGGGCGATGGTCCAGTCCGTGTAATGGGAGAGTGAATTGACGCTTTTGATCGCCAGGGTGGGCCCTTCGAGCGTGGCCATTCCATAAGCGGTGAGGGCAACCACCATGAACTTGAGCATTGGGTCCTGACGGACTTTGTCCCAGGCGCCACGAAGGGTCAGCAGCCCGTTGAGCATCCCGCCCCAGCTTGGCGCCACGAGCATGACGGAAAAAACCATTCCGAGTGATTGCGCCCAGTCCGGCAAGGCGGTGTAGAGGAGGTGGTGCGGTCCCGCCCAGATATAAATAAAGATCAATGCCCAAAAATGGATGATGGATAATCGATAGGAAAAGACCGGGCGTTCGGCGGCTTTGGGGAGAAAATAGTACATGAGGCCGAGGTAGGGTGTGGTTAAAAAGAAGGCGACGGCGTTATGCCCGTACCACCATTGCACCAGCGCATCCTGGACCCCGGCGTAGATGGGATAACTTTTGAATGCGGATACGGGGACCGCGAGGGAATTGACGATGTGCAGGATGGCGACGGTGACGGCAGTGGCGATGTAAAACCAGATCGCCACGTAAATATGTTTTTCACGCCGCCGAACAATGGTGCCGAGCAAATTGACAGTGAAAGCCACCCAGACCAGGGCGATGGCAATATCGATGGGCCATTCCAGTTCCGCGTATTCCTTGCTCGTTGTGAGTCCGAGAGGAAGGGTGATGGCAGCGGCCACGATGATGGCGTTCCATCCCCAGAAATTGATCCAGCTGAGCCGATCGGAAAACATCCGGGCCTTGCACAATCGTTGCAACGAATAATAAATCCCCATGAACATTCCGTTCCCGACAAAGGCAAAAATCACCGCGTTCGTGTGCAGGGGGCGTAATCGTCCAAAGGTAGTGAACTGAAGCTTTAAGTTTGCCTCGGGCCAGAACAGCTGGACGGCGGCAAGCAGCCCTGCGGACATTCCGACCAGTCCCCAAATAATGGTGGCAATGGAAAATGCCCGGACGATCCGGTTGTCATATTTGAATGTTTCAACGCTCATGAGTTTCTTTTGCTAAAGGCCTGGGTTTGTTCGCGCTCTCCTCCTCGATAATCATCCGCATGGAGGGTGTGCAGGTGTCATTGAACTGTCCGGAGCGCACCGCCCAGATGAATGCGCCCAAAAAGGCCGCGGCAATTGCCACGCTCAACGGAATCAGTAAAAGGATGATGCTCATGGATTCAGAGGTTCTCCCTGCCCGGTTCCAGCCCTGCGCGATCTCCCCACCAGCGAGTCGCCAATGATGCAAACAGCACCACTGAAATGGAGCTCACTGGCATGAGCACAGCGCAGACGATTGGCGAGAGTTCCCCCCGGGCGGCGATGGTGATCCCGACAATGTTGTAAATTGTGGAGATGAAAAAACTGAGCCGTACAATCGTGATCGTTCCCCGGCTGAACCGGAGAATTGCGCCGAGGCGCGGAAGCATGGAGGCATCCATGATGATGTCGCTGGCGGGTGAAAAGGAGCCGATTTTCTCAACCAGCGCGATGCCCACATCACTTTGCTTGAGAGCGCCCGCGTCATTCAGGCCATCCCCGATCATGAGGACTTTTTCGCCTGAACGTTGCAATGATTGAACGGACTCCAGCTTGGTTGCGGGGCGTTGGTTGAACTCGAGCTTTCCCTCACTGCCAAACAGTTTGCGGAAGAGTTGCCGTGAACTGTCATTGTCACCGCTTAAAAGGGAAAGTTTGTATTGGGCAAGTTGCGGAAACAGTTCGGCGATTCCGGCGCGCAGCGCATTTGTGAACAGGAAAGCCCCGCGATAGGAACCCTCAATTCCCAGATGAACTTTGCTGTTTCCGAGTCGTTGTTCATCGGGAACGGCAATGCCATGCCGCATCAACCATTCCCAGGACCCGATGCAGACCTCCCTGCGGGAAACGACTCCTTCCATGCCCCATCCCGGCAGTTCGAGGAAAGCCCGCACCGGCAGTCCGGCCCTGTCCCGCGACAACGTACGGGTCAGTTGGACCGCCAATGGGTGGGTTGAGTGTTCCGCCATCGCACGAACCAGCTGCCGTTCACTGTCGCTCAACGGTTCTCCCTCAAAATCAGCCAGGGTGGATTGTGGGATGGTCAATGTTCCGGTTTTGTCGAAGACAATCGAACTGGTCTTTGCGAGAGACTCGATCGCCTGGGCATTTTTGACATAGACATTTTTCCGCCCGAGCAATCGCAACGCATTTCCCATCGTGAATGGGACCGCCAGAGCGAGGGCGCAGGGGCAGGCGACGATCAGCACCGAAGCGAGCGATTTCACCGCCAGGGCAGGATTGAAAACAGTCCAGTAAGCCGCCGCTGCCAGTGCAATTGCGATGATGATGATCGTGAAACGCTGGCTGTAGCGGTTAATCAGCGTGTCCAGAGATTCCTCCATTCCCTTGTGGAAGGCGGCCTGGTTCCAAAGGGAAGTCAGGTAACTTTGGGAAACGGGTTTCCGCGTCTGCAATTCGATGGCGCCACCCATCTGCCGCCCACCGGCATAGATGAGGTCACCGGTCCTCTTTTGCACGGGGGTGGCCTCTCCTGTGACAAAGCTGTAATCGAGCAGTCCATCCCCGGAAACCAGGACTGAATCCGCAGGGACCAGTTCGCCGTTCCTGATCAGGAGGAGATCTCCGACTGCGAGTTCTGAAAGAGGTATGCTTGCTTCCACTCCGTGCGCTTTTCGAGTTACCGCGAGAGGGAAGAAGGCCTTGAAATCGCGATCAAAGAGCAGCCGTTCATAACTTTTCTGCTGAAAGAGCCGCCCGCAGAGGAGGAAAAAAAGCAATCCGCTGAAGGAATCGAAATAGCCCTCTCCGCTCCCGCTGATCACTTCATAGGCACTTTGCGCAAAAATCACGATGATCCCTGCGACGATGGGCACTTCGATGGAAAGGACCCTGTGCCTCAGTCCCTGCAAAGCCATTTTGAAATAATCCTGCGCGCTGTAGAGCAGCACCGGGAGAGCCAGCAGCAGGCTGATGTAACCGACCAGTTTCCGCACGGCCGGTCCATCAAAGGCATCGAGCCCGAGGTAAACTGCGATGCTGAAAAGCATGCTGTTCCCGAAGGCGAACCCTGCCACGCCAAGCTGCATCCAAAGCTTTCGCGGCACACGTGGGGAACGGTCCCGCTGTTCCGGAGCACAATCGGCGAAGGTCAAGTCCGGTTCGTAACCAAGGGTCGCGAGGAGTGTCACAATTTCGCTCAAGCGGACTTTGCCGGTCTCGAAAACGATTGAGGCTTCCCTGCGGAGGAAATCGACTTCGGACCTTCCCACTCCTGGCTGCAACCGGAAAAGATTTTCCAGCAGCCAAACGCATGCGATGCAATGGATTGTCGGGAGCCGGAAGGTCACCCGCGTGATTTTTTCATTGGAAAAATCCACCAGGTTGGGAAACACGGAAGGTGCATCGAGATAAGCAAAACGTTCAGGTGAAGCGGCGCGGGTCACCCGCACGCCTGCGTGCTGATCCAGCTTATAAAATGCTTCCAGCCCGTTTTCCTGAAGCAGTTCAAAAACAGTCAGGCACCCCTGGCAGCAGAACTGTTTCTCCTCCCTGGAGAGAGCAGATTGCCTGCAATCAGCCCCGCAATGAAAACAGGCAAGCCGATGCTCTCTGCCGGCTTTGCCTGTGGGCTGCTGAATGACTTTCTCTATTACCGTCACAATTGAGGAGAGCCTGCGGGAACTCCTCAACATCCGCTCACCGTATTTTGCGGTAGCTTAGCCGAATTTGGCCATTGCTTCTGACGGAAGTGCAATATTTGAGCATGCAATGCCAATGGAGGTGTAGCTGCTGAATGCGGCGGAATCTAGCGTCGGACTGGAAAATATAGCCCATGAACCTCCGATGAGTAAAACTCTTACCACCCCCGCTGATGTCGCTGCCTCTCTGGGCTTGTCCCGTGCCCGCGAGAATTTTAAAGGGAATGCCCTGCCTTACCCTCGTAATTTCATGGGGAATAAATTTGTTTATCTGACCATTTCCCCGCGGGCACGCGGATTGTCGATTGGGATCAATTTGAACCCTGATGCATTCTGCAATTTTTCCTGCATTTATTGCGATGTGGATCGTTCGGTTCCCCGCCCCGGAATTCCATTGGATTGTGATGTTGCAGGGCGTGAGCTGGTACAAACCCTTGCCCTGGTGCAGGAGGAGGGTTTGCGCGGGATACCTCCCTACACCCAGATCCCCAGAGAACTGCTCCGGCTGCGGCATGTCGCTTTAAGCGGTGAAGGAGAACCGACTGCCAGCCCGCAATTTCTTGAAGCGGTGGAAACGGTCGTCCATATCCGGGCCCGCGCGGCATTTCCATTTTTTAAAATTGTGCTGATCACCAATGCCTCCCAATTGGATTCTCCCGCGGTGCAGGAGGGGTTGCGCCTTTTTACATTGCAGGATGAGATCTGGGCAAAGCTTGATGCCGGCACCCAGACATCTATGGATAAGATCAATCAGCCGCTTGTTCCGCTGGAAAAAATCATTTCGAACATCGTTGAATTGGGACGGAAACGGCCGGTGATCATCCAGAGTCTTTTCAGTTTGATTCATTTGAATCCGCCCACGGAGGAGGAAATCGACGAGTATATCGAACGTTTGAAAGAGATGAAACATGCGGGGGCAAATATTTCCAAGGTCCAGGTCTATTCAGCCGCCAGGCCGACAGCTTCCGGAAGGATTGAGCACCTTTCCCTGATGCAAATGTCCCAGATCGCCTCCAGGATTACCGGTGAAGCATTGCTTCCTGCGGAAGTTTTCTAATTTTACGGAGTTAATTCAATCGGCTTGAGATAAGGAAATATTTTTTCAGGCGTACGGTTTTTCCTTACGACTTCCTGCGGCAGGCGGAAGGAGAACTTTGGGGGTGGCCCAATTGTGCGGCCTGCCAGCCTTTCATACGTTGGCATGACCGAAGCAAAAAAGAGCCAAACGTATGCAAAACGAAAAAAGCCTGATTGACCGCCTCACCGAATCCAAAATTTATCATGAGTATGAGCGCGCTTTCAGTGAAGCCACGGGTCTGCCGCTTCGCCTTCGCCCTGTGGAATCCTGGCAGCTCCCGCACCATGGCCAGCGGAAGGAGAATCGTTTTTGCGCACTGCTGGCTGAAAAGAGCCGGGCTTGCGCAGCCTGCCTGCAGGTGCAGCAGGTTCTAGCGGAAAAAGGGCGGGAAGGAAGTTGTTCGGTGACCTGTGCCGCAGGAATGAGTGATACAGCTGTGCCGGTGAAACTGGGAACACGCCTCGTTGGATTTCTCCATACCGGGCAGGTTTTCCGCAAAAAGCCTACGGAAGCCCAATTTAACAAACTCTCCGAACTGGTTCGCCAGTGGGGGTTGCAGGTGCCTCACGATGTTTTGAAGGAGGCATGGTTTCAAACCCGTGTCCTTCGGCAGCAGGAGCATGAAGCCATTGTTAAACTTCTCGAAATTTTCGCGAGCCATCTTTCCGAATTGAGCAATCAAATCGCGGTCCAGGAAGCCAATGCCGAAATGCCCATGATCACCAGGGCAAGGCATTACATCCAGGAGCACCAGGCAGATGAGCTTTCCCTGGGGCAGGTGGCCAAAGCGGTCAATTCAAGCCCATTCTATTTTTGTAAAATGTTCAAAAAAGGGACAGGAATGAATTTCACCGAATATGTCTGTCGCGTGCGGATTGAAAGTGCCCGGCAACATTTGTTGAATCCAAATCTCCGCATCAGCGAGATTGCCTACCAGGTTGGGTTCCAGTCCCTCACTCATTTCAACCGGGTTTTCAAAAAAATCGTGGGACAATCACCTACCGAATACCGTTCAAGCCTTGTGCTGAATTGATCCATTCGTGGCCATTCGTGGATTTTCTTTCATGAAACCTCCAGTTATACTGCTCGCCAGTGCGAGACTTTTCAAACATGGGACACCAGGAACTGGTTGAGTATATCCATGAATTGCAACGTGGAGCTGAGGCCATGGCTGCCAGTCACCATCGGCTTCTCTCAGAGTATAAAGCCGCCCTCGATGCGCATTCGATCGTCGCGATCACGGATCGGCGCGGGCTGATCACTTACGTGAATGACAAGTTTTGTGAAATTTCCAAGTTTTCCCGTGAGGAGTTGATCAACCAGGACCATCGCATCATCAACTCCGGACGGCATTCAAAGGGGTTTTTCAAAAACCTGTGGGGGACTATTTCGCGCGGTGAAATCTGGAAGGGAGAAATTTGCAACCGTGCGAGGGATGGCACCTTGTATTGGGTGGACACCACGATTTTTCCATTTCTCGATTCCAGCGGAAAACCGTTTCAGTACATCGCCATCCGCACTGACATCACTTCCAAAAAAAAACAGGAGCAAGAACGAATGCACCTTGAAAAACAGATCCTCGAAATTTCCGAGCGAGAGCGAAGGCGCATTGGCCATGACCTTCATGATGGACTGGGTCAGCATCTGACCGGAATCGAACTCATGGTGCAGGCGCTCGAACGCTCCATCGAACCCATCTCGCCGGAATGTGCAGCGAAAGCCGCCAGTATCTCCAGGCTTGTGCGGGACGCGATCCGCCAGGCAAAATCGCTCGCGCGCGGCTTGTCCCCGGTGGATTTCCAGGCCAACGGACTCACCTCAGCGCTGAGTGAACTGAGCGCCAGTCTTAGCGACATTTTTCGCGTCAACATCTCTTTCCTTGCCGGGGCCCCGGTGCTGCTCAATGACAACAGCATGGCGACGCATCTCTTTCGAATTGCCCAGGAAGCCACCAGCAACGCCGTCAAGCATGGCAATGCCAGCCAGGTCCTGATCGAACTGGACCGCGGTCCCCACGAAATTACTCTCTCTGTCACTGATGATGGCCGGGGCTTCAACCCCTCCGAAATTGAGAACGGGATGGGCTTGCGCCTCATGCATTATCGCGCTGGAATGATCGGTGGAAAGCTTTCTGTGCAAAGCCGTCCCGGTGAAGGGACCAAAGTGAGTTGCGCGGTTCCTTTTTCAGCATAAAACCTGTGAAAGGGAAAGCATCCAACTCGAGCAGCCCAAAAAAGCGCGTCCTAATTGTCGATGACCATCCCATGATGCGGGATGGGTTGCGGCAGTTGATCGCTTATGAAGCGGACATCGAGGTTTGCGCGGAAGCGGACACGATTCCCGAAGCTTTAAACGCAGCGGACAAGCATAAACCTGACCTTGCGATTGTTGATATCAGTTTAAAAGGTGGCAACGGGCTCGAGCTGATCAAGGACCTGCAGATTCGCCATCCCGAAGTTTCTGTGATTGTCATCTCCATGCATGACGAATCGCTGTATGCCGAACGGGTCCTCCGGGCAGGAGGCCGTGGTTACATCATGAAACAGGAGGGTGGGAAAAGAATCATCGAGGGAATCCGCCAGGTCATCAGCGGACGCACGTTCGTCAGTGATGCGGTTTCTGCGCGGATAATCGATGCGTTCTCAGGCCATGGCAAAAGCGGTCAACCCTCCGTGGAATTGCTGACGGACCGCGAATTCGAAATATTTCAATTGATCGGCCAGGGACTGACGACAAAAGTCATGGCTGAAAAGCTTCACGTGAGCGTCAAGACAGTCGAGGTCCACCGCGTGAATATCAAGGAAAAGCTAAACCTTCCAACCGCGACGGATTTGATTCGCTTCGCAGTGCGCTGGGTAGAATCCCGCTGATTTTTATTTTCCGAATTTGGGATCGCCGAAGACTTTCACGTAGGAGGGGTATAGCTGCTCAAATCGGCTGTTGGCGAATCGCTCGGCGTAATCTTCACCTCGGGTGGAACCTCTGTGTTTTTGATGAAGGCGATCGTGGTGATGACCAAGTTCGTGCATCAAGACATGAAGCAGCATAAAAGCGCGTGCCTGGGATTCGGTGAAGCGGCAAAGGACAGCATCGCCGGTTTGATCATGTGAAACGCCCAAGCGAGAGAAAATATGCTCGTGCGCATCGAAATATTTTGCGGGGAGTTCAGTCCAGAGATCCTCGGGCCAGGCATTGAGGAAAATCGCGCCCGTTTCATCCCGATGGAAAAATTGGTAGGCCCCGTCCTGGTCCAAACAGGGGGAAGCGAGAACAATTCGCTCGAGTCGCTGGGAGAGGTGTTGAAAATCAGGAATTATTTCGATGAATGCCTGGATATCCCGTTTGCCAAGGACATGACGAAAGCCTCTGCCGGGCGATTCATGGTCCAAAATAGAACGATGCAAACTCGTCAGTTGGTGACGGTTCTTCCGCTGGACACGTCCATCTTTTACTTTGGTCGCGGTGCGTCTGTTGAATGAAGTGCGCATTGGCTTTCCTGATTTCAGTGTGCACGCCCTGCCTGGTGATGTGAAATGGAAAGAGTAAAATTATAAAATAAGCCAAAACGTTCACCAACTCATTCGGACTGAAACGATATCAAGCAGCGCTTTGGGTTGCGTTTCGGTGAAAAATTCTCTTAACTGCGCGTTCTGCCACAATAAACGATTTCAAGGACATGAGAACAGTTACAGAGCTTACAACGGTGAACGGGAATGTGCGCAGCCTTGTGGAAGGCGCGCTGCAAGATTCGGGTGGGTTGCTGCGGCTGGCGCCGTGCTGGGTGCCACGCTCTTTTTTGCAGCCTGGGAAGCGATTGAAGTTGGCGCCGGAGGATCTGTATGCCTATGGCTTGAATCGCGGTGGGATCGATGAGCGTTGGTTTGCTTCGACCACCCCGGCGGCCAACGATAATCGCACGCCGGATGAGGGGTTGAGCTATGTGGTGGCAGGGAGGAATCGTTTAACGCTCGCGGCGGCTGTGGAGGAGACAGGGGGGCTTTTGATCGGGGAACGGATTTGGAACAAATACCGGAAATGGCCGGTTTATTCCAAGTTTTTCGATAATATGGGGCCGATCCCGCATCATATGCATCAATCGCAGGAGCAGGCGCGTTTGGTGGGGCAGGAGGGAAAGCCTGAATCGTATTATTTTCCGCCGCAGCATAATGCGACGGGGAATAATTTTCCGTATACGTTCATGGGACTGGAGCCGGGGACGACGAAGGCGCAGGTGCGCCGATGCCTTGAGAACTGGAACAAGGGGGACAACGGGATTTTAGATCTTTCACGTGCGTATCGGTTGAAGCCGGGGAGCGGATGGTTGATCGGGCCGGGGATTTTGCACGCGCCGGGTTCGCTCTGCACTTATGAACCGCAATGGGGTTCGGATGTGTTCGGGATGTATCAAAGTCTTGTGGAAGGTCGTGAAGTTCCGTGGGCGTTGCTGGTGAAGGATATGCCGAAGGAGAAGCATCAGGACCTGGATTTCATTGTGGAGCAACTGGATTGGGAGGCGAACGTCGATCCGCATTTCAAGGAGAGCAATTACCTGGAACCGGTGCCGGTGGCAGACACGCGGAAGGAAGGGTTCGTGGACCGCTGGATTGTGTATGGAAAGGTGAGGGGGGAACAGTTGTTTACGGCGAAGGAGTTGACGGTGGAGCCAGGAGTGAAATGCACGATCAAGGACAGTGGGGCTTATGGATTGATCACGGTGCAGGGGAAGGGGCGGATGAACAAACTGGAGCTGGATTGCCCGAAGATGATTCGTTTCCATGAATTGACGATGGATGAAGTGTTTTGCACGGAGAGTGCGGCAAGGAGCGGTGTGACTTTTGAGAACACCTCGTCCGTGGAGCCGCTGGTGGTGCTTCGTTATTTTGGTCCGGACGCGAATCCTGATGCGCCCGCGATTGGCGCTTACAAGCAGAACGCTTTTTAATTTTTACATTGTTGCGGGCCGAAAATTCTGGGCGAGTTCAATAACCCGCTCGGCGAGGTGTTTGGGAGGTTCGGCTGCATGCAGCCAGGTGCATGGAAGTTGATGGCGAAACCATGTGTTTTGTCGTTTTGCGAATTGACGGGTGCGCAGCTTGACGAGATCCATTGTGGCCTGGAGTGAAAGTTCTCCATTGAGATGCGCGATCACCTGCTTGTAGCCGAGCGCCTGGGAGGCGACCTGGTTTTCCCGCAAGCCCTGGGTGAGGAGAGATTTTGTTTCGTCGACAAGGCCGCTGGCGAACATGCGATCCACACGCACATCAATTCGGGTATCGAGGTCCCCTTTTTCCCGGCGAAGGCAGAAGAGCGGGCCGGGAAGGGGCGGTTGTTTCCAATCCGCTTTTTGAGCTGAAAACGGTTTTCCGGTAAGACGAAGCACTTCAACAGCGCGAACGACCCTGCGGCGGTTGGATCGATCAATTTGGGAGAAGGTCAGGGGATCGGCCTGTTGCAATTCCGCGAGCAGTATTTGAAGCGGGGCACGTTCCAACTCCTGCCTGAGCAAGGGATCGCCGGGTGGTGTTGAACCGAGGCCAAAGAGAAAGGCCTTGAAATAGAATCCAGTGCCGCCGCAGTAGATGGGGCGGCGTCCACGGGAACGAATCTGCTGTTCGGCGGCGTGGGCGAGATGGACAAAAGCGGCTGCGTCAAAGCTCTCGTCCAGGGGGAGAATATCAATGAGGTGGTGCGGAATTTCGGCGCGTTCCGCGAGGGAAGGTTTGGCAGTGCCGATGTCCAGGCCTTGATAAACCTGCATGGAATCGACGGAAATGATTTCGCCATTGAGCAGAGCGGCCAACTGGAGGGCCAGTGCCGATTTTCCTGCGGCAGTGGGGCCAGCCAGGAAGATAGGGATCATTTTGCGGGGGAAGCTTCCTGTGGGGCGGTTTCGTACTCGTTCTGCCAGGAAATGAGGAAGAGGAGACCGACGCCTGTGCAGATGGCCATGTCGGCAATATTGAAGGCGGGGAAACCTGCTTCGATACCGCTCTTTTTATAAACATAAAAATAGAGGAAATCGATGACATGTTTGACGAACAAACGGTCGATCAGGTTCCCGACAATGCCGCCAAAGATCAGGCCGAGCGCGCATTGGCCGGTCAATGTTTTCGAATTGAAATGGTGACGGTATAAAAAGAGGAGAAGGAGGGCGAAGAGGGAGACGATGGCGAGGAGTTCGTTGTTCCCGCTCATGACGCTCCAGGCAGCGCCGGTGTTGCCCCAATGAACGAATTTGAAAAAGCCATCAATGATCACCTTTTCCTCAACGCGGAATTCGAGGGTCCGCAAAACAATCTGTTTGGTGACCTGATCGAGAAGGATGATTGCAAGGGCTATAAGGGCAATTCGTTTGTTGGCTGTTAACAACATTGAAGCAGTTTTACCTGAAGGAGGGTTTCCGGGCAAGGGAGTGGGCCTGAGATGGAGCGTCAGGGGAAATTTTAATTTTACTGAAGTTTTTGCCGGGCCTTGGCCAAACCGCGGAGGGCAGGTTGAAAGCCGGGTTGCAACTGAAGGGCCATGGAAAATTGCTGGACGGCTTCCTCGAAGCGGTTTTGCACATAGTAGGCATTGCCGAGGTTAACGTGGGCCTCGGTATAATCGGGCTGGAGGCGGATGGCTTCGGAAAAGGAGGCGATGGCTTCCCTGACTTTTCCCTGGCGACCGTAGGCGGTGCCGAGGTTGTTGTGAGCGGTGGCGTTTTCCGGGGTGGTGCGGATGGCGGCCTTGAAGTGCTCGATTGCTTCATCGATTTTTTCATCGGACAAGAGGAGATTGCCGAGATTGTTATGCACTTCGGCGTAATCGGGGTAAATTTCGAGGGCTTTTTCGTAATGTTTCCGCGCGTCCTGTTTTCGTCCTGCCCTGGCAAGGGCGGCGGCCAGGTTATAGTGAATATCCTCATCCTCGGGGTTGAGCTTGAGGGCGGCTTCATACTTTAAAACTGCTTCAGCGGCTTTGCCGTCGGCGAGGAGTTCAGTGCCTTCATTAACCAGGCTGGTGATCTGTTCAGTATCGGAAAGGTCGGAGGAGGGGTTTTCAGGTTCGAGCGAGCTGCCTGTGACAGGGAGGGAATTACTGCTGGCAGCGAGTTTGACGGATTGAGCGATGGTGCTTTTTCGCTGGCGTTTTGAGAAAAAAGCGAATGTGAGAAAGCCGACGGCGAGCACCAGGAGCAAGACAAGGAACTGTGTGGTTTTCCGCTGCATGCGGGAAGGACGGGGCGGCTTTTGCGATCTGGAATTGCGGGGCATTGCCCCCTGACTAAACAATTAGCGGGAGCGTTGCAACGCAAAAGGAGTTGCATTCCATTCCCTTTGGACCATCTGCGGGTGACTTCTAATCCGCTTCAGTGACGTGAATTGAGCGGTTCAGGGAGGGAACTGTGACGGGCTGGATTTTGCCTGAAGGCCAGCGGATGACCAGTTCATCCACGGAAGTCGCCTTGCCCAGGCCGAAGGTGACAGGCAGTTCGCATTGGGAAAGATAACTCCTGGTGGGCATGACCTGGCGGGACTGGAGCTGCCCGGCGCTTTTCAGATTGATGGTTGCGCCGATGGCGGAACGATTGCTTTTTTTGCCGGTGAGCTGGACTTTCAACCAATTGTGCTGGAGGGACTGGTCATTGCGGCAAAACAAAGGAGCGCCACCGGTCTGGCAAAGCACGACATCGAGATCGCCGTCCTGGTCGAAATCCGCATAGGCCGAACCGCGCCCGACAATCGGTTTGAAGAGATCAAGGCCAACGTGATTTGTGCTCACGGGGATAAAACTGGC
>JANRLX010000024.1:0-40948 GCA_033762115.1 Verrucomicrobiota bacterium
TTTTGATATGGTGTTCGGTGGTGGTCATAGGTTTGGGGACTGCTCCGGTGGGTCACGGGCATGGTCATGGGGTGGACCGGAGACTGGTCTTTTTTGTGGTTGTTGTTGGCTGGAGGGTGGCGGTGCTTGAATCAAGCGGGGGGCCATCGAACGAGTTGCCGTGGAGGAGAGATCAACGGGGACTTGTTCCAGGGCCGTGACAATTTTCAAGCGCAGCGGGTGGCTGCGTGAGGCCATCTGCCAGTGGGTTTATGTTGTTTTGACTAGTTATCTATTTTTCAAGTTTTCCTTTCCGGGGATGAGAGTGGCAGTTTTGGTGGAAGCTGTCAACTAAAACAGTTGTATTTGAGAACAGGTATTGAAAAGCCATTTTCCTCTTGTGGTGTGATGAATGGTTGGGATTGGGTTCTGTGAATATGAAATCGGGTTATTGCATTGCGTTTGTGACAGCGCCTGACCTTGAGACGGGGCGAAAAATTGCCCGGGCAGCGCTGGCAGGGAAGGTGGCGGCTTGCGCGAATATCGTGCCGCAGGTGGAGTCGCATTACTGGTGGCAGGGAAAGATCGAGAGCAGCGCGGAGGTGCTGGTGCTGTTCAAGACGAGTGATGGGTTGGTTTCAGCGTTGGAGGAAGTGGTGGTGAGGAACCATCCGTATGACACGCCGGAGTTCGTGGTGGTGGAGATTAAGAGAGGGTCGGAGAAGTATTTGAAATGGCTGGGTGGGAGTGTGGAGGGGGAGGAGGGGTGAGGTTTTGGAGTTTGGAAGCGACTACGGATTTGAAGCAGCGTCCTGGCGGAATCCCGGACGAGTGTCACAGCAAGTTGTCCATATATAAGATGGCTTCCAACAGAAATCTTTGGTTTGCTGGAGTCCAATGAGGATATGAAATTACAATTATTCTGCCTTTGTGATTTTGCTTCGGTTGATCCGGTGTCTTCCAAGATGAACGTCATCGGGATGTTCGACAGAATTTATGCGGCAACGACCCCGGCCATACACAATTTGTGCGCAGTGGCCGGGAAAGTTTTATTCGATCAAGAGGAGGGAGGAGATAAAAAAATCAAAATTACATTTACAGCGCCTGATGGAAGTCCTTTTGTTCCAGCGCTTGAATCTTCGCTCCCAGTAAATCATGAGGAGGGACGATCTTCCATCCAGTTTGCTGTACTGATGTCGCAGATAAAGTTGCTGACCTTTGGGCAGTATTCAATCGACCTTGAGATTGAAGGTAAACACGTTGCTTCTGCGATCCTGCAAGTAATGAAATCGGCTGCTGTGCCCCAGTCGCAACCAGCGTAAGAATTTGAGTTGGCTGGCGATGCCGGGCGCGCAGGGGGGCCATCGCTTCGCTTCTGTCCCTCAATTTTTCGAGAATTTCAAGCTTCCGCTCGATGGGAAGCGCGGCAAGCTGCTTCCGGCCTCGCGCTTTGGCCTCAAGAACGCTTTTTAAAACATCATCTATTTCTTGATTCATAGAATTTTTTGCCGATGCGCGTTCCATTTCTCGATCAGCCCATGCCTCTGAAGTATCGGCATGAGATACGTTTCATCAAAGGCTTCCTCCGAGATGAATTGATCAATCCGATTGTAATCCTTTGGGCGCCCTAACTTAAGAGCAATGGCCATCAGGTGCTCGGCTGTCATCACCCAGGTTTCCGCATCATATATTGACACGCGCACGGCTGCCGAAAGAGCCTCATCCAGGAGCGCGTCATGGGTCGGTAGAAATTGGACTTTCCATCCCTCAATCATGATGTGCTCCTCAACGGACTGGTAACCTTTGGCCTGGAGGTATTCATAGATGGGGCTCAAGCTGACCAAAAGACCAGGCTGAACTTTTTTGAATGAGATAAAAATATCAATATCGAATGTCGCAAGAGGTTCAAGGTAAACCGTAGCCCCAACTGCTCCGCCTATTGCATAATTCCCGATAATACCATCTGCACGCATTTTTTCGATAACTTCAAGCGTTGCTTTCATTATCCTCCCTGCGAATACGGTAGCACATTAATGGGCTTATTCCAACACTTGTGAAAAAATTCACAAGCTAATTTTCAGGAGCAATACACAATTCCAGGAGGGTTCTCTCCACCGAAAATTCTGGCAGAGCTTCATCCGAAATCGCCTGCGGCATGGCCTGAAAGTGGCAGGCGGGGTTGCTTGCCAAAAGTTGGGGTTATCGTGAGAGTAAGGGCATGGAGAGCAGAAAACGGCGGATCGTAGTTCTGGGGGCCGGTTTTGCGGGGCTTACATTTTGCCAGACGTTTAATCATCCGGATGCGGAGGTGATCCTGATCGACCGGCAGAATCATCATCTGTTCCAGCCATTGCTTTACCAGGTGGCAACAGCGGGGTTGTCGGCCCCGGAGATTGCGCAGCCGATCCGGGGGATTTTATCGGATGAAGAGGCTGTGACGGTGTTGCTGGAGCAGGTGAAGGATATCCGGCTGGGGAGCAGGGAGGTGGAACTTGAGAAGCAGGTGATCGGGTATGATTACCTGGTGATGGGTTTGGGAGGGGCGACGAGTTATTTTGGTCATCCTGAATGGGCTGAATTTGCGCCGGGGTTGAAATCGCTGGATGATGCGTTGCATATCCGGCGGCATGTGTTGTGGGCTTTTGAAAAAGCGGAGACTGCGACAAGCGCCGAGGAGCGGGAACGGCTAATGACGATTGTGGTGGTGGGAGGGGGACCGACGGGAGTGGAGCTGGCGGGGGCATTCGCGGAGCTGGCGCGGCATGTTTTGAGGTGTGATTTCAGGAGGATTGACCCGGCTCAGGCGCGAGTCATTTTGATCGAGGCGAGCCCGGTGGTGCTTTCGCATTTGCCGGCGGGGCTTGCGGAGAGTGCGCAGCGGCAGCTGGCTGACCTGGGGGTGGAGATACGGACGAACACACGTGTGACGGCGTTGCGGGAGAAGGTGGTGGAAACGACGAGCGGAACGATCCACGCGGAGAATATCATCTGGGCGGCGGGAGTGGCGGCAAATCCATTAACGAGGAAGCTGGGGGTGGAACTGGACCGTGCGGGAAGGGTGAAGGTGGCTCCGGACCTGAGTGTCCCGGGTTATCCGGAAGCGTTTGCGATTGGGGACATGGCTTACCTGGTGGATGCGAAAGGTGTGCTGGTGCCGGGGGTTTCGCCGGCGGCGATGCAGATGGCAGAACATGTGGCAGAGATGATCAGGGAGGAGTTGAATTCCCCGGCGGCACGGGAGCGACGGATGCCATTTGTGTATTGGGACAAGGGAACGATGGCGACGATTGGACGAAGCCGGGCGGTGGCAAAGATCAAGGATTTTGAGTTTACGGGGTTCCCGGCCTGGATGGCGTGGCTGGGGGTGCATTTGCTGTTCCTGATTGGTTTCCGAAATAAAATCGCGGTGGTCCTGCAGTGGGTGTATTCCTATTTCACTTACAAGCGGGGTTCGCGAATCATCACGGGACTGGAGGAGGAGAAGAAAAACAGGGTGATTGAGGCGACGAAACCGGCAATACCAGTGGCGGTGCAGAAGGTTTGAGCGAATAACCTTGCAGTGATGAGAGCCGGGGGCTTTTCTGGTTTGCCCATGCCTCGACCCAAAACAATCAGAGAACGTCCGAAAGGGGCGCAATCATCCATGCTGCCGGGAAGAGATGGGAACAGAAGGTGGCTGTTGTCGTTTTTGTTTTTTGCTTCGGGTGCAATCGGGCTGGTCTATGAGATGATCTGGCAACGGCGGTTTTCGCTACTTTTTGGGAGTGCGGCAACTTCGACGGCAATTATCCTCGCGAGTTATTTTCTTGGGCTTGGGCTTGGCAGCTTTTTTCTGGGGAGGATGTTAAAGCGGATTTCGAGGCCGCTAATGGCTTATGCGATCCTGGAAGGGGTTGCGGGGATTGGGGCGTTGCTGGTGGAACCGATGATTTCATGGTACGAGACATTTTATGGAGGATTGGGGCTGGAGGGAGGAAGGCTGATTGCGGTTAAGGGAATGATGGCGTTCGTAGCGATTGCGATTCCGACGATCGCATTGGGCGGGACATTGCCTGCGCTGGGGCAACTGGTGAGTGAAGGGGGGGAACACCTGGGAATTCATGTGGGATGGCTTTATGTGTTGAACACGGCGGGAGCGGCATTGGGAGCGCTGGCGTTTCCTTATTTTTTGCTGCCGGGATTTGGGATGAGCAGTTCGAACTGGCTTTGTGCCGGGACAAATTTTGCGATTGCAGGGCTGGCGGTGATGTTGAGCCGACGAACGGGAAAAATGCCGGTGAAGCCGCCGAAGATGGAACGGGCTGGAACTGGAGGGTTGCTGGCAGGCCTGGCGATGTGGTCAGGATTCCTGTTGTTTGCGTTGCAGGTGTTGTGGAACCGGGCATTTGCGCAGGTGCATGAGAATTCGCTGGGAGCGTTCGCGGTGGTGGCGGCGTTGTTCATTGTGGGGATTGCGCTTGGGAGTGAACTGGCGCGGTTCCTGATCAAGCGGGGGATTTCATTCAAGCGGTCGTTCACAGCGCTATGGGTGAGCGGAGGTGTGTTGTTAATCGCGGCTCCGGCGTTATTTGTTCGATTCACAAAAGAATTGGGGAAGATGGGGGAGATTTCGGCGGGGAATTTGATGAGTGAAGCGGTTGGGTGGCCGATGGGGATGATGTTGCTGGTGGTGATTTTTTTGTCGGGAGGGTTGCCGCTGTTCCTGGAGCATCTGAGCGGGCAGAGGGGTGGCAGTGGAACGGGAGAGATTGTGGGAAAGGTGATGGCGATGAATGCGGCAGGGTCGGTGACAGGGGCTCTGGTGGCGGGATTTATTTTGCCAGCGGGGTTGGGGATGTGGAAGAGCATCGTCGTGATCGGAACGGTTTGCGCGTTGACGCCGATGCTGGTGATTCGACGGGGTTTGGTGGTGCAGGCGATTTCTGTGGTCGTGATCGTCTTGCTGGGAGGGTTGCATCTGTTGAAAGAGTTGCCGCGGGTGGGATTGGTAGGAGATGAAAAATTACTGGCGGTGAGGGAAGGGGCGCACGGAATTTCAGCGGTGGTGGAACGCAGCGGGTGGCGAAGCCTGAAGTTGAATAATCATTATGGCCTGGGAGGGAGTTACGCGACAGGTGATGAACGAATGCAGGCGCATCTGCCGTTGTTGTTGCATGGAAAGGCTGAGAAGGTGGTGTTTCTGGGGTATGGGACGGGGATCACGGCAGGGGGAGGGATTTATCATGGAACAAGTCAATTGACGGCAGTGGAATTGGTGCCGGAGGTGGTTTCACTGGCAGGGGAGTTTTTCAAGGAGGAGAACAATGGGTTCGGATCACGGAGGAATACCGAGGTGGTGGTGGATGATGCCCGGCATTACATGAAGGGAACGAGGGAGCGGTTCGATGTGATTGTGGGGGACCTGGTGGTGCCGTGGAGGACGGGTGAAAGCGCGTTGTATACGCTGGAACATTTTCGGGCAGGGCATGAGAAATTAAACCCGGGAGGAGTGTATTGCGCGTGGGTGCCGATGTTCCAGCTAACGCGAAAGGAGTTCGAGATATTGTTGAGGACGTACCTGGCGGTTTTTCCAAAAGCGTACCTGTTCAGAGGGGATTTTTCACCGGAAGAACCAGCGCTGGCGCTGGTGGGATTGCGTGATGGAGCAGAGATAGGCGCGATTCCGGAGGAACGATTTGGCAGAGCGGCGTCAGACCCGATGAATGGGCACCTGGCACATTCGAGCGCGTTCTGGATGTATTACATCGGGGTGATTGGGCGGGGAGATGCAGTGGTGGAGGATGGAAAATTGCACACGGAGGATAAACCGTGGCTGGAGTTGTTGTCGGGGCGGGGGAGGAAAATGTTCACTGGAAGGGAGTTGAAGGGGTGGCAGGAGACAGTGTTGGCCCGGAGCGGTTTTCCTGTGGGAGCGGAAAACGGGGCGAGAGCAGGGTTGTTGATGATGGAATTTACGCTGGCGATTTCGGAGGGAAGAATGGAAGAGGCAAAAGCTGTTCAAGGACAGATTCTGAGTTTACTCGGAGCAGCAGCAGGGGAGGCGGTATTTGGAAAATAAAATGGCGGCCCGGAAAACCGGAACCGCCATCACTGGGAGGAACTTTAGTTGCCGATAGGAAATTTAAAAGCGATAGGAGATGCTGCCGTTGACGGTAAAGTCAGCGAAGGCGGCATCACCGGTGGTTGCGGCATTATAGGTGCGCTGGCGGTTTCGTTCGACCGCGACGGGGGTTGTGAGGGTGGCAAAGAATCTTTTATGGGTGTAGGTAAAGCCCGGTTCAATTGAAATGGCGTAGCCGGGGCGGCGGGTTCCGAGGCTGCCACCAATCAAATCTTCAGGAGGGACCCCTTCAATGCGGCCACCAAGGGTGAAGGAGATGCCATATTTGGGGAGGATGAGGTAATCAAACCCGATTCGGGCCAGATAGGAATCAGGAACAGAAAAACGGGTTTCCTCGATTCGTTCGCGAGGATTGATCAGGTAGGAGGCGTTCATGTAGCCGGAGAGGTTTCCGGCAATGTGAAGGTAGCCCTGGGTTTCGAGAATGATTCCCCAACCGCCATCGCCCGGTTGGATGGAGGAATCGACATATCGGATGACGGTGGTGTTGGAACTGGTGCCGAAAGTGTCGGTGGCTTTGTAATCACCTGTGGGAGCCTTGACACCGAGGCCGAAGGAGATATTGCCCTTTTTTGCTTCCGTGGGGTTGAATATCCAGTAACTGCCGACGAGGCGGACGTCTGCCAGGCCGCCTGCCTGGGTGTGGCCGCGCTGGATGCGGCCATGCTCGTAAAGGGAGGAGCGGTCGGAGTGAACAAAAGGAATGGTGAGGCTGACCCAGAGTTGGTCGGTGGCGGCGTAGGTGGCTGTAAGATCAATAAAATGAGTGTCATTGATGACTTCGGTGCCATCGAATTTGCGATGCTTCTGCTCGTTACGGCCAACGAAATGGCGATCTGAACGGAGCCAGCGGTAGGCGACTGTTCCCTGCCAGTCGCCTTCATGGAGGAGACCTTCGCTGCCGTGGATTCCCAGGGGGCAGGCGCCGCCACGGGCAATAACGCAGCCTTGGGAGAAGGCAGATTGAACGGAAATGAGGAGGAGCAGAAGTGCGACGATTTTGGGTCCGGAGATCCAGCGTGTGAGATGGTTGTTGTTCATGCGTGAATGTCTGTATTGCTTACAAGTGCTATCAGGGTTGGGTTGATCTTTGCAGAAAATGGCCAAAGGAGAGCAAAATAGTGATGTAAGAGGCCTGATGGGTGGCGAAAACCTGCTTTTAAGGGGTGAAATGCTGGAACTGGTTGAGCCTGAGGAGGAGAGGGGCCGCAACATTTTAACATCGCCACGCTGGCAGGCAGTTCTTACAAAGACGGTATGAGCGACCAGCCCAAAATAAAGAAATGGCCATTTTATCTAGCGGACCTGGTTTTGGTGGCGATCACGGGGTACCTTTTTTATTTGATGGTGCCGCCGCGGAATGCCTGGGAGGCTTCGGTCTGCGGGGTGGCGTTGGTGGTTGCGGGAGTGGGAGCGTATCTTTCGATCAAGCCGTACCTGGTGGAGCACCAGAGCGCCACTGACCTGGCGAGGGATGCGAAACTGGCCTCGGCAATGGAGCAGCTTGAACGACTTGAAGAGGTGGCAAACCGGATCGGAAATGCCACGGTGAACTGGCAGGGGGTGCATGAAGCATCGAACAAGACCATTGCTGCGGCGAAGGAGATTGCAGAACGGATGAATGCGGAGGGGCGCGATTTCATGCAATTCCTGGAGAATGCGAACAACCAGGAAAAGCAGCATCTGCGGCTTGAAATTGAAAAGATGCGACGGGGCGAGGGGGAATGGTTGCAGGTCTGTGTGCGAATCCTGGATCATGTGTTCGCGCTTTATGTGGCGGCAGTGCGTTCGGGCCAACCTGCCCTGATGACTCAGATTGGGCAGTTCCAGAATGCCTGTCGAGACGCCACACGGCGAATGGGGTTGAACACATTCGCTCCGCAACCGGGGGAATTGCTGGATTTGAAGAACCATCAGCCGAACACGAAGGATGGGCAGGCGCCAGCGGAAGCGCGAATTGCGGAAACATTGGCGCTGGGATTCACTTACCAGGGACAATTAATCCGCAAATCACTGGTGTCGATTCGATTGGAAGGAGAGGGCAAGGCGGGGGAAACACCTGCTTCAACAGAGCAGGAGGAGAAGCCTTCCGGAACTGAAAAGGAGGAGGAAGCAGTCGATGAGGAGGGGAGGGTTGAGGCTTCAGGCGCGGAGGAGGGTTCGAGCAATCGAACCGAAGCGATGATTGAGGCGCCTGAGCGATTGAAAGCAGATCAGGAGGCAGAATTCAAAGGAGCGGAAATTCCGGATGAGGAGGCAACCAGGGAAGTTGTGCCAGAGATGACGGATTCCAGGGAGACAGCGGATCTGTCAGAAAAGCCGGTGCGGCGTGGGAGGCCGAAAAAACCAAATCCACAGGTTGATCTGCCATTCTGAATGGAGGAATTGCTGATTTTTCCCCACGAGCGAATGGAGTTCAGATGATCGGTCGCGGGGAGGATTCAGGATATGGGAGAGCCGCAACGCATGCCGTTATTTCAAAAAGGGCTGAATAATGCTTTTTTCTTTGCGACCTTCAACGCGCTTTCCTTTCAGGTTGTGCTGGGCAGTCCGATGGTACTTTACGCCAAATCCCTTGGGGCGAGCGCAACAGTCCTGGGGATCATTTCTGGAATGATGCCGTTGCTGGTGATTTTCCAAATTCCTGCGGCGAATTACATCCCGCGGATGGGGTATAAACGTTTTGTATATGGGGGGTGGGGGATACGGGTGCTGCTGATCTTTGTGTTGTCATTGGTGCCGCTGCTTTGGAGGGTGTTGACGCCGATGACCCAGCTTGCGCTGGTGCTGTTCCTGTTGTTCGGGTTCAACCTGTCGCGCGGGATTTCAAGCGCCGCGTGGTTGCCGTGGATCACAAGTTTGGTGCCCGCCAGTATCCGGGGAAAATACCTTGCGACGGAAGCCGGGTTCGTCAACCTGGCGAGCGGGGCGACGTTCCTGATTGCAGCGGCGGTTTTAGGGGACGCGCCGAATGCCGTGGATTTTGCGATTTTATTTGCGTTCAGCGGAGTGGCAGGAGCGATCAGTCTTTCGTTTTTGAAGAGGATTCCTGATGTGCAACCGGCGCAGGAAGCAGCGGGGTCGACCCATCCTGTCCCGTGGGGAACCCTGATTCGGTATGCGCCATTTTTGAAATTACTCAAAATGAACGTGGCATGGTCCTTCGCGTATGGAGGGATCGGCGCGTTCAGCGTGGCTTACCTGAAAGTGATGGCTGGAATGCCGGAAGGCAAGATCCTGTATATTTCGTCCGCTTTTTTCCTGGGAGGTTTGCTCAGCCTGGCATTCGGGAACCGGATGGACAAGCTGGGAAGCAAACCGGTGATGACGTTCTCCTGCATTCTTTGGTGTGGGTTGATCCTGTTCTGGGCTGGTCTGGCTGGAAAAACGATTGTTCCATCATTGGGCGTGGTGCTGGTGCTACATTTCGGAATGGGGCTGGCAGTGGCGCTTTTTAACATGGCAAACGTCAGACTGGCGATGGGGATTGCGCCGGAGATGGGAAGAAATCATTTTTTTGCGGTTTTTTCGGTGGTGGCGAATCTGACCCTGGGGCTGGCCCCGATTTGCTGGGGATTGTTGATTGATATCTTTCGCGATCTGCAAATTGAGTGGGGCTATTTTGAATTGAACCGTTACAGCCTCTTTTTTTGCGGGGCGGGAATCATGTTCCTTTTAACGTGGTGGAAAATTCGCCAGCTGGAGGAGCCATCTGCGGGAAAAGTGCAGGAGCTGGTGCATCAGATTTTGATTGAAGGACCACAACGGGTCGTGAACCGACTCTGGTCCCGGTTCACGCAATAACGAAATTTCGTTGTATTTCAACGGTATTGTTGTTTTCAACGAAAAACCGTTGTTATTTTATTTCTTGGATCGCCTAAACTATTGGTAATCAATGGTTTTATTTCGGTTGGAAAATTGGCACAGATGAAGCAATAGAAGAACCCGATATGAAATATTTATTCCAAACAACAGACCAGATCGCCCCGGTGATCCTGAGGGTATTCCTGGCAGTGGTGATGTTTCCGCATGGGGCGCAGAAACTGTTGGGGTGGTGGGGTGGTGGGGGATTCGAGGCGACGATGAAGGGATTTACGGAGGGGATGGGAATTCCTGCGCCGTTTGCGTTGCTGGCGATTGTTGCGGAATTTTTCGGGCCGATTGCGCTGGTGTTGGGGTTGTTGACCCGTGTCGCTGCTTTTGGAATTGGGACGGTGATCTCAGTGGCGGCAATCAAAGTGGCGCTTCCGCACGGGTTTTTTATGAACTGGTACGGAACGCAGAAGGGAGAGGGGTATCAATTTCATCTATTAATGCTGGGGATGTCATTGGCGCTCATGTTCGTGGGTGGCGGGCGCTGGTCTCTGGACGGATGGATTTCGGAAAAAACCAAAAAAGGAAAGGAGCAGGTATGATCAAGATTCGAAGAAGCGAAGAACGGGGCCACGCAGATCATGGCTGGCTGGACACTTATCACAGCTTTTCGTTTGGAGATTATTATGATCCGGAGCAGATGGGTTTCGGCGCACTGCGAGTGATCAATGAAGATAAAGTGGCTGGTGGGGGAGGCTTTCCAAAGCATCCGCACCGGGACATGGAAATCTTTACTTACGTGATCTCCGGAGCATTGCAGCACCAGGACAGCATGGGGAACTCGGAAGTGATCCGGCCGGGTGAAGTGCAGCGGATGACTGCGGGAACAGGGGTTTATCACAGCGAGTTCAATCATTCTCCGGCGGAGGCGGTGCATCTGTTGCAGATCTGGATTGTTCCGGAGCGTAAAGGCCTGCAACCCGGTTATGCCCAGAAGCGGTTTGAGCCTCAGTTGAATCAATTGCAGTTGGCGCTGAGCCGCGATGGAAGGGAAGGAAGCCTGACGCTGAACCAGGATGTGAATGTGTATATCGGCCATGTGGAAAAGGGGAAGGCGGTGGAGCATCGGATTGGGCCTGGGAGAAAAGTGTGGGTGCAACTGATCTCAGGAGGTTTGAAAACGGATGCAGGCACGCTTGGCGCCGGGGATGGATTGGCGGTTTCGGGTGAAAGCGGGTTGAAAGTGGAAGCGACGACGGATGCGCACTTCCTGCTTTTTGACCTGGCCGACCAATAAGGGAAATGGGAGAGAAAAATGGGAGACAAGCGGTCCGATTCGGAGTGAGTCGGGCCGTTTTTTGTTTTGGGTGTGGAGACTGAATCGAATTTTTTGGTTTGTGGTGTGGTCAAAGCAAAGAACATCGGCTTGAAACAGAATTCATGATTGACCTGAAAACCAAATCCGATAGGTTGGCCGTCATCACCCGAAGTTAACCAAAGTTATTATGCACCAGAATCAGACGAAACAGGAAAACGGCGATTCACGCCGGACGTTCATCAAGAAATCTGCCGCAGCAGCAGCGGTCGTTGCGGCTTCAAATATTGTAAAAACCCCGGTTTACGGGCAAAACCAGGCACCGAGTACGGGGCGCACCATTGGGGCGAATGACCGGATTGTGGTGGGATATATTGGGGTCGGCGGGCAGGGGATGACCCATGTGCGATTACAGAAAGAGCACGCCAGCGAAAACAATATTGCGCAGGCAGCGGTTTGCGATGTGTGGCAAAAGCGGATCGAAGGTGCGAAGAACTTCGTGGGGGGCGACTGCAAAGGGTATGACGATTATCGCAAGATGCTGGAGCAAAAAGATATCGATGCGTTAGTGGTCTCGACTGTGGATCATTGGCACACTGCAATCTGCGTGGATGGGATGGAAGCAGGAAAGCATATCTATGTTGAAAAACCGATGACCCGGTACCTGGAGGAAGCTTTCCAGATTTATGATACCTGCAAAAAGACCAAGAGAATTTTGACGGTTGGTTCGCAGGGTTGCTCGGATTACAAATGGCACAAAGCGGCTGAGCTGGTGAAAGCGGGACGGATCGGAAAGCTGGTGATGGCGCAGGGTTCATATCCGCGCAATAATCCAAAGGGGGAATGGAATTATGCGATCGATCCAGACGCAAAGGCAGAAAACCTGAACTGGGAACGCTGGCTGGGTCCTGTGAAGAAAAAAGTGCCGTTCAATGCCGACCATTATTTCCGCTGGCGGAAATATTATCCTTATTGCGGCGGTCTCCTTGGGGACTTGTTCCCTCACCGTTTGCATCCTTACATGCTGGCGACTGGCAGTCCGGAGTTTCCAAGCCGCGTGGTCTCGCTGGGAACGAAAAAAATCGAGAGCGACAAGAACACTCCTGGAACTTACATGCGCGATGTGCCGGAGCATGTTGAGCTGCTGGCGGAATTCCCAAGCGGGCTGACGCTGGTCATGATTTCGAGCACGGTTTGCGAGCATGGATTGGTGGAGCAGATCAATGGGCACCATGGTTCGTTGTTCATGTCAGGCAATCGAATTGAATTGCGGCCGCAACGTGCGTTTGCTGATGAAGTGGATGAAGAAAAGTTCGAAAACCTGCGCCCCGGCGAAGATATCGCGGTGCATGAAAAGAACTGGTTTGACTCGATCCGGGCAAACAAGGAACCGAACGCGGGAATTGATCTTGCTGTGAAGGTCCAGACTGTGATTTCACTGGGTGAAATGTCTGAGCGCCTGAACATTTCCTGCTCGTTCGACGAGAAGACACGCAAAGTGACCACGGGCGATGGAAAAATCATGAAGATCCAGGAGATCAAGCCATTGACCTACGGTTCGCTGGAACTCTCCTAATTTTATCTTTAACAGAGCGCTGCCTGAGTGATCGGGCAGCGCTTTTTTGTTTTTGCTGAAGATTTAAAGGAGAGCAGCCGAATCCTGGTCCAGAAGCAGGGTCGCCTGCGGCTGGGTGCGAAGCCAGGAGGCGGGACAATCGGTGGAGATTGGCTGACGCAACGCTGCGCGGACTGCCCTGGCTTTGCGGGTTTCAGGGCTGATGCAAAGGATGCGTTCAGCCTTGCAAAGAGCAGGGATGGTGAGGGTGAGCGCGTAGGGAGGGACGGCGTCCAAAGTGGGAAAATGGCCTTCATTGACCTGCTGGGTTTTGCAGGCGAGATCGAGTTTTACCAATTTGACGAGACGTTGATCCTGGAAGTTGGCAACAGGAGGGTCGTTGAAGGCGAGGTGACCGTTTTCTCCGATGCCCATGCAGCAAAGGTCGATGGGAGCTTCCGAGAGAAGGTTGGAATAGCGCTCACATTCTTCAATGGGAAGGTCGGCATCCCCGAGCAAATAATGAAAGGCATGGGGATGAACAAGCGTTTCGACGCGCTCCCGCATGTAACGGCGGAAACTGGCTTTGTGATCGCCTGGCAGGCCGAGATATTCGTCCATGTGAAAAAGGGTGGTTTTGCTCCAGTTGATCAGTTGCAGCCCGATGAGTTGTTTGAGGAAGGCGATTTGGGAATTGCCGGTGGCCAGAATGATCCGGGCTTCTCCCTTTGCCTGGATGCGGGCAGCCAAAAAATGAGCCATCTCATGGGCGGCATAGGTCGCAAGCTCTGCCTGGCCGGGAAAAACAAGAACGGAGAGGGCATCCACCTTCATTGTGCGAAGTGGGGTTGGGAGGGATTGCAGTAGGGCAGACATTGAAAAAAGGATAGGGACAGGAAGGTGATGGCGCAAGAAGAGGAGCAAGGCGTTCAATAATTTCGCTCACGAGCATTGTTTGCCATGAGAGTGGTGCGATGTTGAGTCAAGGAGTTTGAATGAAACAGGAGAATATCCGATTGGACCCAGCGAATCGAGCGGACAACCCGGAACAGGATGATTTTCGCGATGATGGCACACATGAGGTGTTGCCGGATCTTGCGTATAAGCGCATTGCGATTGTCAATGTGGTCTTCCATGGCCCTGCTCACCAGCCTGATTTGCCGTGGGTTTTAATTGACGCAGGGGTAAATGGCGGCACAGGAATGATTCGCAGGGCTGCTCAGGAGCGTTTCAGCCGCCCGCCAGCGGCCATTATTTTGACTCACGCACATTTTGATCATGTGGGTTGTCTGGAGCAACTGGCCTCGGAATGGAACGTGCCGATTTATGCGCATGCATTGGAATATCCCTACCTGGATGGGAGCGCCTCTTATCCGGCCCCGGATCCAGGCGCAGGGGGAGGACTGATGGCACGATTGTCCGGCCTTTATCCGCGTGGGCCGGTGGATGTTCGGGAATGGTTACGGACGTTGCCGCAGGATGGGGAGGTGCCGTATATGGAGATGTGGCAATGGATTCATCTGCCTGGTCATACTCCGGGACAGGTAGGACTTTGGCGTGAAGCGGACCGAACGTTGATTGCCGGGGACGCGGTCGTGACAACCCGGCAGGAATCGGCGTATTCTGCAATAGCGCAGTCTGAAGAGTTGAATGGGCCTCCTGCTTATTACACCCAAAACTGGGAGCAGGCCCGTGAATCAGTTCAACGAGTGGCGGCATTGGAACCTGAGATATTGCTGACGGGGCATGGTCGGGCAATGCGAGGCGCTCAAGTTCGCGAAGGGCTTCACCGGCTTGCGGCGGATTTCGATGAATTGGCGCGTCCTGCCCATGGAAAATATGTGGAAGAACCAGTTCAGGCCCAAGACGGCACCGCCTACGATCAAGCCAAATAATTCGTTAATGGATCAGTTGAATATTTGGGCGCGAAGTTCCTCAGGTGTTTTTCCATTTTGACGAAGTTGCCGAAGGCTGAGGCTGTCATGACGTTTTGCGAGGCGACGCCCCTGTTCATCCCGGAGAAGTTCGCAGTGGTAAAACCGGGGAGGAGAAAGGTTCAAGGCTTGGTAAAGAAGCAACTGGCGGGCAGTTGATTTCAAGAGATCGGCACCTCGGACGACCTCGGTGATCTGCATTGCGGCGTCGTCGACCGTGACAGCAAGTTGATAGGAGGGCAGTCCATCATGCCGCCAGATGATAAAATCGCCGAAATCGCGATTTGCGAGGTAATGTTGCTCGCCGAAATTGCCATCGTTAAAAGTGATGGTTTGGGCATTTGGCACCTTGAATCTCCAGTTGAAATGCTTGCCTGAGGGAATTTCAGCGAGCTTGAGATTGTGGCAGGTGCCTGGGTAAAGCGGTTCATCCTCCCCTGCATGTGGAGCGTTGGTGGAGCGCAGGACATCCTGACGGGTGCATATGCAGGGGAAGAGAGCGCCAGAGATGATTAATTGATCCAACGCCTGTTTATACAATGGGAGGCGCTGGCTTTGGGAGTAGGGTTGATGGGGACCGCCACAATCGGGACCTTCCTGCCATTCCAGGCCGAACCAGCGAAGATCTTCGAGCATGGCTGTGACATATTCCGGGCGGGCCCGGGCTGTATCGATATCCTCGTTGCGAAAAACGAGAGTCCCGTTTTGGGAGCGGCAGCGTTGCTGGGCGATCCAGAAAGTCCGGGCATGGCCGAGATGCATGTAGCCGGTGGGAGATGGAGCGATGCGACTGCGATAGGCTGTGTTCATCAAAACTCAACGGATGGATTGCAGGCCAGCCATTCAGAAAATCGTGGGAGCGGAAATGAGAGCAGTTTCTGGGCTTTGGAACAATCCAGGGTGGTGTCTGGAGAGCGGGGAGGGCCCTGATATTCCTTCAAGGTGCCGGGAAGGAGAAGGGGTTTTAATTGAGGATGACGTTGGGCCAGGAGGAGGCCGATCTGGTAGCGGGAAAGTTTTTCAGCACCGGCCACGTGAAAGATTCCGGAGGCCTGTTGCCGGGCAAGTTCCCATATGGCCCGGGCGGTCATGATGGCGGCTATGGGTGAACGAAATTCATCAATGAAAAGGTGGAGTGTTTTTCCCTGTTCCCACTGGAGGCGCATTTCTTCATTAAAACCGCGGTTGCGTGTGGGAGAGCGACCTCCATTGAGGGAGGTGCGTATGATGGTGTGGCGGGGATTTCGCAGAATGAAAGATTCGGCGGCCACTTTTGTTTCGGCATATTTGCTCAAGGGATTGGGTGAATCGGTCTCGGTGTAATCGCCTTTCCTGCCATCGAAGACCAGATCGGTGGAGAGAAAGAAAAATGGAATTTGTGAGGAAAGTTCGGCCAGGTGGCGGGTGGCATCGACGTTGGTGCGGTGGGCCAGGTCGGGGTTGGCCTGGCAGGCGGGACTTTTGCTGATGGCAGCGCAGTGGATGACCAAGGCTGGATTGTCGCGGCGAAAGGCTGCTTCCACAGATTGGGGATGGGTAAGGTCGAGCGTGGCTCGGTCGAGGGGACGCGTTGTCCAGGGGAGGTCGAAGGAAGAGGAGGCGAGGCAGGAGCCGATCAAGCCGCCCGCGCCGGTGACCCAGGCAATCGGCTTCATGCTTCAGTGATGAAGGTGTCCTCGTTTTCGTAGGGAGGGACACAGCAGCAGAGGAGGCGAAGCGTTTCGTTGCCGGTGTTCCAGATTTTATGCTTCAGCCCGGGAGGGATGGCGATGGCATCGCCGGGGCTGACTTCCCGAAATTCTCCCTCGATTTTTATCCGGGCGGTGCCGTGCGTAATGTAATAAATCTCCTCGGTCCGGGCGTGATAATGTTCCTGGGTGGCGGCACCGGGAAGGAGGCGGGCTTCGGCAAGGCTTTGAAAGCGGATGGCGGAGTTGCGATGGGCAAGCAGTTCACGAATTTCCGAGCCATCCTTCGTTATAAACGCAGGTACTTGATCAAGGTTGCGAATATCCATGGGGGGAGCATAACCTTTCAGGGAAGAGAAACCAGAACGGATGCAACCAACGGACATTCAGCAGATTGGGGAGGAGCTTGCGATCAGGTGGAGCGATGGCCGTGAATCTTTTTTTAAACTGGAACAATTGCGCCGCCATTGTCCCTGCGCCGGTTGCAAGGGAGAGATGGACATCATGGGGAACGTTTATAAGGGGACGGAGAAAGCGTTGACTGCAAATGCATTCAAGCTGGTGCGGGTGAACCGGGTGGGGACCTATGGAATCAACCCGCTCTGGGGGGATGGCCACGCGACGGGAATTTATAGTTTCGAATACCTGGGGCGACTGGAACAGACCTGATTTCTGCTGCAAAATCAGACCTGATGACTTACCTTGGGCCGTATGAAATCGGGTGTATGGATTTGCCTTCTTTTCGCATGGACAATGATCGAGGGGGAGGGATCGGACCAATCTTTTGAGATCAAGGCGGACCGGTTTGCGGACATCCAGGTGTTGCGTTACCGGGCGCCGGGTTTCGATCAACTGACACTTCAACAGAAGAAACTGGCTTATTACCTTGCCGAGGCTGGCTTGAGTGGCCGGGATATTTTTTATGACCAGCGGTACAAGCACAACCTGAGGGTAAGGAAGACGCTGGAGGGAATCCTCAAAAGTTATGAGGGGAACCGGCAGAGCCCGGATTTTGAAAAATTCCTGGTTTACGCAAGGCGGGTGTTTTTTGCGAATGGGATTCATCACCACTATTCCAACACCAAGATGCTGCCGGATTTCAGCCGGGAATATTTCCGTGAGTTACTGGAGAAGTCTGACCTGTCGAAACTGCCATTGGCGGGGAAACCGATTGAAGATTTTCGTGCGTTGATCGAACCAGTCATTTTCGATCCGAAAGTGGCGGCCAAAGTGGTCGATCTTTCGGCTGACGTGGATAATGTGACCGCTTCGGCGAGCAATTTTTATGAGGGAGTGACGGAACAGGAGGTGGAGGCGTATTACGAGGCGCTTCGGAAAAAAAGCGGAAACCCACGGCTCTCTCACGGGTTGAACAGCAAGGTTGTCAAAGAAAATGGGGAGGTCAGGGAGAAGGTCTGGAAAGTTGGTGGGATGTATAGCGCCGCAATCGAACGGATTGTTTTCTGGCTTGAGAAGGCGGTGACAGTGGCAGAGACGGAAGAGCAGCGGGATTCGCTGAGGCACCTGATTGAGTATTACAAAACCGGAGATCTCCAGAAGTTTGATGAACATTGCATCGCGTGGGTGAAGGACACGAAATCACGGATTGATGCGGTGAATGGGTTTATTGAGGTTTACCAGGACCCGATGCAAAAGAAGGGTAGTTTTGAATCGGTGGTGTCGTTGAGGGATGAAGAAGCGAGCAGGCGGATCGATACCATTTCCCAATCCGCTCAATGGTTTGAAGACCATTCTCCGATCAAACCGGAGCACAAAAAGAAAAACGTGGTCGGGATTTCAGCGAAGGTGATCACAGTCGTAAGTGAGGTGGGGGATTCTGCGCCAGCCACGCCGGTGGGGATCAACCTGCCGAATGCGGAATGGATCCGGGAGCAGCATGGGTCCAAATCGGTGACGATTGGGAATATCATGGCTGCCTATAACGAGGTGCGATCCAGGAGTCCGATGATCGATGAATTCGGGGCGACTCCCGAGATCATTGAGCGGGTGAAGAAGCATGGGGCGCTGGCGCGGACGTTGCATGTGGACATGCATGAAGTGATCGGTCATGCCTCAGGCCAGATTAATCCCGGGGTGGGGAACACTGACAAGACGTTGAAAGGGTATGCCGGGACATTGGAGGAAGCGCGTGCTGATCTTGTGGCTTTGTATTATGCACTGGATCCAAAGCTGCTTGAAATCGGGGTGATGCCTTCGATGGAAGTAGGAAAAGCGGATTATGATTCCTATATCCTGGAGGGTTTAATGACGCAGTTGTACCGGGTTGAACCGGGACATGACCTTGAGGAGGCGCACATGAGGAACCGGCAGTTGGTTTCTGCATGGGCGTATGAAAAAGGCCTGGGTGAACGGGTGATTGAACGAAGTCAGCGAGAGGGGAAAACCTATTTCAAAGTCAACGATTACGAGAAACTCCGAAAAATATTCGGCGAGTTGTTGCGAGAGATCCAGCGGATCAAATCTGAGGGGGATTACGAGGCGGGAAAAAACCTCGTGGAAACGTATGGAGTGAAGGTGGACCAGGAGCTGTTGAAGGAAGTCCATCTTCGATACAAGCCGCTGAACATTGCGCCCTACATGGGTTTTATCCAGCCGCGATTGGTCCCGGTCACGAACGAGCAAACCGGTGAGATCAGGGAGATCAAGATCGAGTATCCCACTGATTTCATCGGGCAGATGCTTGAGTACGCGGATAAGTATTCATACCTGCCGATTGAAAATTAAGGATGACCTTCAGAGTTGACTTGAGGCAAGGTGCGTCCCAGCTTTCGTAACTATGCAGTCTGATGATTTTCAAAAGAAGGTGGCCGAAGCGATTGCCAACCCCCGGAACATGGGAGAAATGGAGACGGCTGACGCGGTCGGCACGGTGGGCAGCCCCAACTGCGGGGACATGGTACGGATGTGGATCAAGTTCAAGGAAGAGCAGGGAAGAAAAGTCATCGACAAAGCGACTTTTCAAACATTTGGTTGCGAAACAGCCATCGCGGTGGCCAGCCTTGCCACGGAGATGATCCGCGGGAAAACAGCGGATGAGGCATTGGCGCTGTCCGGGAGCGAACTGGCTTCTGAACTGGGGCCGCTGCCGCCGATGAAAATTCATTGCGGGCAGCTGGTGGAAGGGGCGTTGCGGAATGCCTTGTCACCCGCCGCGAATCTTGAAAAACAGGTTTCCACACCTGCGCTGAAGCAGGGCACCACATTGATTGAGAGCCTGAACAGTGAGGATAAAAAAGTAAAAATTACCCTGCTGGATTAATATCAAGTAATTATGGGAAATGAGCTGACGATTGGGTTTTTAGGCGCAGGGAAAATGGCATCAGCCCTTGCGAAGGGGATGATCAACGCCCAGCTCGTTTCAGAAGCAGGGGTGCTGGCAAGTGATCCCGTGGCGGCTTCCCGTGAATCTTTCAAGGCAGACACCAAAGTGACGGCGACGGGAGACAATCGTGAGGTGGTGCGAAAGGCGCAGGTTCTTTTTATTGCGGTCAAACCGGACCAGGTACGGGAACTTTTGCGGGAGATCCAAGGTGAGGTGACAGCAAATCACCTGATTGTTTCCATTGCGGCAGGGATTCCGACTTCAACCCTGGAGAATCAGCTGCCGCCACAGAGCCGGGTCATTCGGGTGATGCCAAATACGCCAGCCCTGGTGGGAGCCTCAGCTTCCGCCTATGCCCGCGGGCAAACCGCGACAGCGCAGGATGCGGCGCTGGTGGAGAAACTTTTGAGCTCGGTGGGCCTTGCCTACGAGGTCAAGGAGCTGTTGCTCGACGCAGTCACAGGATTAAGTGGAAGCGGCCCTGCATATGCGTATCTGCTGATCGAAGCGCTGAGCGATGGTGGGGTGGCAGAGGGGTTGCCCAGAGAGATTGCGACGAAGCTTGCGGCGCAAACGTTATTGGGCGCGGCGAAGATGGTCCTGGAAACAGGAAAACACCCGGGAGCGTTGAAGGACATGGTAACCAGCCCCGGTGGAACGACGATTGAGGGGTTGCATCAGCTTGAACTGGGGGGAGTCAGGGGTGCGTTAATTGATGCAGTGCGGGCAGCGAGCGAAAAGTCACGACAACTGGGAGGACGATCATGAATCATTACGAATGGCCGCTGGAATTCCGGAAAGTTTATGACGCCGGATTAAAGCGTTACCATCAGGGAGTGAAGCAGCCAGATGGGATGTTTCAGGCTACGGAATTGAAATTCCTTGGTGAGATCGGATGCAGCGCGCAGGAGCTTTATGATTTCATCGATGACAATGTCCGTTATGGGGAGCCAGCGTTCGAGACAGCTCTGCTGGTTGCAGCAGCACGACGGGAATATTTTATTTATGTGATGAACGGGAAGCCTTCCGGAAAAACCGTTTCGATGGACGACCTGCCGGGGAAAAAAACCGCTGTCGACGGGATCGCCTGGCTGCCACGTTTGATTGTGAAAGCACGGCTGAAGCTGCGTGGGGAGATGCCTGCGGATTTAATGTTTGGCTGCGGAGGAGACCGGCCATTCTTGCAGAGCCTGGGAATAGAATTGTCTGAATTTCTTCGTTTTGTCTGGGCTGCGGGGGATGACGACCGCAAGGTCATTGACTGGGTGAAGGGAAAAATTCAGGAAGGTCGTCTTGATGTCTGGCAACCTTAGAAGCCGTCTCATAAATGAGATTGGTTTGAGGAGAGTTTCAGGCTTATTGAGAGGTTTTTTGGCAGTGATATCCGGGTGAAAATCCCTGGGAATACACGATTTGTCCATTTATGGAGATGATTTCCAGGCGGTTGAGGAACTGTTTTGACAGTGTATGGTTGCGTATGCGATCGCCGCTTTTGAATCTCTTTCTGCTCTGTGTTTTTTCCTCCCTGTTGTTCACTGCCTACGCCCAGGGGCAGCAACGGATCCTGATTATTGGGGATAGCATTGCAGCCGGATATGGGATCGATTCGGAAGCGGCGTTTCCTGCGTTGTTGCAAAAGAAGATCGACGCGGAAAACCTGAATTTTCAGGTCGTGAATGCCGGGGTGAGCGGCGATACGACCGCGGGAGGGTTGCGCAGGATTGATTGGCTGCTGCGACAGCCAGCAGAGGTCATCGTGATTGAACTTGGTGGGAACGACGGGTTGCGCGGAATCCCGCCCAGCGAGACGAAAGCAAACCTGGCTGGAATGATTCAAAAAATTCGTGAGAAATCGCCCCGGACGCGGATCGTCCTGGCCGGAATGCAGATGCCACCCAACATGGGAGAAAAATATGTGACGGAATTTGCGGCGTTATACCCGGCCCTAAGCACGGAGTATAAAACTGAACTGATTCCGTTTGTGTTGGAAGGGGTGGGGGGAAAACCGGATCTGAACCAGGAGGATCGTATTCATCCCACCGAAAAAGGGCATCAAATCATTGCGGAAACCGTGTGGAAAACCCTCGGCCCGATTTTGCGCAAAAGTTAAGCTTTCAGTTCCAAAAAATTCTGGAGGATCATTCGACCGTTTTCTGTGAGGATGCTTTCCGGGTGGAACTGAACACCCCAGATGGGGAGCTCCTTGTGACGAATGCCCATGATTTCGCCCTCCTCAGTCTGGGCGGTGACTTCAAGAAAATCGGGGAGAGTATCCCGCTGGATCACGAGGGAATGATAGCGGGTCGCTGGAAAGGGATTAGGCATCCCTTTGAAAAGGTCCTTGCCATTATGATGAATCATGGAGGTTTTTCCATGCATCATGCGATAATTGACAATGACCTTGGCGCCGAAGGTGTGACCGATGCATTGATGTCCCAGGCAGACACCAAGAAGCGGTATTTCCTTGCCAAAGGTGCGGATGACTTCGTTGGAAAGTCCGGATTCATTAGGAGAGCAAGGGCCAGGTGAGACAAGGATACGGTCTGGTTTGAGAGAGCGGATTTGATCGAGGCTGATCTGGTCATTGCGATGGACCTGGAGTTCAGCCTTCATTTCGCCAAGGTACTGAACCAGGTTGTATGTGAATGAATCGTAATTATCGATCACCAGGACCATCAATCAAGGATAACCCTGATTTATGAAGGGGTGAAGAAAAATTGGCATCAGCATGATCCAAATTCAGGAGATTCCCTATAGCGAATTTTTTGGAGAATTCAGATGCTCACAGCATAGAATGAAGGGGAAAAAATCCATTCTTTTGCTGGACGATCATTATCCAACGATTCATTTGATTCGTTCGGTAATCGATGAGTACCAGGGTGCTTTCATTCTTTATAGTTCGGAGCATGCCACGGACATCCGGCAGTTCCTTTTGCAGGGAACTCCCGGGACTGGTGAAGTGAGCGGCGTGATTCCACACCTTGTCCTGTGTGCCCAACATAAGCTGGATGAAGAGGGGATCACCTTGCTCAGGGGATTGAAAACGACGCAGTTAAAAAGGCTCCCAATTGTCATTTTCGCCTACTCAATCATCCAGGAGGAGGTAAATCTTGCCTATGATCTGGGTGCCAACAGCGTGATCCTGTTGCAAAAGCACACCGATGAACTGAATGGCAGGTTGCTGACGCTGCTCCGCTTCTGGTGCGAAATCGCCGTGACTCCAACCGATCTGCGGGAAAGTAATTTTTCCGGCATGCTGCCCAACTGAACAGGGATCAGGGTTGTAGAATCGACTTTTCAATTATCGTTGATCTCGCATGCTTGAGGGATGTCCCGAAGCATTCGAATTTCGCGTCGTTGTTTTCTTCAGGCGATGACCGTCGCCACATTGATCCCGACCGTCCAGGCGGCAGCAAAGCCGTTGATCGGGTCGCAACTTTATGGGTGGGGGCAATATTATTCGCGAGAGGGAAAGGATTTGTGGAAGCATATGGACGAGGTCCTGTCAGCGTTGCGGGATAGCGGATATGATTATGCCGAAGGGTCGCTGGACTGGGGATCACCTGAAAATAATTTTAAATTTGCCGAGCAATTGAAAGGGAAAGGGATGCAGCCGGTGGCGCTTTATTCCGGTGGACGCCTGCATGAAAAGGCAACTGCCGAGAAAACGGTGGATCAATTTGTGAAAGCAGCGGTGGAAGCGAAAAAGGCGGGATTTTCAGTGATTAATTGCAATCCTGACCCGATTGGAAGGGAGAAATCAGACCAGGAACTGGCAACCCAGGCGGAAGCGTTGAAGAGGCTGGGAAAAGAGCTAAGCGCGGCGGGGATGAAATTCGGGATTCATAATCACACGCCGGAAATGGTCAATCATGCGCGGGAGTTTCACTTTAATTTCCAAAAGACGGAACCTCAGACTGTGGGATTTTGTTTTGACGTTGATTGGGTCAATCGCGGTGGAGTCAAACCGGAGCAGGCGTTAAAGGATTATGGGAAACGGATTGTTTCATGGCACCTTCGTCAAAGCCGGGATGGGGTCTGGTGGGAGGACCTGGATGAGGGAGAGATCAATTATCCAGGATTGCTGAAAGCTGCGATGGAGAAGGGAGCTGCGCCGGTTTATACAGTGGAGCTGGCCCTGGAGGAGAAAACCAGGATAACCCGTTCAGTGGTGGAAAATCATCGACGGAGCATCAAGTACCTTAAATCCATTCTCTAAGTATGCCAAAGGTCGGTTTGCAGATGTTCCTGATCACGGCATGCTTTTTCATGAGTGGGATGGCCGGGCTGATTTATCAGGTGGCCTGGGCGCGTTATCTTGCATTGTTTCTTGGCCATACCTCCTATGCAGTGGTTGCAGTCCTGGTGGCATTCATGGGTGGGCTTGCATTAGGGAATGCGTGGTTGGGCCGCCGGGCTGACACGACACGGAGCCCGTTAAAGTTGTATGGCTGGCTGGAAATCGCCATTGGGATTTATGGAGTGCTGTTCCCTTTTTATTACCAATTTTGTTACGACTGGTTCATCATTCTTGGGCGAAATGTTGAAGTGGGATCGCCGTTGCTGCTGGTTCTGAAGTTTTTGTTCAGCCTTCTCCTTGTTCTTCTCCCGACCACGCTCATGGGCGCGACCCTTCCCGTGCTGACCCGTTTCGTGACGAGTTCATTGGACACCCTGCGTGAGCGGGTGGCGTGGCTTTATTTTATTAACAGCCTGGGGGCGGTGATGGGATGCATTGTGGGAGATTTCTGGTGGATTCCCAAATGGGGACTTGAGGTGACAGTCTATGGCGCTGCGATGATCAATATTGTGGCAGGGATTGTTTGCCTGGTGATTGATCGAAAGAATGACCTGATGCCCATTGCTGCGGCTGGAATATCGAACGAAACCTCGGAACGATATACTCCACGTGAATTGCGATTTGCGGTGGTGGGAATCGGGATCTCCGGGTTTGTCGCGATGCTTTATGAAGTGGCGTGGACACGTCTTCTCGCGCTGAGTCTTGGGTCCAGCTCCCACGCTTTTTCAATAATGCTGATCACTTTTATCGCCGGGATTGCCACGGGCAGCGCGATTGTGGCTCGCTGGAAAAAGTTGAAAAATACGCTGGAAGCATTTGCCTGGGCGGAAATCGCACTTGGGGTGACGGTCCTGGTTTCGATGTTTTTTTATGAACCGATGCCATTTGTCTTTGCGAAAGCGTCATTGACCCTGGCCAAAACGCCGGATGCCTATGTGCTTTACCAACTGGTCCAGGCAACGGTCTGTTTTATGGTGATGTTCATCCCGGCAACGATCCTGGGAACGACGTTACCGTTTGTCAGTCGAATCGCCACAAGTGAAATTCAAAAAACAGGGAAGTCGATTGGTGGGGTGTTTGCGGTAAACACGGTTGGAACGGTGCTCGGTGCGGGTATGACGGGGTTGTTGTTATTGCCCTGGCTTGGGCTGGCGCGGACATTTGCCATAGGAGCGGCTTTGAACATTCTTGTGGGTTATTTCATTTTAAGGATGCGATCCAATCAGCTTTCAATCGGGAGAATTGCCATTCCCATCGCGGTGAGCCTTGCGGTAGTCCTGGGGGCAGGAGCGTTTTTTTCAGGGAAATGGGTCCGGGCAAACTCTTTCTCCCTTTGGAGATCAAGCTCGCTTCCAAGTTACGAGCAGTTCCGCAAACAGGCGGAGGAGCGCCAGATTGTTTATCATGAGGATGGAGCTGGTTCCTCGGTAACGGTGATTGAGTATCCTTCAGGCGAGGGTAAAGCGAGAAGTCTTTTGGTGAATGGCAAAGCAGATGCAGGAACTACAGGAGACATGGGAACCCAGCTTTTGCTTGCGCATATCCCATTATTTCTCAAACCGAATTCTGAAGATATCCTGGTGATCGGGTTGGGAAGCGGGGTGACCTGCGGCGCGGCCCTGGGGCATCCCCAAGTGAAATCGGTGGAGGTAGTCGAGATTTCGCCTGAGGTTGTTGAGGCTGCGGAGGCGTTTAGTGAGTTCAATCACAACGCCCTGAAAAATCCCCGGCTGAAGGTGCATATCGAGGATGCAAAGTCTTTTTTAAACCTTACTCCACGTTTATACGATGTGGTTATCAGTGAGCCATCCAATCCCTGGATGGCAGGTGTGGCATCAGTTTTCACACATGAATATTATGTCCAGTGTGCCAATGCCCTGAAAACCAACGGGATCATGGTCCAATGGCTGCAGTATTATGAATTTGATGACGCTGCGATGGAAATGGTGATTCGAACTTTTGGCCAAACCTTCCCGATCATCAGCATCTGGCATACTGCCAGCGGTGATCTGATGCTTGTGGGCTCGAAGGAGGTTCGAGAGGAATCTTTGGAAAACGTGCTTCAGGCCATGAAACATCCGCAAGTGCAGGAGGACCTCAAGCGAATCCGGATGGATAACCCGTTCCTGTTTCTCATGCACGAGATTGTCTCACAGTATAATGGATTGTTTATTGCATTACAGAATGGGCCGATTCATACGGACCTGAATCCCACGCTGGAATACGTTGCTCAAAAAGCGTTTGTTCTGAAGTCCTCGGCGATGAACTGGTACTGGTACTCGGAAAACCTTCAGCCACGTTCCGAAACTTTGCTCGGGAAGTGGCTCAAAACAAATCAACTGAGCCGCGAGGATTTCCAGGCGTTCAGCCGCTACGTTGTGGATGCCAAGGTGCTTGATGACCGAATAGGGAGAAGCGTTGCCAGCGAATGGCAAAAGCGGTTTCCGGATTCTGCGGAAGCGCTGGCATTTCCCCAGCAGTTCGGCAGTTTCCAAAGTCCGGCGGTTGCGGAGGCATTGCGGTTAAGGCAATCACATGCCACAATTTTGGAGGAAGGGAAAACGTCACCGCAATTGCTTCGTTATTATCGAGGGGTCCTGATGCAGTCCTATCGAAATGCAAAAAGCATTTTTCATTCGCCTTCCACCGACCAACTAATGGAAGCGCTCAACCGCCTTATTGAATTGGATGCAGACAATCGCGCGGTGTATTTATTGAACCAGGCGGAGATTGCCTGGGACCAGGGTGACGATGAGAGGAGCTTGCGTTTGGCGGAAGAGGCATTTGCTCCAAAACCGGGGGCGGACCAGGTGAGCAGGTTTTCAACAGACCCGAATGCACCTTATATTGTTTTGAAAAACATGATCCAGAGCCTTTGGGCCAAACGGGACCTTCGCGGTGCACTGGAGGTGGCGTTGCAGGCTGAGAAGCAGGGTTATCTGAAAGGTTCCAGTGTGGCCCAGCTCCAGTTGAAACTCTGGGTGAACAAAATTTTTGTGATCAGCGAAGCCCGGTTGGTCAATTCTACTTTGCCACGACTTTGAACTGCCCATTGGTAGGGTTATAGACAAATTGCATGCCGTAAGGAGGCGGGGGGGTTTGTGTCAAGTATTTTTGTGTCATGAGTTCGTTCAGGTCTTTTGGGTAACGCCCTTGTTCGGTGTGAAAGATCTGGATGGCCTGATTGATGGAAGCAGTATTGACGGTTTTTTCTGCGACCTTCTTCGCCTGTGCCACGCCTCCCAGATAATCAACCGGCGCGGTCACAGGGTTTCCGGAGGAATTGTTGGTTGTTAATAAACCTGGTTCGTCCTTTTTTCCACATCCACTCAAAGAGATTGCCAGGCAAATGAAAAACAGAAGGAGCTTCATGCGTGCAGGATAGCAGAAAAGGATTGGGATAAAAAGCTGGATCGTCTAATTTTAAACTGAATCAGGAGATTATGAGCGATGCCACTTTTTTGTCGAAACAGGTCAGCCGCCGGAAGTTTTCGCGCGACGCAACCGTTGCAACGATCGGGACCATTGTTTATGGCGCCATCAAAAGCAATTCATTGGCGCAACCCGCCAGCGAAAAATTGCGTGTGGCTGTCATGGGCCTTGGCAGGGGAATGGATCTGGCGCAGGCGGCGCTCGCATTGCCTAATACAGAAATCACATTTTTATGCGATATCGATGATGAGCGCATCGCCCGCGGACAAAAGATTCTTGAATCAAAATTTTCCAGGAAACCCAAAGGGGAGAAAGACATTCGCCAAGTCCTTGAATCTTCAGAGGTGGATGCACTGTTTATTGCCGCGCCAAACCACTGGCATGCGCCTGCATCGATCATGGCGTGTGCAGCAGGAAAGCATGTTTATGTGGAAAAGCCATGCAGCCATAATCCATGGGAAGGGGAAATGATGGTGAAAGCTGCGCGAAAGCATGGGAGGCATGTGCAGATGGGGAACCAGCGGAGAAGCTGGCCTGCGGTGATTGAAGCGATGCAACGAATACGTGAAGGCGCAATCGGTCCCGTGCGTTATGCACGATGCTGGTATAATAACGCGAGGACCTCAATTGGACGTGGCAGGCAGATCCCAGTCCCGGCAAACATCGATTACTCGCTCTGGCAGGGACCTGCCCCTGAGCGACCCTATCTTGATAACCTGGTCCATTATAACTGGCATTGGCGCTGGCATTGGGGGAATGCGGAGTTGGGAAATAATGGCATTCATGCGCTGGATCTTGCGCGCTGGGGTTTGGGTGTGGAATATCCAACACGAGTCAGTTGCCATGGTGGCAGGTATCATTTCAGCGATGATCAGGAAACTCCTGACACCACGGTTGCCAGTTTTGATTTTGGAGGCAAGGGAGCCACATGGGATGGGAGCAGTTGTCATCCTCGCGAGACAGAGAAATTGCCTTTCATCACCTTTTACGGAGATTCCGGGTCGCTTTCGATCATCGGTTCCGGTTACAGAATAGATGATTTAAAAGGGAAAGAAACGGCAAGGGGAAATGGAGAAGGTGGTGAGAAGATTCATATCGCAAACTTTTTCGATGCCATTCGAAAAGGTAACCCATTGACTTCCGAAATTTTGGAAGGGCACAAGAGCACATTGCTGTGTCATCTAGGAAACATCGCCTGGAGGACCCACTCTTCGCTTGAAATGGATCCAAAAACCGGCTGGATTCTTAAACACAAGGAAGCTTCAAAACTGTGGAAACGGGAATATCGGGCAGGGTGGGAACCGAAGGTTTAGGTTTATTGTCCTTCAACTTTTCCCTGGACGCGATCCTTGTGGGCATGGCGTTTGTGGTAGGGAGAAGAAAGGTTGAAATAAATGCCGCAGAGAGGTCGATCTCCCTCGGTTTGGCTGAGAATGATCGTGACCTGTTTATCCAGGGCGATGCCGTGGCGCAAATTTGGGCCTCGATGCTGATAAGCCTTGATCGCTTTTTCCATCAGGGAGATGAGCGAGCTTTCGCATTCCTCGGGAGTTTTGTCGAGACAGACAATGTACTTGTCATACGACTTAAGCGCGTCGTTGATTTCCGGTCTGAATGTTTCGACAGTCACGTTCAAAATAGATAAGTCACTCTGGAGAAAACGCCAACAAAAACCCAGACCTTTCATGAAAGTTTATATTTACGATAAATGCAGCACCTGCCGGGATGCAGTGCAGTTTCTGGAACAGCGAAAAATCCAATTCAAAACGATTCCCATCCGGGAGACACCGCCTTCCCTCGCTGAACTGAAACAGATGCTGAACCTCTATCAGGGAAATATTCGCAAGTTGTTTAATACCTCAGGACTGGAATATAAAGCGCTGGGTTTGAAAGATAAACTTCCTGCAATGGATGAGCCGGAAGCGTTGAAGTTGCTGGCGTCGAACGGCAAATTGGTCAAACGCCCTTTTGTCCTGCTCGACAACAAAAACGGCCTGGTAGGGTTCAAGCGGGAAGAGTGGGGGGAGTTGTTTCCAGCCGGAGGTTAGAAGCCATCTCATAAATGTCCAAGCAGCGCCTTGCGGGGATTTTAACCGGCTGCTTCGTTGTTCCTCAGTTACAGATCGCTGCGGATATGCTCCTTCGTCGCGCCTCGCATCCGGCTAAAATCCCTGGCGATTCACAAGTTGTCCATTTATGAGATGACTTCTAACAGACTTCAATCTGGCCGGAGAGCACCAGGCTCGCCTGCGCGATCAAGGTGCCATCGACGAGCGCTTTTGCATCCGCCTGAATCAGATGATTCATTCGACCGGAAATGGTTGCTTCCAAATGGACGGTTTCACCAGGCCGGGCACTGCCAAGGATTTTCGCCAGGCGAATCGCGCTGAGTTTCAGCCCCGGTAACGGCTTAATCCCGGGGTCACTTTGCGCAATAATGCCGGACAATTGGGCCATGGCTTCGACCAGGATCACACCAGGCAGGATCGGGTCGCCAGGAAAATGGCTTGCAAGAAAAGCCTCATCACCTCGCACGGTATAAATGGCCTTTGCACTTTGTCCGGGGATGAGTTCGAGCAGTTCACTGATAAAGCGGAAGCCGGGTCCGTGCGGAAGAAAGGTGAGTGCGCTCGAAAGGCTCATTATTTAAGGGGTTCGCTTTTTTTGAAACCTTCAACGCTTCCTACTTCGAAAAGAGATCTGTTGATGGGTGAATTTTTCACAGAGTTGGTGAAGAGATTCTGTATCATGGAACCATCCAGAAAAAACAAGCGGGTACCTGCCAGTTCCGAGGAGTTTGTCTGAATGAGCAAGTCCACCCGGGGAATGTATTGCATGGCCATCTTTGCGCGTGGAATGAGCGTGAGCACATGATGATCATTGGTGAGGGACAAGCCGGAAATGGAAAATTGAGCGAGCAAATCCGCGCGCGACCGTGGGAAACCAGCCTGCAACAAGGAGAGTGATTCCTTCCATTCATTTTTCCCTGAATCATCAAAGCGAAATGTTTCGAGACGTTTCAACCTGGGGTAAAGCAGGTTCAATTCCTCTTCCTTCCGAATGGCAATGGTCACTGGTGGAGAGCCGACTTCCCAACGGAAATTGTTCGGCGCTTCAAACCAGACTTTTCCGGATGAGGAAAGAGGGCGGGCAAAAGTTTTGTACTGGCGAAGTTGGACCACATCCGCTTGCCAGGTTTGAATATTGGTTTGCTTTGCGAGCCATTGTTCGATCAACAGCGAAGCATTTTTCTCCATTTCAGCGCTGCCGGTTGTGGCGGCGTGAAGTGATACTGCCAGCAGCCAACTCAGAAGTGCTGCGGGGATTCTGACCAGACGGGAACGAAATGGTACCATTGGTTTGCGTATTGTTTGATAGGTTGCTCAAAAAGCGAAATCATTTCCTGGCTTAGCTTAGCACGATCGGCGCGAGTGCCCAAATGGCGGCGGTCACAGCGAAGCTCAGGCATGATCCGGGCGGTGTAAGCGCCATTCTCATGGACAATATAGGCAGGCAGCAGGGCACAACCGGTAGCGCGGGCAAGTTCCGCAGGGGCAATTGAAACCGGGAAGGGACGTTTGCAAAACTCGACCAGCACAGAGGATTGGGGAGCAGGACGATCCACCAGCAAAGCCACTGTGCCACCCTGCTCAAGGACTCGGATCACCTCAATGAATGCAAACGGGTTTTCCGCAATCACAATGGTTTTGATCCCGAAGCGTTCCCGGGCCCGCTGCCGCATGGCGGTAAACTGGTCCTGCGGTTCAGGTAATGTGATGACATGGAGCGGAGTGTTACGGGACTTCAAAATAAGACCGCCAAGCTCCCAATTCCCCAGGTGTGGTGTCAACAAAAGCACACCGCGACCATGCGTCCGAGCGGATTGGAAATTTCCCCAGCTGTTTTCGTCGAATCGAATAGTTTCAGGCCCGGCACCATTCTCATAATTCCACAAGTCCACCAGTTTTTCTCCAAAGTTCCTGAACAATAGTTGTGCGTTCCTGTTTAATGCGGCTTCATTTTCAAACAAGGGCGCGAGATTTTGCCGGACGATATCGCAGCGCTTTTGATTGATCGTGGCGTAAGCGGCTGCGGAATTTCGAGCGACAATCCTCAGGAATTGTGGTGGTAAAATCCCGGCAATCTTCATGCCTAGTTTCCAAAGATCACCTCGATATAATGTGGAGGGTTTCATGCTCTTTGGACCTGAAGCGCGTTCCACCAGAGCGGAAGGATGTAAACCGCCACACAAAAGCAAATAGCAACTCCCATGGCGCAAACGGCACCAAGGCTGGCAAGACCGGCATTTCCCGCCCATATCAGCGAACCAAATCCGATCACCGTGGTTCCGGCGCAAAGAAACAAGGCGCGTCCAACAGTTCCCCGCATTGCACGTGCATCTCCGTTCACTTTTCGCAATTCCAATTGAACATGAATCCCGTAATCAATTCCCGCCCCGATCAACAAAGGGAGCGCCATGAGGTTCATCAGATTCCAATCCAACTCGAGCACGCGCATTCCCAGATGAAGCAACAGCGCTGCAACGATGAGTGTGAAAATACTCAGGGCGATTTCCTTGAAATTTCGAAATGCAAAGGCAAGCGCCATGATCACGATCAAAGTCATGGCCGCAACCATCGGCAACAGGTCTGACTCCACCATGGCCAGAACTTCACGACCGAGCCGGTCCCAGCTTCCAACCAGCAGTCCTTCATCCATCAACCGACTCATCCAGGTTTCGTCGCCTTGATTGCTTGAAGGATGAACCAGGCCAAGCCCGACTATTTCAAAATCATTTGTTGCCAAAACCTTGCCCATGCTCCATCGACCGACAGGATCATTGGGAAGAAACACCCCGGTGTTTGAAGCCGCAGCATTCCAAGTCGCAAAGATCGACATTGTCATGCCCAACGACTCCGGGGCAAAACCATGATTCGTGGCAAGTTGATGCAGGAATGCGCTGTTGGAGATGATAGAGGCGGCCAGCGGTTTATTATGTTTTTGCGCCTCGGCGTCAGGCCAGATCGGGGTTGGGAGTGTGTAATCTGAAATGAGACGATCTGATTTGGCTTGAGCCAGGATTGTTTCGGCCCGCAGAAATTTTTGAGCGATTTCCAGAAAAGATTTTCCCTGGGCAAGCAACCAAAAAGGTTCAGAACCGCGGCTCATCCGAAGTTTAATCCGATCCAGGGTGTCGTAGGCGAAACTTTTTTTGGGGCGGAGCGCATCGGGACCACCGTAAATTTGCGGGGGAGCAAAAAGCAGAATTCCCACAAGCAGTGAAAAGCCTGTCAAAGTGGCAACAAGAACGAGAGCAGGGGCTGGGGGCGTGCGGGGAGAGAGCTGGAGGGTCTTGGTGGGACGTGCTTCGGCCATTTTAAGTGCGAGCGGGGCAAAAACGAAAAGCATGAAAACTGCGGAAAGAAGGATTCCGAGGGCGACCATGGTGCCGAGTTGGGCAAGCCCCGGGAGGTGGGCGAGGTTTAACATCAAGAATGCCCCGGCGGTCGTCGCCCCAGAAAATAAAATTGCTGCCTGACAGGAGCGGCGCAATTCTCGAACAGAATGGAACTGATGAGAGACCTGTTCCTGGTAAAGAATCAGTGCGTAATCCACCGCCAGGCCAAGGAGAATTGCGGCAAAACCGGTGCTGATCACGTTGAGTGTGCCCAGGAGCAAACTTCCCAGGGCAAGGGTTGTCAGCAGCAATATGAACAATGAGACCAGGGTAAGCAGCAACGGCTTGAACCGTCGATGGGCCACATAGAATAACGCCGCAATCAGCAGTGCCGTGCCGATGACCGAACCAGTCACATCTTTTTCCATTCCTGAGGAAATTTCTGCGACGAAGGCGGGCCGCCCGGTGTATCCAAAAGTAATCGAGGCAAAGGCCGGCTCCTGTTTAAATGCAGCGAGAATATTATCAATTTGCTTCAACCACTTGATACATTCGCGATAGCCGGGGAGCGGGGTTGCCGCACGAATGAAAATGAGTCGGAAAGTGCCATCAGGAGAGGCAAAAAGTTGATCGCCTCCTTCCAGTTGGGCCGGACTTGCAGCGCCTGGCAGTTGCAGGAGTTGGTAAGGGTCATAGGCAAGCCGCCCGAAATCCGCAGGGGAGAGTGAAGATTGCAACCGCTCTTCCGTATCGTTAAGGACTGCTTCGGCATTTTGGGGAGCCAGCCGGGCAGCCAGCGCGCTGAACTCCGCTGGAGACTGATTCAGCCATAAATAGCCCAGGAAATTTCCCGCCGAAAACGGATGCTCCAGCCACGGTGGTTGCCAGGTCACTTCAGAAACGAGATTGCTGGCGTTGCGCAGTTTCAGGGCAAGACCCTTTGCCGCTGCTTCTGCTTCCCTGGCTGCAGGTGCCTCCACGGTCAGGATCAGTTCATTGGCATTGGCAAAACGTTCCTGGTAGAGCTTCAAGCCGCGAACGGAGGGAAGATTTCCCGGAAGCAAATTCAAGACTTCGACATCGAACCGAAGGTGCGCCAGACCAATTCCAATCAGTGATGCCCATACCGCCAGCAGAATCAAGGAACGTTGTTTCATTCTGTGGATGGAATGGTTTTCCCTGCTGAAGAGGGTGGCGCAGAGTCCAGATAACATTCCAATACTTCATCCGTCCTCAGGCTCGTGAGAATCCAGTTTGTGTCAGAATTTTTTGTGATTTTCCAGGCAGGATGAATTTTCCCGTGACGTAAAACGGAAGGAACCTGCAACCAGCTGAGTCGATGGGAGGGATCTCCTTTCCCGGAAAAGCGCTTTTTTTCTGCCGGGAATTCCACCTGCCAGGCACCGGGCTGAAATTGCGCATTGACTATAGGAAACGGGGTCTTTGTGAATTGCACAAGAGATCTCCCGTCCTGATGGAGCGCCACGAGCAGGTCCCCGGTAATTTCAATCTTTTTTCCTGGAGGATGCCAAATCGCCTGTCCGGTCAGGACACGCCAGCCGGGGTCCTGTTGATCGATAACCAGTGGCGGGAGCGAAACGCAACCGACCAGCAACCCTGCCAGCAACAATGCCGGGGTGGCGCCTAAAAAACAGAAAAGCAAACGAATCGATCCAGGAGTGCAGTTTTCAAAAATGTCACGAACCCTGGTCATGTCAGTTTCTTGAGCAGTGACCGGGCTTTGCTCACCCAGGCTTTATCATTTCGTTTCTGGAAACTGGCGTTGTGGGCTTCATCAGCAATCAGCTCGTTCAGCAAGGAGATCGCTTCGTCCTTGCGATTTGCCTGACTGTATAATTCAGCGAGGGAATAGCGCGCTTTGGCGTAGGTTTGATCTTTCAAGACCTGTTCCCAGGCTTGCATGGCGCCATTGGGATTTCCCAATCGAGTGAGCAGATCGGCATAAGCCATCAACGAATGGCCATAATCATGCCTCGGATTTTCCTGAACGACTCGTTCGAGGAAAGAGCGTGCCTCTTCCAATCGACCTTCATGAAGCAGGCATTCCCCCAAATGAGCGCGGATATCGGGATCTTCCGGGTCACGTTCCAAAGCATTCCGGTAACAACGTTCAGCGGTGGCGAGTTTCCCCTGTCGAAAATAAATTTCACCCAATTGAAGGTGATGATGGGCTTTATCGAGATGGTAAATCTGGCCTTCCAGTTCCTTGATCCGTTTTCGGTCGCCGCTGCCGGGCATTTCGAAGGTTCCGCCGCCCATTGCAGCACGGCGCGGGCTGTAGACGAGGAAAAAGTAAAATGCAGCGGAGAAAATCGAAAAGAGAAAAATTAAAATGGCCCAGACGTATTCCTGGTTTCGAATTGCATCCACAAACATCCAGATCTGAAAGGCAAATGGAAGCAACAGCCAGGGATGGCTGAGGTAGTAATCAAAATTAAGCAGGTCAGTTATGAGGAAAGCCAGCACCGTGAATCATCCCAGGGCTGCCATTTGTCGTTGGCCTGTGGTCATGAAATCCAGATAAAACGCCAGCCGCTCCTTCATTTCCCTTCGCGGAACAATGGCATCAATCAAACCACGGCCGAGGAGAAATTCGGCAGTTTGGAAGCCGGCGGGCAGTTCTGATTGGGTGGTATCCTTAATCACCCGGGCTCCCGCAAATCCGATCCGGGCTGCAGGCTCCGCCAAAATCAGATCGCCGACCGTGGCAAAACTCGCCATGACCCCGGCAAATGTCGGGTCGGTCAGGATGCTGATGTAGGGAAGCCGACTCTTTGAATGATATGCCAGCGCAGCGCAGGTTTTCGCCATTTGCATCAGGCTGAACATGCCTTCATACATCCGTGCGCCGCCACTCGCGGAAATGATGATGACAGGCAAACCGCGATTGGTTCCTGCTTCGATCAGGCGAGTCAATTTTTCGCCCACAACTGATCCCAGGGAACCCCCAAGAAAGGAAAAATCCATGACGCCCAGGGCTATTTTATGTGAGCTGATCTTTCCAATTCCAGTGACCACCGCGTCCCTGGCACCACTGCTTTTCTGGTACCCGGTTAATTTGTCCTTGTAGGAAGGAAAATTCAGGAGATCGACAGAAATCATCTCGGCATCCATCTCTTCAAAGGAGCAGGTTTCAACGAGGGAATTAATCCGTTCGCGGGGAGAGATTGGAAAATGATGGCTGCACTTGAGGCAAACCTTCAAATTTTCATCCAACTCCTTGTCATACAACATGGTGGAACATTTGGGGCATTTGTTCCAGAGCCCTTCCGGAATGTCCCGTTTCCGGGACTTGGCAGCGCCCAGCTTCGGTTTTTTAACAAAGCTGGTAGTGCTTGAGGCCGGAGGGGGCGTCACAGCCGGTTCGATGGTTTCCAACCCGAGGGTTTTTTTCGAAAATGTCGTTGTGGCCATAGTGCAGGTGGCGAGAAAGAAGGATTAAGATAGCAGAGGCGGTAGAGAAAGAGCAGCAAAATATTCAGGCATCCCGGCAAGACTCAACTTCATGTCCAGAGAGTTTACTATTCCAGGAGGTTGCGGGCAACTGTCCAAACGCAAACAGTGGCAGCGCCATGTTGTCGCAAAATTCGGGCACAGGCATCCGCTGTGGCACCGGTCGTGAGGACGTCATCAATTAAAACGACCCGTTCTCCTGCGATTGACAGTTTGCCAGTGAAGGCAAAGGCTTCTTTAACGTTCTCCAGACGCTCTTTTCGGGAAAGGCGCGTTTGAGTGGTTGTAAAATGGGTTCGTTCAAGAACTGATTCTGCACAGCGGATGCCTGTTGCGTGGCTCAACAGACGTGCAAGCCGGGTTGCCTGATTGAATTCCCTCTCTCGCTGTTTCACGGGGTGAAGCGGAATTGGCACGATCAGGGTAGAAGCGGATTCGCGAAGTTTGTCCGAGGCCCGATCTGTCAGAAGTCGCCCGAGGAATGGTTCGAACCAAAGATGCCGCGAGTATTTGTACCGGTGAATGATATCCTGGACGATTCCGCGGTAACGCACCACCGCACGTGCGTAGTCAAAATGCAACTCCCTGTCTGAACAATTACTGCAGGTGAACTCGGCGCTGATTTCTCCATCATAAGGCAAACCGCAACGTGCGCAGAAAGGGGGCTCAATCAGTTTGACCCCATCAGGCCCGTTCCGGCATTCAGCACAGACATATCCCTCCGTTTGAATTGCCCGGTGCTGATAACAAACCTGGCAGGTGGGCGGGTAAAAAAGATTAAGAAAACTGTCTTTAAGATGAGCAAGGCCGGTCAGCGACATAAGGAACTTCCATCATCTGCCGTTCGCGCGGACGCAGCAGGAAGTAAAAGCAGACCGCGAGCATGACTCCAAATGCCCACCATTGATCGACGATTTTATCGGAAAATTGTCCTGGATGACCAGAAGTAAAGAAGGTGAATGTTTTTAGAAAAAACACCAGAGAGGCGTGGGCCCCAATGGAAAAATAAAGTGAACCTGACCGTTCGTAGGCGAGGGCTAGAATCATTCCGAGCACTGAAAGGGTAAAGAATGCCGGAAAGAGCGCATTAATGTCGCCAAAGCCACGGCACATCTGCGCAAGGATGTAAAAACCGGAATCCCATTGGACGAAAAGGGGATTCTGCGGTTTTTCAAAAAAGTGGACCAAAGCGTAAATCGCGCTGCTCACAACGAGGGCCCCCATCCGATGCCAACCTCGCCGCATGGCATTAAAAATCCCTCCACGAAACAGAACCTCCTCAATCGTGGCGACGAACGCTCCCGCCACGAGAGCATTTTTCAGATGCTTGAAAACTTCAGCGGAACTGTGGTGAAAATTCCAGTGACGGGCCCCTGTGGCCATGGAGATGGCGGCGGTAGTGGCGATCAATCCGAAGCCAAGGAGCAACCCGCCACCCAATTGCTTCATCAATTCCGGTTCCCGCCGTAAACCCAGGTCAACCCGGTTGCGGATTCCCAATGAGCGCAACAATGGAAATAAGCCAGCAAGGGCGAAAAGGAGCAAACATCGGTTGACGACCCGATGAAACGGGGTCTGGGCGAATTTTTCAAAGAGGGGCCATTGCGCTCCAGCCTCCTGCAGCAATCCAAACGTGATCGGGGCGATCAGGGCGGCTCCCCCAAAAACAGCAACCAGATAAATTGCCAGTGCTGTAATGTGCCGCATGCGAGTAGTCTTGAAGGGTGGCGATAAAGTGTCAATACGTCGATCCACTGATCCTTTGAGAGAGCAGAAGGTCAAGGTAAGGGAGGTCGGAAGGGGAAGTAGCCTTCGGGTTGGGTGTCCTGGCTTCAACCAATTTCACAGGTTGGCCAATAATTTCACAGGCGGCGGTATCGTCGGTCACTGAGAGATTCCGCTCAATAACGGTCTGCAACGCGGCTCTCAAGGTCTGGAGTTTAAATATTTGAGGAGTTTGCACGGACCAAAGACGGGAACGGTCGATATTCCGTGAAATCATATCCTCGTTCGCAGAGGCTTCCTTGATCGTGTCGGTAATTTTTTGAGCAGAAACAGCGGCACCGACGATGCGTGCTGCACTCAATGTATCGTTAAAAATTTGATATGTGACGCAGGGACGGGCTCCATCCTGCACCGCAACAAAATCAGTTCCGGGGCTTACTGCATTCAACCCGTTCCAAACAGAATCCTGTCGTTCAGCACCTCCCTGCACCAGGCGGAACGGTTTTGAACATCGAATGCTTCGAGCAATTTCAGTGAAAGCGTTCTCCATTCCCTGCCGCACAACCAGAACCAGTTCGCTGACTTCCGGGAAGGAATCAAACGCTTTCCAGGTATGCCCGACGATGGGAAGTCCCGCGATTTCAAGGAACAGCTTGTCCACATTGGGCCCCATGCGAGTTCCCCGTCCGGCAGCAACGATGATGGCTGTCAGCATCCGTCAGGTGGTTTCCTGTTCTGCCAATGCGCTGGCAGCTTTTTCCCATTCGGCAGTGACCGTTTCGAGACGGTCCTGCACTTCCGTCAGTTCGCGGTTAATACGCATCGCCGCTCCAGGCTGTTGATAAGTCTCAGGTTTTTCAAGCTCCTCAGTAAGCGCCGCCTGCCGTTGTTCGAGCTGGGCAATCTCATTTTCCAATACCGTGACTGCGTTCTGTTTTTCCTTTTTCAGCTTGGATTTGGCCTGGCGCTCCTCTGCTTCCAAACGTTTCTGCTCCTTTGTTTTTGCTGGTTTTCGTTCCGGCTCGACTGGTTGGGAAGGTTTATTTCCTGCGACCAACGCGGAGCGGGCCGAGGTGGCTGCTGTCTTATCCAGATAATACTGATAATTGCCCGGGTAAGTTGTTAATTTGCCGCTGTTGACATGGACCACAGTATTGGCCACGGCGCGGATGAAATGCACATCATGGCTGATGAACACAAGCGTGCCTTGGTACTGTTGCAAGGCATTCACCAGCGCATCGATACTTGGCATGTCAAGATGGGTGGTGGGCTCATCCATCAGCAGGAGATTGGGTGGGTCGAGCAGTAACTTTACAAGGGCCAAACGACTTTTTTCACCGCCGCTCAAAACCTTGACCCGTTTGAACACATCGTCCCCGCGGAAAAGAAAAACCCCCAGTAACGTCCTGACGTTCTGTTCCGTGATCCGTTGCGGCGTGTCGAGCGCCTCCTCCAGGACGGTTCGTTCCAGGTTTAAAGTATCGGCGCGGTATTGGGCGAAGTAACCGGACCGCGCATTGTGGCCCAGTTCCCGGCTGCCTGACTGAATCGGCATGGCACCGGCCAATAATTTCAGCAGGGTCGACTTTCCTGCGCCATTCGGTCCCACCAGCACAATTCGCTGGCCTCGCTCGACTTCGAAATTCAGTTGATCGTACACCACGTTCGCGCCATAGGCATGCCGCACATTGGCCAGTCGAATTACCCTCAACCCACTTCGTTCAGGCTGGGGAAAAATGAAGTCGATCGTGATGGCGTCAGAGACGGGCGCTTCGATCTTTTCCATCCGCTCGATTTGCTTGAGCTTGCTTTGCGCCTGGGCCGCTTTTGTGTTCTTGGCACGGAACCGGTCCACGAATTCCATCAAATGGGCGATTTCCCGTTGCTGGTTTTTATAACGGGCGAGCAACTGCTCCTCCTGGGCTTTCCGCTGCAACAGAAATTCATCGTAATTCCCGCGATAACGCACGAGCTGGCGCTGCCTGATCTCAACAATCCCGGTGACCAGATCATTCAGGAACTCGCGATCATGCGAAATCATCAGGATGGCACCCGGATAAGCGTGCAGGTACTGCTGAAACCAGAGGAGTGATTCCAAATCAAGATGGTTTGTTGGCTCATCCAGCATCAGCAGGTCAGGTTCCTGCACAAGCAATCTTGCAAGATGGGCTCGCATGACCCAGCCACCGCTGAGTTCCCGGCAGGGGCGCTCGAAATCCTTTTCACGAAAGCTGAGACCTGCGAGGATGGCCTTGGCTTTTGCCTCCACATTATAACCATCCAGTTCCTCATAACGCGCTTTCGCATGATAATGCTCCGGATCATCCGTCAGCATCAAACGCCTCGAAGGGACCATGTCCGGGTGGATGGCGATGGCCAGTTCGATGACTGTTTCCTCACCGACTGGGGCGCTTTCCTGGGGCAAAAACCCCAGACTCACGTTTCTTTGCATGCTGATCACCCCCGCATCCGGTTCGGATTGCCCAAGAATAAGGGAGAAAAGAGTCGATTTACCCGCGCCATTGGGCCCTACGAGCCCAAGCCGGTCTTCACGATTCACCTGAAGCGAGACTTCGTCCAACAAAACCCGCCCACCGTATGACTTAGAGATGCCGCTGATTGTAAGCATTATTAACGAGGGCAGAATCTGGTTCAAAGCAGCCTTTGTGGCAACCGTTTTGCAATCGGAACTGTTTTCGACGATGATGGTGCAGGGGATCTATGAGATCGATAAACCAGTTTCAAGTGGAGGATGGAATACCGGGGCAGGTTCGCCGACTGCAACATCCTGCTGATCCAAGATTACGGCGAATGCGGGCTTTCACAGGTTTTCTGGACACTTGTATCAAATTGCCGGGGGGATACCGCATC
>JANRLX010000025.1:0-14366 GCA_033762115.1 Verrucomicrobiota bacterium
CCTGCCGCCGGGGCGACATCAATGAATTTGGGGACATCGGCTTCGGAAGCGAAAATTTTTGGGTCGATCCTGAACTGCGGGGGGACCTTATCCGGATATTCTCCCAAGGTCATATAGGCGATGTTCAAGAGCCATTTCGCCTGGAGATTGCTGGGAAACCGGGTTGTGACTTCCGAAAGGATCTCAATTGCCGCCCGGGAACCGCGAGGCAATTTGTGGACTCCGCCTCCCTGAATGGGAAAGATGCAGCTTTCGGCATTGTGACCGTGCAGGCAGTTTTCCTGCTCGCCCAGGCGAAGATGTGCAACGGCCAGACTAAGCTTCACATCGAGGCGCATGCGGGAATCAAAAACACGTGGGTATTGCGTGGAGAGCGCTTCCAATGCGTGAAATTCCGCAATTGCCTGCTCCGTTTTACCGGCATTCATCAATTCGCGGGCAAGCTGCGCCTGACTGCGGACGATATCCGCAGGAGCCTGGGCTTCGAGGCGGTTCTTTGCGGCAATCGCCAATCGTCGTGGAACATCGAAGGGATTATGGAGGGGATCAGTTTCACGGGTGATCTTCTGAAGGAGGGCCGCCATTTTGGCAGTCCCGGGTAGAATATTTGATTCAGCGCCGAATAAACAGCACTGTGCCAACAGAAAACCCACTGCCACATGAAAGAACCGTCTTGCGCACAACCCAACTTCCATCAGACCTTTCACTCAATCGGCATTCCCGCGCTGACCAGCTTCCCTGACCACCATGACAAGAGAGCAAATCAGTCAACAAGCAGCCTTTCACCGTTTCAAACCAGACTTGTTTCGAACGAAGAAAGTTACAGGAACTATTTACGTGGAAGAGAGGAGACTGCTGAAGGAGTTTCCCGCTGCCCGTCATACCACATACCGAGCCCATCCCTTTTTTCCCACCCTTTCTTTCCAGTTCGAACCAGGTGGAAAAAAAGCTGCAAGAAGCAGGCCAGACTTTTCATGCGGAATTTTCGGGCAGAAGTTGTGACCGGTTCCTTCAATATCTGCATGCGACCGATTTTTTTTAGTGACTGGCTCAGATGCACTTCTTCACCAGCAAAATATCGTTCATTAAATCCTCCAACTTTATCAAATGCGGTGCGACGGACGAAAATAAAGCAACCTGCGGCATTTTTGTTGAGAAAATAGAGACTCAGGAAGATGGAAGTAAAAATTCGCGCCCAAAATTGAGGTTTGCTATCAAAACGCATCGCAGCCCCTCCACCAACAATGTCATTCTTCAACGCCTCCGCCATGGCGACCAAAGTTTCAGGCGGGACGATTGTATCCGCATCCACGAACAAAAGAATTTCTCCAGAAGCGATTGCGGCCCCTCGATTCCGAACCGCAGCGATCTGCCGGCATTCAACTGAAATCACTCGGGCACCGTGATCCTGCGCAACCTGAAGCGTGTTGTCGGTGGAAGCATCGTTGACGACGATAATTTCATGGGAGGCGGGAAGGGCTTGTACCGCCTTTTTCAATGCAGCCAGGGTACGGGGAAGCATTGCTTCCTCATTATACGCGGGAACAATGATGGAATAAACGACAGCCATGGATTGACCGCAACTCTGGTTAGAAAATCGTTCCAGGCGAATCAATAAGTCAGAAGATCGAGGAGATTCTTGCCGTTGGAAGAAATTTGCCATTCTCCCTTAATCTTTGAGAGCAGCTTGCGACAGGAATTCTTGCCTGCTTCCGCGGGGTTAACTTTTAAAAGATAGTAGCGTTCTGTTTGCTTCAGTTCACTTTTGGCTCGTGGAACCAGTTCAAAGGGAACCCCGTTATAATTAAGGGCGATTTCATACCCGGCCACCCCTTCCTTTTCTGCGATGCTGTTTCTTTTAACAAGCGGTGTGTAACGCTCAAGCCAGGGAAAGCGGGTGTCACGCACAATGACCCGGCAGAGTTCAGTTTGCCCACGAAGATAGGTCAAAAGGGAGAAATTGGTGTTTTTATGCGAATTCAGCAGAATTTCTGTGGGATCGAGCGCAAGCAGGTTTCGCCCATTCCAATGCCCATGATCGTTTCTGAGCCCGGGGAATGTTTTTTTATACCATTCGGGAAAGCGTTCGTTGATGAACAGGTTGATCTCGAAATGAAGATGAGCACGTTCCTTCGAGATTCCCTGGCGGGTGTTCGCGGTCCGGCCCATGACTCCGATCTGTTGTCCTCGGGCGACGCGTGAACCGATTTGAAGATCGGGTTCGATCAAGCTCAGGTGTGCATAGACAGAATAAAAGGTAATTCCTTCCGCCGTATGCCGCAGGATAATGTACCTGCCGTAATTGGAAAGGGCTGAGGAATGGTTCAGGTAAGCGACCTCTCCAGCGGCGGTGGCAAAGATGGGGTCGACCGGCTCTCCCCGTTTATCACGGCGAACAGCCTTGATATCAATTCCCTCGTGCATTTGGTGCCCTTCGCTGCGGACACATCCGAATTTCCCGCTCGTCCACGACTTGCCGACGGTTCCCACATAGTAACGCTGCTCCCCTCCGTTGTTCAGGATTTCACGGTTGGGAGTGGGAAGGAGGAAATTCTGGCCCTGAATGGAAGCGCACAGGCTGGTCAGGAAGAGAAAAAAAATCGTCCTTCTGGCCAGCGTGCAGATCTTATCAGGTCGGACCGGGATCATGGATTGCTAGAAAGTATATTTCTTTCTCAAACGTTTGGCGACGTTGTTCAACCCTCGCACAATGCGCTCCGCTTCCTCACGGGAACAATCGGGAGTAAAGATGAGAATTCCATCAGGCACACGCTTGGTAATACGCGGTGCCGCAAGCCAGCGGATTTCAGTCCACTGGGCATAAATAACGAGGCGTTGTCCACGATAACTCGTTGTGTAATTGTCGAGAATCAAGGTCCCATGTTCATCGAATTGCAATCGTATGGCATAGCCGCCATGTTCATCGACATCGACCACTGAAGCGGCAAGGATGCTGCCCTCATCGAGAAAGGGATCCCGTGAAACATTCACCATTACCGGGTCGGAACGAAACACCGGCACCGGTTGGTTATAAGGGGTGCCATCGCGATTTACTTCAATGTGAAAACGGAGCAGGGTGGCTTCCTTGTCCCGCTTTTTCTCCTCGGTTGACTTGCAGCCACAGGTCATGACGAGCAGAACAAGGACCGCCTGCAAATAGATATTGAACACAACCGATTGAATCTTCATATTCCGTTCCGTTAAACAACCGAATTCACCAGTCAAAGTAAAGAGATATGGGTCAACAGCTGAACAAAGCGCAAAAACGTAAACGTCGCGAAGCTTACAATAAACGGAAGAAGACCGAGGCAAAAGCAAAGGCGGTCAAAAAGGGGTGACCTAAAATTTTCCCAGGGTCGTTAGTGCGGCTGCCATGGAAACGCATTCCCAACGCAAGCGCACCCGTCTCCCGCGTTCATATCAAAATCTTGATTTTGCCTGCGGAGTTCTCATTTTACTTATCATCGTTCTGAGTCCCTGGCTTTTTGGGACGACAGAACGATGGTCTGTTTTAACCCTCTCAGTTGCCGGGCTTTTGCTGGGCTTATCGACGCTTGGGAAAGCTGTCATTCGCCGGAGCAGGCATCTTGAGGATTGTTTATTGGACACTGGCGCATCCTCGTTTCGCCGGAGCCTTACAATTGTTTTTTTCCTCGGCAGCTCCCTCCTGCTTTTGTTCGCTTTTATCAGTGCGCTGAATGCACGGGCGACTTATATCCCGCAGGAAAATCGTTTCGAATACCACGAGTTTATTTCATGGCTCCCGTTTAGTTATGATCGGGCACGGAGCTGGCAGATGTTCTGGATGTACGCTGGATTGGCCGGATTTTTTTGGGGATTGTTCGATTGGATTCATGGGAGGACAGGAGATGAAAGGCATGAGAATGCCGGACGACAGCCTGTTCTTCCTGGCAGATTAAAAATGTTGTTATGGATATTGAGCCTCAATGGCGCCCTCCTGGCACTCGAGGGGATTCTTCAGCGGCTCAGCGGCACCACAAAATTATTGTGGCTGCGAGAAGGATATTGGGATCACCCGCTCAGTTCTTTCGCTTCCTTTTCCTATCGAGGCAACGCAGCGCAATATTTTAACCTCGTCTGGCCCATGACCCTCGGATTGTGGTGGTGCCTGCAACAGGAGGCCGCCCATTCCACAAGAATGCGTGTAGGCTCAGGTCCTCATATTTTGTTGCTGCCATTTGTGATTCTGATGACCGTCGCGGCGATTTATACCTCGAGCAGGGGAGGGATGATTATTTGCGCGGGATTGCTCCTGGCCAGCGTGGTCATGTTGTTATTTTTTGGGGGAAAAACAAACCGGTTTGTCAAAGTCACTTTGATTTCTCTATTACTGATTGGCCTGGGTGGCGGGGTTTATCTCAGCGGTCATGTGCTCCGGGCTCGAATCGGAGGGAACCAGCAGCAGAATATTGAACCGCGCGCTGAAATTTACAAAAATGCGCAGAAGATCATTACCGATTATCCATGGTATGGCACTGGCCCGGGCTCCTTTGCGGCCATTTACCAGCTTTACCGGGAGGATTCCTCCGAGGTATGGCACGCTTACCTGCACAATGACTGGCTCGAAATGAGGGTTAATTTTGGGTGGATCGGTTTTGTTTTGGCGCTGGCATTACTTGGGATTGTGATCACGAAATCCTTTTTGCCGGCCGGACTTATCGTGCCACGCCCCTTTCAAAGCCTGCTGCTGCTGAATTTGGGAGGCATCCTGCTTCACGCAAGATTCGATTTTCCGCTGCAGATCTATTCCACGCTACTGTTGGTCTTCCTGGTTTCCTGCCTGCTTTTTGCGAGCTCGCCCAGAAGCGCTCTTCAAAGGGGGTAATTTCTTTGCCTTGATCGGTTTTGCTGCGTCCGCCGCTCGCCAAAGATACCAGCTTGCCACGGTGCGAAACGGCCGCCAGCGTTCGCCAAATTCCCGTAGTTCTCCAGGTTTTGGCAGAGTGGGCAATCCGTACGCTTTTGCGAAACCTGTTCGTACCCCAAAATCATCTGCTGGCAGGACATCCAGTCGCCCCAGTTGAAAAATTAAAAGCATTTCAACTGTCCATTGTCCGATGCCTCGAATCTCAGTGAGGCGTTCTATAATTTCCTCATTCGAGAGGCTGTTAATTTTGCTGCGTGAAGGCACGACACCGGAAATGGCTTTTTCAGCGAGATCTCTCAAGGCCGCGATTTTTGCCCGGGAAAACCCCGCGGCACGGATCGCATCGTCTGTAACTATTGCCAATTTTTTCGCAGAAGGAAAACTGGAACCTGGAAAAAGGGCAACGAATCGACGCAAGATCGTTTCTGCGGCAGTCCCGTTTAATTGTTGATGGGCAATTGCCCGCGCAAGAGATTCAAAGGGGGGTCGCTGTAGCTGTGGTTCCAAACGACAGGGCCCCACCTTCCGGATCAGCTTCCGCATGACCGGATCGCAACTCTGGAGGTGTTCCAAAGCGGCATCATAAGTCGAAGCAGAGGACACAGGAGTCAAGCAATTACCCGAGAATACGCCGGCCTTCGTCCAGGAAAATACCCTTGAAATTCATTTCGAGCGCCTGGGCATTGGAAGCTTTGGCCAGCGCCTCCTTCTCGGTCACTTTCCGTTCCTTGACCAGCTTGAACAGCGCCTGGTTGAAACTTTGCATCCCATCCTCGGTGCCTGTCTCGATGGCAGCGCCCAGTTTATCCAGCCGATTTTCTTCGATCATTTTCTTGACCGTGCCGGTATTAATTAAAATTTCCTGGGCTGGGACCACACCTTTTCCATCGGATTTACCCACCATTCTTTGGCAGATCACCGCCTGCAACGTCCCGGCAAGCTGACGGCGGACCTGTTCCCGCTCATCGGCCTTGAAGAAATCAAGAATGCGCCCTACGGATTGTCCCGCGTTGGTGGTGTGAAGCGTTGAAAGAACCAGGTGCCCCGTATCTGCCGCGCTAATGGCGGCGGAAAAACTAACCGAATCCCGCATTTCACCGACCATGATAATGTCCGGATCCTGCCGCAGGATATGCTTCAGCCCATGCTCGAACGAAAGCGTGTCCAACCCCACTTCCCGCTGTTCGATGGTGCAATTGATATCTTCGAAAACAAACTCGATCGGGTCTTCAAGCGTGATGATATGTTTCCGTTGGGTGGCATTGATGTGCTGAAGCATGGCCGCCAGACTGGTGGATTTCCCCGAGCCGGTCGCCCCGGCCAGCAGGACAATTCCGCGCGGCGCTTCAGCGATGTTTTTAAGGATCGGCTCCAATCCCAGTTCTTCGAAGCTCGGGATGTTGGTCTTGACGTAACGCATGGCCAGGCACCAGGAGCCGCGCTGCTGGAAAAGATTGGTGCGGAAACGTCCCACCCCCGGAACGAAATATGAGAAATCCACTTCCCGCTCTTCCTCCAGCCGTTTCAACGCATGCCTGGGAACAATGTTCGTGACGACTGTCTCCATCCATTCAGGCGTTGGAATCGGAGCTTCAATCGGGATAAGTTGCCTGCTGATCCGGAAAATAACCGGTGTGCCGATTTTAATATGCACATCGGAAGCGCCACCATTGATCGCGGCAGTCAAAATTTTGTGGAAGAGTTCCATGCGGAAGGTATTCAACCGGTTCCACAGAGAATTTCCAGCGTGAAGAAGCAAGGCCCCTTATAAAAAGGAACCCCGGTGGGTAATCAGGATGCCGGAGGCTGCGCGACGGACCGGCGGTTTCCATCCGTCATCAGCGCCACTCCCATGCCCAGGACGCCCAACAGTGCATGTGGCAGCCAGATACGCTCATTGAAGCGGAACAGCCAGGGACTGAAAAAAAGAATGCCGCTGACCAGCAGGTCGAGCATCAAATGAAGGCGCATTGGCAATAGCCGCACCAAACCTAACTCATAGTCGGTCATCAAACTGTAGAGGAGCGAGAGGACCCCGACCAAAATCGGGGTCCTTCCCTCAGCCGTATTTGTGTCCAGGTCAAAAACCACAGGCGCGAGCACGAGCAATATTCCGATGGTATAATCCAAAATCCCGTGAACGCGTGTGCTGAACGGCTTCATCCCTCAGGTGTTATTGTTCAGAGGAAGAGGAACCACTGGAACCAGTACTTCCAGAAGTCGTTTGGCCGGAGCCGGAACTACCTGAACTGCCAGTGCCGGAACCGCTGCTGCCTGAAGAACCACTTGTGCCGGTGCTGCCGGATGAGGAACCGCTGCTTCCAGAGGTACCGCTCGATCCACTGCTGCCAGAAGATCCCTGGCCGCTGCTGCCCTGGCCACTGCCACCTTGAGAACCGCTGGAGCGGTTGGTGCTGGCCGAATTGGTGTTGTAAAGACCACGGTAGAACCCATTGGTCGAAGAACTGCCAATCCCGGTGCTGCCCTGCGCTCCCGTGCCTACGCTTGAGCCAGAAGAAGAACCTGTTCCGCTGCCCGATTGGTCAGAACCAGTGCTGGAACTGCCCGATGAACCGCTGGCGCCAGTTGAGCCGGATTGAGTGCCGGTGCTGGAATCTGTCGAACCGGAGATCGAGCCCGATGCATCTGTTCCGCTGCTGCTGGAACTGCTGCCGGTGCTCGATGATCCTGGCGAACCGGATGCTGATGAAGTGTCATCAGAGGAGGAATCGCTCGAGGAATCCTGACCGCTTGCGCTGGAAGCAGCTGATCCCTGGCTGCTGCTGGACGACTCGCTTTCATCAGCGATGGTTGGATCACCAGCCACCCCGCTTACTCGACCGTGGATACCTTTGTTGCCTTCGTAATCGGACTGTTTTGAACTGTTGTCAGAACCCGCATTCGCGGTTGAAGCGGCCATGATCAAAGCCGCAATAATCAAACTTTTCTTTAACATACGCATTGCTCCTTTTAATTGGAAACTCCCAAATGGTGGGAGTAATGCTTCGAACATCCCTCCTATTCAAAGCTTATCAACGCGGGGCGAAACTGAGAAAATCGGGAAAAACACCACTAAACAGGTATGAGGGCACACCTTTATATTTTATATCGGGCTGCTCAGGGCAGGCCATTGTGCAATTTCCAATTCTGGGGAATGATGGTCTGGCCCAGCAGGGGAAGCCCATATTGAAAGCTGAAACAGGAGCATGGAAATGAATCAGGAAATTATCAATGAGTTGATCACAGCATACGCAATGGAGCTGGAAACAGTGCAGAATTATATTGCCGCCTCAGTCAACCCGGACGGGGTGCGTTCAGATGTCATCAAAAAGGCGCTCGCTGCCGATGTCGCCACTGAAGTGATGCACGCGCAGCAACTGGCCGCGAGAATTAAAACAATCGGGGGGATCGTGCCGGGATCGCTCAGCCTTCCCAAAAGCCAGAAATCACTGCAACCTCCCGCTTCGACAACGGACGTTGTCGCGGTTATCAAAGGGGTAATCGACGCGGAGGAAGGCGCCATTGCGCAATACAACAAAATCATCCGGTTATGCGATGGAAAGGATTACGTGACACAGGACCTTGTCATCGAAATTCTTTCCGGCGAAGAGGATCATCGCCGCGAATTTGTCGGTTTCCTGAAGGAATACGAAGGGAAGTAACCGAAAGGTTATTTTAATTCCAGTTCTGCGATGACCGGAAAATGGTCGCTGGGGAATTGTGCATTTTTGGAAAATGTAACAATTTCAGTGGAATGCACCGTGAACGGCCCGCGGAACAGGATCCAGTCGATTCGATCATCCCCTTTTTTGATTCCCCTGTAACCGTGAAAGGTGTGAACCATCTCACCATGACGCATGGTCGCGGCGCTCCAGGAATCGACCAGTTGCTGCTCCTTAAGCAGAAGATCGTAAACCTCATTCTTACCTGCGGAAGCATTAAAATCCCCCAGCAGGATGAGTGGCAACGCAGGGGGAAACTCTGAGATCTTTTTGTTGATCAGATGTGCGCTTTTGATGCGGGCTTCCTGAATCTGGTGGTCCAGGTGAGTGTTCAGGAAATAAAATTCCTTTTTTGTGGCTCGGTCACGAAATTGCACCCAGGTAACCATCCTTCGATTTGAGTTTCCCCAGGTGGTCGAGGCAATCAAGTCGGGAGTATCCGAGAGCCAGAAATGGTCGAAAGCCAGCGGTTCAAACCGTTCCTTTTTATAAAAGACAGCCATGAACTCTCCCTTGCTGCCTCCATCTCTTCCCAACCCGATCCAATCGTAAACCGGGAGATCATGGGCGAGGTCCTTGATCTGCCGGTAAACGCCTTCCTGAGTGCCGATGATATCCGGCTGGGTAAGCTTGAGACATTCCTGCATGACAGGGCGACGCTCCGGCCAGGAGTTAGGGGGTTCATCACTGGCGAAACGGAGGTTGAAAGTCATAACCTTGAACGCCGAGGTGGGAATTTCCCCACTTTGAAGCCAGATGGTTGTGGCCAGGGCAAACAAACAAAGAAGGAGTGAGCGCATGCTCAAAAGCATGGCTTCTTTGCAAATGGAGGTCGAAAACTTTCTTTATTGGCATGAAACCCGGTTTTATGCGTATTTTTACAGAATCCAGATTTGCATTTGGCCGGAATAGTGGTAAACATGCCGTGCATTCATTAAAAGAATGCGTTGACACCATTCCGGTGTTCTGGTCTTATTTGGCCCCTTTTTAGGGATTTTATGTACGCAGTATTAGAAACTGGCAGCAAGCAATACCGTGTCGCCGCTGGCGATACGCTGGAAGTTGATCGTCTCGAAGCTGAGGCGGGCAAACCATTCACTTTTGACCGCGTGTTGCTCGTGAGCAACGACGGCAAGGTCTCCGTGGGTTCTCCCACAGTTTCCAAAGCCAGCGTGGTGGCAGATGTTGTTGAACACAAACGGGGTGAGAAAAAAATCGCTTTCAAAATGAGGCGCCGTAAAGGATATCACCGCACTGTGGGTCACCGCTCTGAATTAACAGTTGTTAAAATCAAAGAGATTAATTTGTAATTTATGGCACATAAAAAAGGTCAGGGCAGCAGCCGCAACGGTCGTGACAGTAATGCACAACGACTTGGCGTTAAACGCTTTGGCGGGGAAGTGGTTTCCGCGGGCAGCATCATCGTGCGCCAGCGCGGCACAAAATTTATTGCAGGTCAGAATGTTGGCACAGGTCGGGACTGGACCTTGTTTGCCTTGATTGACGGACAGGTCAAATTTGACAAAGGCCGTCGCAAAGTAAGCGTCCAACCAGTTCCGCCTCCTGCAAGCAATTGATTTGACTTTACCCGCAAAGGCGAGGTGTAAACCTCGCCTTTTTTTATGTACTCGATTATTTTACTACAATCATGCTGATACTTTTGGGAGGAGCGGTTCATGTTCATTGATCAGATCAAGGTCTATGCCAGGGCGGGTCACGGGGGCAAAGGGGCAGTGGCGTTTCATCGGGAAGCCTATGTCCCTAAAGGAGGCCCAAGCGGGGGTAATGGCGGGCGTGGAGGGGATGTCATTCTCCAGGCGGATCATGATTTAAATAACCTGCTTGGCCAGTTCTACAATCCCCGACTGATCGCTGAAAATGGCCAGCCTGGAATGGGCAAGGGGATGGATGGGTTGGCTGGCAAAACACTCATCATCAAAGTCCCGTGCGGCACCCTGGTATGGAAGCTCCCTTCGAAGGAATCGGACGGAAATTCCGCAGAGAATGCTGCTGTTGCAGAGAGCGCTGATGAAGCGGAAACGGATCTGCCAAAATTGCAGATGGGCAGTGGAAAACGCCCGTTGATTCGTCACGCTGGCAGCGAACGGGCCATGGAAATTGATCTTGAGGAAGAAGAAGTTGAAAGCAAGGAGCAGGATCGAGTTGTTTCAGAAAAAGGAGAGCTGATCGCAGACCTGACAGAGCACGGGCAGCAGTTCGTCCTTTGCAAGGGGGGCAGAGGCGGGTTGGGAAATCGAAATTTTGCCACGGCCAGGAACCAAACGCCGCGATTTGCACAACCGGGCGAGCCGGGAACAGAGGGGGAATATTTCCTGGAACTTAGAATCCTTGCGGAAGTGGGGATCGTCGGTTATCCCAACGCGGGCAAATCAACACTCCTGACCGCCATTTCAAAAGCCCGACCAAAAGTTGCGCCATATCCATTTACAACCCTTCACCCGCAGATTGGGATTGTGGAGTATGAGGATTACCATCGGTTGACCGTCTGCGATATTCCAGGGCTGATCGAGGGTGCCCATATGAATGTTGGTCTGGGGCATGCGTTCCTTCGCCATATTAAACGGTGCAAAGTCCTTGTGATCCTCCTGGACATGGCCGGCACAGACGGTCGCAATCCCTGGGATGATTACAAACAGTTGCTCAGCGAACTGGAACTCTACGACAAAACGCTGCTCGAAAAAAGCCGCCTTGTCGTTGCCAATAAAATGGACGAACCGGTCGCCGAGGAAAATCTGAAAAAATTCAAGCGGCGGATCACAAAAACCCCCGTGTTGCCGATTGCGGCGGCTTTCGATGAGGGAATTGTGAAATTCAAAAAAATGATCCGCGAGGCTGTGGAATCAGAGGAGTAGTCAGTCCGCCCGTCCCAGCAGGGTGTTGAGTTTATCCCGGTAGCTGCGGCTGAGAGTCAGTCGCGCTCCGTTTTTGAGGAGGACCACATATTCCCCATGAAAGAGTGGTTGAAGTTCCTTGATCCGTTCGACATTGACGATTGTCGAGCGGCTGATTCGCATGAACGTTTCTTCAGGAAGCCGTTTTTCCAGTGAACTCATGGTTTCACGAAGCAGATGAGATTCGGTTCCGACATGCAGGTTCACGTAGTTGTCCGCAGCTTCCACCCAGTCCAGATCCTCAACCTTGATCAGGAGCACCCGGCCATCTGATTTCACGACCAGCCGTTCCACCATCGGTTTGCTTTTCTGCAAGTCAGACAACAAGGCGCTCATCTGACGGGCCAGGGTGCTGTCATGGTCCTTGCTTTGAAGCTGGGAAACAGCCCGGTCCAGCCCCAGTTTGAAGCGGTCGCGGTCAAACGGTTTAAGCAGGTAATCAATGGCATGAAAATCGAAAGCCCTAAGCGCAAACTTTTCATGCGCGGTAACAAAAATAATTTTCGGGGTTTTCTCTGGAGAGATCGATTCCAGGACTTGAAATCCGTCCAGCTCCGGCATTTGCACATCAAGAAACACCAGGTCCGGGGACTCGCGGTCGATCATTTCCACAGCCGTTTTTCCGTCCGAGCACTCACCAATGATCTCGATGCTGCTTTCATTGGAAAGAAGGGAGCGGATGCGGTCCCGTGCGAGTTCTTCATCATCAATAATGAGGGTGCGAATTTTCAAGGGTTGGAAAAGATTATGATTTGGGCAGGAGCGGTTCAAGGCGGAAGGGAAGTGATAGCAGTGCTTCCAATCCTCCTTCAGGACGGTTCCGGAGTTCGAATGATTGGTCGGACTGGTAAAGCTGTTGCAGCCGTTTACGGGTATTGGAAGTGCCAATCCCTTCACGCATCTTGCCGTTTAATCCACCTCCATTGTCTCGAATGGCAATTTTCAGTCTCCCGTTCTCCTGCATGGAGGAAATCTCGATCAATCCCGCCCTGGCATGTGGTTCGATCCCGTGGCGGATCGCATTTTCGACAATCGGTTGCAGCAGCAGGTTGGGCACCTGTGCATTCAGGGTGTCCGGCGCAATCTTGAATTCGACCCTCAACCGTTCCCGGAAACGTGTCTGTTCAATTTCCAGGTACCGTTGCAGAAACCCCAGCTCCTGTTCCAGGGTGACTTCATGCTCGTCCGTGGTGTCCAGGGCCAGTCGAAGGAGTTCACTTAATCGCGACAACGTGCGGTCAGCCGCCTCCACATCCTTATGCATGAGCGCTGAAATCGTATGAAGGGTGTTGAAAAGGAAATGCGGGTTCAGCTGCATCTGCAAGGCCTGGAGTCGCGCCTGTGTGAGCCGCTTTTCAAGTTCCACCGCCCGCAGTTCACGATCATGGAACTTCCGATAATAATCCATTGCGTGGGTCACGATCAGGATGACCCAGTAAATCCATATGTTCAGGTGAAAGGTCTTGACAAGGAGTTCCACAAATAATCGGGAGAACAGAACCTCGTTTCCGGAAAGGGCACCCTGCACCAGTCCCAGACAGGTCCGCAAACTGACATAAGCCAGAGAAAACAATCCACTAGCGAGCAGATGGACCAGCCCCATGGTTTCCCAGTCCTTTTTTCCGAGTGGGAACCGGCGCGAAAGTGCCGCCATGGGGATTGATAATAATCCGAACAGGTACCAATCGAGCATTGAAGAGGCGAGGGCCTGCGCAAAGGAAACGGGATACCCGGCCCTTGAACTGGACCAGTAAAATTGCATCGCGAAGGAAACGCTCGTGAGCGTCCAGAACAGCAGGAACAATCCCCAGCGGAGGAGCGGCTGTTTTCTCAGGTCATTGACCATGCGATTCTATTTTTCTAAAAAAAGTTTACTGCTTATCATGAGCATTGGAAATCATGAACCGAGGCGAACCTGACATGCCGCCGCCCCAGCCCGCTGTTAAACGTGAGGAAATCACAGCGGAAGGACAGCGGCTGCAATTGAGATTTACCCTCATTTTCATGGCCCTGGCGATCCTGCCAATCCTCCTGTTCATCGGGTATGAACTTTCCCAGGAAAAAGGTAAAAAGAACAACGTTTCTGGCGGTTTGCCAATGGTTCGTTTCGTGGAATCGGCAACAGCAGCCGGAATTCATTTCCGCCATGAAAATGGCGCTTCCGGTGAAAAACTACTCCCGGAAACGATGGGCTCCGGTTGCGCCATCTGGGATTTTGATAATGATGGAGACCAGGACTTGCTCTTCGTCAGCGGTTGCGCCTGGAACGAGGCGTTTGCCGGTTCCAAAAATGGCGGCTCACTCCTGCTGTATGAAAACGATGGGAAAGGCAAATTCCGGGATGTTTCCAAAGCCAAGGGGCTTCTCGAAACATTTTATGGAATGGGGTTGGCCATGGGGGATTTCGATAATGATGGCTGGACCGATTTCTATGTGACTGCTGTTGGAAGGAATTATTTATATCACAATCAACAGGGCAGGGGATTTATCGAAGTGGCACCTGGGGCAGGAGTGGCAGGCGCCACGAACGCCTGGAGCACAAGCGCGGCATGGATCGATTATGACCGTGATTCGGACCTTGATCTTTTCGTCTGCAATTACGTTGAATGGTCGAGAGAGATTGATCTCAAGATTAATTATCAACTCCCCGGAATTGGCCGGGCCTATGGTCCTCCGATGAATTTTACGGGCACGGTTCCCTACCTCTTCAGAAACGAGGGGAATGGCAGGTTTACCAATGTTGCGGAATTTGCCGGGCTTCACGTGACCAACAAGGCAACTGGGCTTCCCATGGCAAAAGGGCTGGGAATCGCCCCGGTGGATCTCGATGGGGATGGATGGATC
>JANRLX010000026.1:0-3757 GCA_033762115.1 Verrucomicrobiota bacterium
ATCGTGGTTGGGACCTCTGGGTTGGAGACAGAAAACCGGGCATTCATCTGATTCATAAATGGCCGGACGACTCGCTGAAGGTCATTTCAAAACGCCAGATCGAAGTGGATAAATGGACCCATGTCTTCGTCACTTATGACGGGTCCAGCAAAGCCGAAGGAATTCAGGTTTATATTAATGGGGAACGGACGGAGGTTGACCTCCAGCAAAAGAATTTGTCGAACAGTACCCGGACGGAAACTCCATTAAAAATCGGCCAGCGAAAAAATGGCGATAATCTGGAAAAAGCCGCGGTGCAGGATGTGCGCATTTACTCACGGCTCTTGAAAGAGGATGAGATCAAACGACTCAAGGAAAAGCCGCGGATTGCCTGGATCGTCTCGAAAGAAGAAAGCGCACGGTCCGACAAAGATAAACAGGACCTGTACGATTTTTACCTCACCGGATTCGACCTGGAATACAAAACTGCGGCTGCCGGACTGGCTGCGCTGGAGCAGGAGGAACGTGAAATCAAGGACCGTGGGACCATCGCCCACGTCATGAACGAAAAGAAGGAACCTGCGAGCGCTTATATCCTTTTCCGTGGTGAATATGACAAACGCCGGGACAAAGTGGACCCAGCCACCCCAAAGGTTTTACCAGCTTTTCCAGAGGATTTCCCCAGGAATAGGCTCGGTTTCGCCAAATGGCTGTTGCTGCCGGAAAATCCGCTGACCACCCGTGTCACTGTGAACCGGATTTGGCAGGAGCTCTTTGGAAATGGGTTTGTCCGGACTTCCGGGGATTTTGGAATCACCGGCGAACTGCCATCCCATCCCGAGCTGCTGGACTGGCTCGCGGTTGATTTTCGCGAGTCCGCGTGGGACATCAAGCGTCTTTACAAAATGATCGTCCTCTCATCCACCTATCGTCAGGCCAGCGAATTTACTCCGGAAAAATTGGCAAAGGACCCGGAAAACAGGCTGCTCTCGCGCGGGCCACGTTACCGCATGGAAGCAGAAATGATCCGTGATATGGCGCTCGCCGCAAGCGGGCTGCTTGTCCCGAAAATTGGCGGCCCCAGTGTGAAGCCTTATCAACCTGAGGGGGTTTGGGAAATGGTCGCCATGCCCGGGAGCGACACCAGGGATTACAAGCAGGACAAAGGTGAAAATCTTTACCGTCGAAGTCTTTATACTTTTTGGAAACGTACTGCGCCTCCCCCGAACATGGATATTTTCAATGCTCCCACCCGTGAAACTTGCACCGTTCGCCGTGAGCGCACCAACACTCCGCTTCAGGCCCTCGCAACCATGAACGACACCCAGTTTGTCGAGGCCGCGCGGCACCTCGCAGAAAAAGCGCTCCTGGAGAAGAAGCGCACGCCAAAAGAGCGGCTTGATTTCATGGCTGAACGCCTTATCGCCCGTCCCCTTGAGGGGAAGGAGCGAAAAATCGTCGAAAATTCCCTCGCTGAGATCAGGCAGCATTACCTCACCGCTCCCGAGGATGCCAAAGCGTTGATCACAGTTGGTGAATCCAAACCGAATTCTGACCTCAATCCCGTCGAGCTTGCCAGCTATACCATGATCGCCAGCCAGTTAATGAACCTGGATGAGGCCCTCAACAAGTAACCCATTCGCATGAATATTTTTGATGATTACGCCCGGTTCGAAACACGACGGCAGTTTCTGAGCAAAGGGGCCAGTTTCATAGGCACCGCAGCGCTGGCTGCTCTTGCTCCCCAGCTGGTCATGGCTGATTTGAAAAAAGCGACCAAAGGCGGAGTGGCCATTGATGGCGCGGAAAAACCGATCGGCCCTCATTTTGCGCCGAAGGCAAAGCAGGTCATTTACCTGCACATGGTCGGCGGGCCTTCCCAACTCGATTTATACGATTACAAACCGGTCATGGCTGATTGGTATGACAAGGATTTGCCTGAATCCGTCCGGATGGGTCAGCGGCTTACCACCATGACCTCCGGCCAAAGCCGCTTTCCCATTGCTCCATCCAAATATAAATTCGCGCAGCATGGAAAATGCGGGATGTGGGTTTCCGAGCTTCTTCCCCATACCGCGAAAATGGTCGATGACATGTGCTTCATGCGCTCTGTCCATACCGAAGCAATCAACCATGAACCTGCCATCAGTTACATGCAGACGGGCAATCAGATCACTGGCCGCCCCTGCCTGGGTTCCTGGGCTTCCTACGGGCTGGGTGCCATGAATCAGAATTTGCCAACCTTTGTCGTTCTCGTCGCCAAACCCACCAACACTGAACAGATCCAGGCGATCTCTGCCCGACTATGGTCCGCTGGCTTCCTCCCCGGCGTTCATTCAGGTGTTTCATTCCGGTCCGGGGGCGATCCCATCCTTTACATTAACAATCCTTCGGGAGTGGATCCCAAGGTGCGCCGCAAAATGTTGGACGGGTTGCGTGACCTCAATGAACTGAATTACAAAAAGGTTGGCGATCCTGAAACCCACACCCGTATTTCACAATTCGAGATGGCTTTCAGGATGCAATCCAGCGTCCCTGAATTGACCGATCTTTCCGCTGAACCGGAATCCACCTACAAACTTTACGGTGATGATGTCAAAAAGCCCGGAAGCTTTGCGCATTCTGCGGTGCTGGCGCGGCGGATGATCGAACGCGGGGTGCGTTTCGTCCAGATTTATCATAATAACTGGGACACTCACTCCAATGTTTCCGGTCGTTTGCCGGAACAATGCAAGGATGTTGATCAACCTTGCTATGGCCTTATTCAGGATTTGAAAGCTCGCGGCCTGCTGGACAGCACCCTGGTAGTTTGGGGGGGCGAATTCGGCCGAACGATCTATTCACAAGGGGGACTTACCAAGGACAATTACGGCCGTGATCACCATCCCCGCTGCTTCACCATGTGGATGGCCGGTGGAGGCTCACGCCCCGGCACGATCTACGGTGAAACCGATGAGTTCTCCTACAACATCATCAAGGACCCCGTGAATATCCATGATTTCCATGCAACCGTTCTTCACATGCTGGGGATGGATCATGAACGGTTCACCTTCCGCCACCAGGGCCTGGACCAGCGCCTGACCGGTGTCGAGGAGGCGCACATTATCAAGGCCTTGCTCGCCTGAGCCGTTAAAGTTTTGAGACAAGCCACTTGTGCTTGCCTGCCGCGGTTCGCTCCACTTCGGCCACACGGGAAAAAATGATCAAAAAATCATCACCCAGTTTCCTGCGGATGCCGGATTCGATTGTCCGAAGCCGCTCCTCCGTAAAGCGTGGTCCCGGCACATACCGAAATTCCGCAACGCCCGCTGCTGCCTGATAAAATTGCACAGCGTACAAATCATCAAAAATTGCATCATGCATGTTGAAGGCAGTCAGCGAAATCCTGCGACCTGTGCCGCTGACGAGAAATTCCTGCTCCCGTCCTGCAATTCGAGACACCGCAGGCCAGGGGTATTCCAATTCTCCATCAACTCGTGGATCAGCCAGTTTCACATAATCACCCGTTCGATAACGAATCAATGGCATCACCAGGTTGTCAAATGATGTCCCGATCACTTCACACAACCCCTCCTCATTAGCCGGTCCAAATTCCACAAACCCGTACTGCGGGACAAAATAATACAGGTCGCTTCGACGCCCCTGCGCTGCCAGAACCACCCGTTCTGAATGACCATACCAGGCATAAGCACGGCACCCGAAAATCCGTTCCAGGGTTAATTTCTGGGGGTGGGTCAACTGTTCCGAACCGCAAAGAATCCCTTTCAATGGAAGCTTC
>JANRLX010000027.1:0-95290 GCA_033762115.1 Verrucomicrobiota bacterium
TCGGCCGTCAAACGCAGCATTGCCGATGGTAGTGGTTCTATAGGCTCCGCGAGAGTAGGTCGTCGCCAGATTATTCTTCAAAACCCAAAACCCCCTCCAAAGGCCAAAAACCCATAAAGGGGGTTTCGGCTTTATATAGGGGACAAATTAAGAACTTCCGAGAGGAGTCACTTCAGCAATTTGCCGGCAGATAGCTTCAATTTTCCACGCTTCTGGAAATTGATTTACAGGGAGCTTAAAAGCTGCGAAACCGGACAAATGAAATCCCGTTTCGCTTTTTTGCTGGTATTTTGCTGTGTGTTGTCGATTTCCGCCATTGATGATTACAAGCATGGTCCGGATTCCATGCCAAAGGAGGGAGTGCCGCAGGGAAAAGTGACGCAGTATCAATGGACGAGTAAAATTTTCCCCGGAACAGTCCGTGATTATTGGGTTTATGTGCCGAGCCAGTACAAAGCCGAAACTCCTGCCTGTGTGATGGTTTTCCAGGATGGCGGTGGTTACATCAATCCAAAGGGAGATTATCGCGTCCCAATTGTTTTTGATAATCTGATTCATCAAAAAGAGATGCCAGTGACCATTGGCATTTTTATCAATCCCGGTGTTGTTCCCGCGCTGACGACAAATGCTTTGGCCCGGTATAATCGCAGTTACGAATATGATGGACTCGGCGATCAATATGTCCGGTTTCTTCTGGAGGAGATTATCCCTGAGGTCAGCAAGCAGTACAATTTGGCTACAAATGCGGAGAGCAGGGCGATTGGAGGGGCAAGTTCCGGCGCGATCTGCGCCTTTACTGCCGCGTGGGAACGTCCTGAAGCTTTCAGCAAAGTTTTCAGTACCATTGGCACTTATGTGGGGTTGCGGGGTGGGAATGATTATCCAACGTTGATCCGAAAAAGTGAGCCTAAACCGATCCGTGTTTTCCTGCAGGATGGCGAAAATGATCTTAATATTTATGGGGGGAACTGGTTTATTGCCAACCTGGACATGCTCGCTGCGCTTCAGCTGGCGGGGTATGATGTGAAACATGTGTGGGGTGATGGAGCGCACAACGGAAAACATGGCGGGGCTATCTTTCCAGATGCCATGCGCTGGCTTTGGCGTGACCACGCCACTCCGATAAAAAAAGGGGAAGGCTCCAAATTGCCTGTGATGGATGTTTTGATTCCGGGCGAGGAGTGGCAGCAACTGAGCAGCGGGCATCGATTTACGGAAGGACCAGTTGCCAATGCCAGTGGAGAGATTTTTTTCACGGATATCCCCAACAATAAAATTCACAAAATTGCACTCGATGGAACTGTGACGGTGTTTGCAGAAGATACTGGAGGGGCCAATGGACTGGGGTTTGACAAGGAGGGGAACTTATATGCCTGCCAAAATGGGAAGAAACGGATTGTGAAATATTCCACCGAAGGGAAAGAATCTGTTGTGGTGGAAGATACGGAGTCCAATGATATTGCGATTACTTTCAATGGGGATCTCTACTGGACTGACCCAGGCAACAAAAAAGTCTGGTTCAAACCTGTTGGAGGAGAGAAACGGGTGGTGGACAGTGGCATTAACTTTCCCAACGGGGTCAGACTCACACCGGACCAATCCCTGTTGATTGTCTCCGATACACGTGGGCAAATGGTATGGTCCTTCCAAATACTGCCTGACGGTTCCCTGACTCATAAGCAACGGTATTTCCATTTGCATATGCCCGACACAGCAACTGAAAGCGGGGCGGATGGAATGACCGTGGATACGATGGGGCGATTGTATGTCACGACCGCGGCGGGATTGCAGTTTTGTGACCAGGCCGGGCGTGTGAATGGCATCATCAGCAAGCCGCAACGTTCGTGGCTGAGCAATGTTACTTTTGGAGGCGCGAATTTTAACGAATTGTACGTCACGTGCGGCGATAAAGTTTACAAGCGGAAGACCCGGGCCAAAGGGGTGCAATCTTATCGGGAACCGATCACTCCTCCACGACCACGCTTGTGAGTAAAAGCTCTCAACGCTGTCCTTGGGCGGGGGATGACCCTCTTTATTGCGCCTACCATGATGAAGAATGGGGCGTGCCGCAGCATGAGGATCGAATGCTTTTTGAGCTGCTGATTCTGGAAGGCGCCCAGGCTGGTTTGAGTTGGATTACAGTATTGCGAAAGCGACAAAATTACAGGGAGGCCTTTGATCAGTTCGATGCGAAACGAATCAGCCGATATGACGATAAAAAAGTGGCGGAGTTGATGGCAAATCCGGGGATTGTCAGAAACCGGCTGAAAATCGCCGCGACAATCCTTAATGCAAAAGCTTTTCTCCAGGTGCAAAAGGAGTTTGGGACCTTTGATCGGTATATCTGGCAGTTTGTGGATGGGAAACCGTTGCAGCATCACTTTCAATTCATGAAGGAGATTCCTGCAAAGTCGAGTGAGTCTGACCGGATGAGCAAGGATTTGCTGAAGCGTGGGTTCAAATTTGTGGGTTCAACGATTTGCTATGCGTATATGCAGGCAGTTGGAATGGTGAATGACCACCTGTCCAGTTGTGAGCGATATAATGTGGTGAGAAAGCTGAGGTGAGCTGCAAACCTTCCGATGGTGTGTTATAGTCTGGTGTGGGGCTGTATCGGAGCAGGGGGTACGACAGGAGGGATGACCGGGGGCCGCAAGGAAACTCCCGAGTTCCAACGTCTCCAAATGACATCAGTTTCTTCTCAAGGCGCGTTCTGCTGGTGCTGGGTTTAATCATCCTTCTTGGTCTTGGGATTTATCTATTGTTTGCTGCGGTCAATGTTTTCCTGATTTTTTTCACCGGGGTGTTGCTGGCGGTTTTCCTGCGCGGCTTAACAAATGGCTTGAAAGAGCGAACGGGATGGTCAGACAAACTTTCCTTGACATTGGTGACTTTATCGCTGGCCGGATTGCTGACCGGCCTCTTTTTTCTACTCGCGCCGGAAATTGGAAAACAAACGGACCAGCTTTCGGAGCAGCTTCCAAAAGCTGTTGAGCAATTGCAGGAAAAAATCCAATCGAATGAGTGGGGCCGCAGGGTCATTGGGCAGCAGCCTGCATTCACTGACTTGATGAAGCAAATTCCGAATGCCTTGTCGCGGGCTGGTCTGCTGCTTTCCTCGACTTTGGGGCTGCTTGTTAATCTGGTGGTGGTGGTGAGCGTGGGCATTTATCTGGCGAGCGCGCCGGATGTTTATGTTAATGGTGTGGCCCAGCTTTTTCCAAAACCGCAGCGGAAAAGGTCACGGGAAGTGATGGCGGAACTGGGAATCACCCTTCAACGCTGGCTGAACGGGCGAATGTTCCTGATGCTGACAAATGGGATTGTTACCTGGCTGGGTTTGTTGATGATGGGAGTTCCACTGGCATTAACGCTTGGGTTGATCGCTGGTCTTCTCAATTTTATTCCAAATATCGGGCCGATCCTGGCGGCCATTCCTGCTGTGCTGGTCGCTTTGATGGAAGGGCCGGATAAAGTCATTCATGTCCTGGTTTTTTATGTTGTTTATCAAATGGTTGATGGTTATGTGCTCACGCCGCTGGTGGAAAAACGGACTGTTTCATTGCCGCCAGCTTTGACCATCACAGCCCAGGTGTTGATGGGCGTTTTGCTGGGAACACTCGGTGTGTTGCTCGCAACTCCTATTGTCGCGGTCGGACTCGTTTTGACGAAAATGGTTTATATCCAGGACATTTTGGGACAGGACACGGATCTGCCGGGGGAACGACATTCTCAAAAGAAAGCCGACCAGCTGCAGGGAAAACGGGAACCGAGAAGTTCCGTTTAAATCTTCTTGTCCTCCAGCTTTACATCTGAACGATTCATTTCAGAAAGTGCAAAACCGGCTACAGCGGAGTTTACGGACGACTTTCATTGGAATGGGCGTCAATGCTGTTCTTGCGGGGGTGAAAATTACCGCAGGAGTCGTTGGACATTCTCATGCGCTGGTGGCGGACGGGATCGAATCAGTTGCTGACCTGTTCAGTTCCTTTGTGGTATGGCGTGGCGTTGTGGTGGCTGCGGAACCTGCTGATGAGGATCATCCATACGGGCATGGAAAGGCGGAGCCTCTGGCCGCTGCATTTGTCTCAGTGCTTTTACTGGTGGCGGCGGGATATATTGCCGTCCAGGCAGTCCGGGAAATCATTGTGCCGCACCAGACGCCAGCGGGCTTTACATTAATTGTGTTGCTCGCTGTGATTGTTGCCAAGGAGTTGCTGTTCCGGTATGTGCGGGCGGAGGGTTATTCGTTGAGCAGCTCAGTGGTGGAAAGTGATGCGTGGCACCATCGGAGTGATGCGATCACATCAGTGGCAGCAGCCGTTGGCATCATCATCGCGCTGATCGGCGGTCCAGGTTACGAAGTTGCGGATGATTATGCGGCGCTGATTGCGTCAGCGATCATTGCCTGGAACGGGTTGGGATTGTTGCGTCCTGCCCTTGATGAATTAATGGATCGTTCGCCCTCGACTAGTTTTTCCAAGCGGATCGAGGAACTGGCTCGAAGTGTCCAACGGGTGGAGGGAATTGAGAAATGCATGATCCGCAAAGTGGGGATTGCCTATTTCATCGATATGCATGTGGAGGTTTCGCCGGAGATGAGTGTGCGGGAGGCGCATGCCATCGCCCATGAGATCAAGGATGTGATCCGGCGTGAATTGCCAATTGTGCAGGATGTCCTGGTGCATATCGAGCCAGCGGGTGAATAATCTTCTTTTCTAATCACAACAATTTGCTTTAGTGCGGCCAGCTTTATGAAAATTGTTTTAGCTTATTCCGGCGGTCTTGACACTTCGGTCCTTCTCTCATGGATCAAGGAAAAGTATGACGCGGAAATGATCGCCTTTTGCGCGAATATCGGACAGGAGGAAGAGCTTAAGGGGCTTGATAAAAAGGCGATGCGGACCGGCGCTTCAAAACTTTACATCGACGACCTGCAGGAGGAGTTTGCGCGCGATTTCATTTACCCGATGATCCAGGCTGGTGCGGTTTACGAAGGCCAGTATTTCCTCGGGACCAGCATTGCCCGTCCGTTGATTGCCAAGCGAATGGTGGAAATCGCCCGGATCGAAGGAGCCACCCACATCGCGCATGGAGCCACCGGCAAGGGAAATGACCAGGTCCGTTTTGAACTCACAGCCGCTGCGCTTGCGCCTGACCTGGAAATCATTGCGCCATGGCGTGATGAGGAATTTCGGGCGCAATTTCCCGGTCGCGCCGAAATGATCGCTTATTGCGAAGAGAAAAAAATCCCGGTGCAGGCCACCGCCAAAAAGCCGTATTCGATGGACCGCAACCTTCTGCATATTTCATTTGAAGCCGGCATCCTGGAAGATCCCTGGCTGGATGCTTCCGCGAAGGAGCATCGCGAAATGTACGTGCTCAGCGTGTCACCGGAGGAAGCTCCGGACAGGGCTGAGTGTGTGGAACTCGAGTTCGAGCAGGGAAACTGCATTGCGGTAAATGGCAAGGTGATGACTCCGCTGGAAGTCATGAAAACCTTGAACAAGCTCGGCGGCGAGCATGGTGTCGGACGGGTTGACCTGGTGGAAAATCGCTATGTGGGAATGAAATCGCGCGGTGTTAATGAAACGCCGGGTGGCGCAATCTTGCATTTTGCGCACCGCCAGATCGAAACGTTGACAATGGATCGGGAAGTGATGCACCTCCGCGATTCGTTGATCCCAAAATATGGCGAACTGGTCTATTACGGTTACTGGTTTGCCCCGGAACGTTATGCTTTGCAGGCGCTCGTCAGCGAAAGCCAGAAAAATGTGACAGGCACCGTCCGGGTGAAGCTTTACAAGGGCAATATCATCAATGCAGGACGCAAATCGCCGGTAAGTCTTTACAATCCCCACATCGCCACGATGGAAGCGGACCCCACCAAAGCATATAACCAGAATGATGCGACCGGGTTTATTCGTTTGAATGGGCTGCGCCTGCGAGTGGCTTCCCAGGTGCACGGAAGCGGGATCAGGAAAAAGAGCGGCAAGAAACGTTGATTATCGCTCAGCATTCAGGAAGCCCGCTTGCTCAAAGGAGCGGGCTGATTGAACGCTCAGTTTACCGCGATTTGCCCAGGCGAGATGCTCATCAGGCAGGGGCGTTCCAAAACTTTCTTTCCCGAGTGTTTATTTTTTCCTACCCTCAACCCTTTTACAGAAACCTGTTCCTGGCAGGTTGATTACCTTTATGACCAGTTCTGAGATCCGACAGTCGTTCCTCGATTTTTTCAAATCGAAGCAGCACGCCATTGTGCCCTCTTCGAGCCTGATGCCCGACTCACCCAACCTGCTTTTTACGAATGCGGGCATGAACCAGTTTGTCCCGATTTTCCTGGGGCAGCAAAAGTCTCCCTACACTCCGGGACGCGCTGCCGATACCCAGAAATGCATTCGTGCGGGCGGCAAGCACAACGATCTTGAGGATGTAGGACTGGATACCTATCACCACACATTTTTCGAGATGCTCGGGAACTGGAGCTTTGGCGATTATTTCAAAAAAGAGGCCATTGAATGGGCATGGGAACTCGTCACGCAGGTGTGGAAATTCCCCAGGAACCGGATTTACGCGACGGTTTACAATCCCGATAAATCGAAGGGCGACCCGAGTGAGTTCGACCAGGAGGCGTATGATTTTTGGGCCGCAAAATTCGAGGCCGCCGGGCTTGATCCCAAAGTCCATATCGTTTACGGGAACAAAAAAGATAATTTCTGGATGATGGGTGAGACCGGCCCGTGCGGACCCTGCTCCGAACTTCATGTCGATCTCACTCCGGCAGGGGACACCAAAGGTTCGTTGGTCAATCAGGGCAGTCCCAAGTGCATTGAAATCTGGAACCTTGTTTTCATCCAGTTCAACGCAAACCCGGATGGCAGTTTTTCACCGCTTCCAGCCCAGCATGTCGATACCGGAATGGGTTTTGAGCGTGTGACCTCGATCATTCAGGGGACAAAAGGATTTTCGGATTTCAACAGCGGGATCTCGAATTACGAGACAGATATTTTCCGCCCCATTTTTGACCGTCTCGAAAAATTGAGCGGCAAGCGCTACACCTCCACTCTCCCGAAAGCAGGCAGCACGGGCGACACTGAGCAGGAGAAAATCGATGTCGCATTTCGCGTCATTGCCGACCATATCCGGACGTTGAGCTTCGCGATTGCAGATGGGATTTTGCCCGGCAACACAGACCGTAATTACGTTCTTCGCCGCATTCTCCGTCGCGCTGTGCGTTATGGCCGCACCCTCGGTTTTCACCAACCGTTCTTCTATCAACTCGTCGAAGTGCTCGCCCAGACAATGGGCGATGTCTTTCCTGAAATTCGGGCGAGACAGGAAACGGTGCAAAGCGTCATCCGCACTGAAGAGGAGTCGTTCAACAGGACTCTAGATCGCGGGATCGAATTGTTCAGGGAGGCTGCGGGATCATTGGATGGGAGGAAGGCGCTTCCGGGCGATTTCGCATTCAAGCTTTATGATACTTATGGTTTCCCGCTGGATTTAACGGAATTGATGGCCAGGGAAGCCGGTCTTTCAGTGGACACGGCAGGGTTCGAGAAGCTGATGGAGGAGCAACGCGCCCGAGCCCGTGCTTCGCAGAAAAAAGAAGTAATCAGCCTAAGCAACCTCGATACTGCCGCTCCGACCCGGTTTGTGGGTTTTGATCAACTGGAAGCAAAATCCAGGGTGCAGGATGTGGTTTCGATCAAGGAGCGAACAGCGGTTCTTCTGGATGTCTCCCCATTTTATGCGGAGATGGGTGGTCAGGTGGGTGACACCGGGGTGATTGCAGCAGGGGCGAATCTTTGGCGCATTACCAACACGCAAAAAAGCGGAAACACCTTCCTTCATTTTATTGATGGGCAGGACGCTCCTCAAACCGGCACTGAGGTGGAGTTGAAGGTCGATGTCGGCCGCCGCGCCGCGATCCAGCGGCACCATACCGTGACCCACCTGCTTCACTGGGCCTTGCATGAGGTTGTGAGCAGGGAAGCGACTCAAAAGGGATCGGCAGTCACGCCGGAGAAGTTGACCTTTGATTTTAACAGCCAGACGCTAACCGCCCAGCAATTGAACGATATTGAACGGCTGGTCAATGAACGCATTCTTGAAAATGCCCCCGTTTCATGGAAGGAAGTGCCTTATGCCGAGGTGAAAGGTCGCCAGGAGATCATGCAGTTTTTCGGTGACAAGTATGGGGACACCGTGCGAGTGGTGCAGATCGGCGGGCAGGCCGGGGAGTTGAACGGATATTCCATGGAATTGTGTGGCGGCACCCATGCTCGCGGCACGGGGGAGATTGGTTTGTTCCGCATTGTGGGAGAGAGCGCAATTGCCGCCGGTGTCCGACGCATTGAGGCGGTCAGTGGGCTGCTTTCGCTCGACAAATCGCGAGGAGAGCTTGCCACGCTCCAATCACTCGCAGGCAAATTGAATGCTCCGCTTTCAGAGCTCGAACGAAAACTGGACGCGCTGCTGGCCCATCAAAAAGAATTGGAGAAACAGCTAAAAGCGCTTCAGCAAAAGCAGGCTGCCGAACTGGCCGGGCAGTTGATCCGGGACGCGGAAACCGTCAATGGCGTTCCGGTCATTGCGAAAAACCTTGGGGATGCGGATGGCGATTACCTCCAGGCCATTGCTGAATCGCTTCGTTCACGATTCAAGGGAGTCGCGGTTCTGGCCGGGACAAGTGAAGGCTCTGTTTCACTGGTGGCTGCGGTTTCGCCAGACCTGGTGAAACGGTTTCAAGCGGGAAAAATTATTCAAACGATTGCCCCGCTCGTTGGAGGAAAAGGTGGCGGACGGCCCGAACAGGCCCGGGGTGGCGGCAAGGATCCCTCAAAAATCGAGCAGGCCCTTGCGCAGGCCCGTGATCTGTTAAAGTAAATCCTGTGAAGAACACCTTCGACAGCATCGACTCTGTCATTACGGACATTAAAAAGGGGCGAATGGTCGTCATTGTGGATGACGCCGACCGGGAGAATGAAGGGGACCTGATCATGGCTGCCGAATGCGCCACGCCTGAAGGGATCAATTTCATGGCGAAGTATGGGCGCGGGCTGATCTGCGTCCCGACCACTTCGGAGCGACTAAAACAATTGGGAATCGAACGGATGGTCACCCAGAACCGGGAGACTTTTAAAACCGATTTCCAGGTCAGTGTGGATGCGGCCTCGGGGATCACCACCGGGATCAGCGCTGCTGATCGCGCCCGCACGATCCGTGTCATGACCGATCCGACTGCTGTGCCGGATGATCTGGTCCAGCCTGGCCATGTGTTTCCATTGCGGGCTCGGCCCGGAGGAGTCCTGCAACGGGCGGGCCATACCGAAGCTGCTGTGGACCTGGTCACGCTTGCGGGATGCCGCCCTGCGGCGGTGATTTGCGAAATCATGAGCGACGATGGCTCAATGGCGCGGCTTCCGGAACTGCTGAAGTTCGCGAAAAAGCACAAGCTCAAGATCGCGAGCATTGAGGAATTGATCAAATTCAGGCGGCATCGCGAAAAGCATGTCGAGCGGGTGGAAGTGATAAAACTTCCCACTGAGTATGGTGATTTTGATCTTTATCTTTACCGCTCAAAACTCGATGAGCAGCATCACCTGGCGCTTGTCAAAGGGGAGCTTTCCCCCCGTGACAAGGTTTTGGTGCGCGTTCACAGCGAATGCCTGACCGGAGATGTTTTCGGGTCCCGCCGTTGTGATTGCGGACCGCAGCTTCATCAGGCAATGCGCCAGGTTTCCGAGGAAGGAAAAGGGGTAATCCTCTATATGCGCCAGGAGGGGCGCGGCATCGGCCTGGCCCCCAAGATTCTTGCCTACAAATTGCAGGAACGCGGTCTGGATACGGTGCAGGCCAACCTGAAGCTCGGTTTTGGAATGGACCTGAGGGAGTATGGAATCGGCGCCCAAATCCTGGCGGATTTGGGATTGAAACGGATTCGGCTCCTGACGAACAATCCGCGGAAAATCGTGGGACTGGAAGGTTATGGATTGGAAATCGTGGAGCAGGTCCCGATCAGAATCAGAGCCAACCGCCACAATGAAAAATATCTCAAGACCAAGCGGGAAAAGCTTGGGCACCTGATTTGATTCGCGCCGGGTCACCTCCATGCTGCAAAAGGTAAAAAAACATTCAGGTAAAAGCGGGGGACGCTTCGCCATTGTCGCGGCCCGTTACAATTCCCGCTTTACGGATGCATTGGTGAAAAATGCGTCCAAAGTGTTGAAAACCGCCGGTGCTTCGGTGGAGGTTTTCCGGGTGCCGGGGTCGTTTGAAATTCCCGCGGTCGCAGCGCGTCTTGCGGAAAGCACTCCTCCCTTTGACGCCATTGTCTGTTTTGGGGCGATCCTGCGCGGTGCCACCACTCATGCTGATCATATCGCCATCTCAGTCAGCCATGCCCTGGCGCAATTGCAATTGAACTCGAAACTCCCGATCATTCATGGGGTCCTGCTGTTTGAAAGTGAGGAGCAGGCTGTAATTCGCTGTTTAGGTAAGGAACATAATCGTGGGATCGAAGCTGCCGGGGCGGCTTTGGAAATGGCGGCGTTAATGGCGCAACTAAAAAAAGCGCACTGAAACATTCACTTCGATGTGAGGAAGATAAATTGGCCGAAATTTCGGCCAAGTCTGATTGACTCCCACCAGCGCAGGCAGTTACGCTTGATGGAATGCTGACCTTGGTTTTCGACGGTCTGCTTTTATGTTGAGTTAGCAATGGTACGTAAATTGACGCATTCACGGTTTTTCCTGGCAGCGACCGGGCTCATAGGTTTAACGAACTCCTCACAGGCTCTTCAGCCGAGCGATTTTCTCCTGTTCAGCAGAGGTTCATTGTCTCTACGTCCTTTGGCGGAGTTAAGCGAAACGTATAACGACAATATCTACTATCGAGAGAACAACCGGGTGGACGATTTTGTGACGGTTTTCACGCCGGGATTGAAATTACAATTAGGCCGGGTTGACGGGAATGTCCTGGCGTTTACCTACCGCCATGACGAAGTTTTTTACCTTCAGGAGGATCAGCAAAATACGCGTCAGGAAAGGATGAATTTCCTGGCGACGATCCAGCAGGGGAAATTTGAAATTCGCGGCACCGACTCCTGGGATCGCCTTTCCGGAATTGTTGGGGGAGGATTTAGTTCAGGGGGGCAGCAACTGGACCGCTGGATCTTTAACGATAACTGGACCATCCGATATGGGGTCACTGAAAAAACCCGGGTGTATGTCGAAGGAACTCATAACACCGTTGATTTTGATGAAGGGGAACCATTCTTCGATTCCAACACCCTGATTGGAACTGTGGGTTTTGAAATGCAGCCGTTTTCCCGCACCAGTTTTTTTGGCGAAATTTATTACGGTCAGACCGCCACTGACCCGAATCTGAGCACCTTTCCAAAACCGCCTCACGCGGAATTCATCGGAGCCTTTTTAGGTGCCCGGGGAAATTTCACGGAGCGCCTTGTTGGCACAGTCAAAGCTGGTTACGAGCATCGCGAATTTAGTGGGAATTCTGGAACCTCGGATGCGCCAGTTGTGGAAGTAAATCTAACCCAATCATTTACCGAACGTTCAATCGCCTCGCTTACCTATAGCAGGAGGCAGCAGGTTTCGATTCAATTCGCCCGTTCCGGTTATGTTTCGGATGCGGTTAACCTGACCTACCGGCAACAGCTGGGAAATACTGGTCGTTTGTGGGGAACTCTGGGAACTCTTTACGAGCGGCATGATTATGATCCAACCACCCTTTTCGCCCAAAGAACGGATGAGTTGATGGGGCTGAACGCGAATATCACCTATCGCTTTGAAACGTGGCTAACGGGAGTTGCGGCTTATAATTTTGAGTACTTTCAGTCAGACCTTCCTGCGGTGATTGACTATCATGCAAACAGGGTTACGCTGAGTGTTGCTGTGGGGTATTGATATGTGTTTGCAATTCATCAAGCAGATTTTAGTCCGGTCTTTTTTGAGCGCGGCGTTCACCATCGCCGTTGTTGCTCAGGCGCAATCCAACCCTGACTATCAGATTGCAGCGCAGGACCTTCTCATTATTGATGTGGTCGGTGAAAAGGACCTCAGTGGCAAGGAATGCAGGGTGTCGAGCAGCGGGACCATTGTTTTTCCCTACCTCGGTTCTGTGGAGGTCAAGGGAAAGACTGTCACTGAAGTGACCGCCTTGTTGCGAGAACTGCTGGACAAGGATTATCTGGTTGAACCGGAAGTAATGGTCACAGTTAAGGATTATCGGACGCGGGAAATCACTGTGATGGGTCCTGTGAATAAACCGGGCTCTGTTGTGCTTCCGGGTGAACAGAAAATTACGATTGTGGATGCCATCGGTCGCGCGGGTGGCCTGACGAAATTTGCCAACAAGGACAAAATCAAATTTACCCGCGATGGCCGGACGGAAACATTCAGTTTCGATACATTAAAAAAGACCGCCACGGACCCCCAGAAAGTGATTTACCTTCAGCCAGGGGACATCATCGAAGTCGCTGAAAATATTTTCTGATTTATGGAATCTCCTGCTGTCCAGCCCAGTGAAACCCCGCTGCTCGATTCTGGTTTAAACATCCGGCATTATCTCCATATTCTTCTGGAACGAAGATGGCTGGCGATTTCCGCCTTTCTTGTGGTGGTGATTTTGACCGGGGTTTATCTGTTGCGGGCACCCAAGATTTATTCCGCCAGCGCACGTGTCCAGATCAACCGAGAATCTGGAAACATCCTGAATGTCAAGGATGTCATGATGGAGGGGCGCGGTGAAATGGATTATTTGCAGACCCAATACAAAAACCTGCAAAACCGCAGCCTGATCGCGACGGTGGTCAAAAAGCTCAGCCTCGAGAAGGATCCCCGCTATGCCCAGGCTGCCGATACAGTGAGCGCTGTGCTGGGGGATGTGAGCATTGCTCCGATTCGTCTTTCCCGGCTTGTGGATGTGCGGGTGCAGCATACCGACCCGGAGAAAGCCGCGAAAATTGCCAATACCATCGCGATGACTTTTGTTGAGAACAACCTGAACCAGAAAATGGAGGCTTCGATTGAAGCGGTGGAATGGCTCAAAACCCAGGTTTCAATTACCAAGGACAGCGTCAAGGCGGCTGAAGCAGCGCTACATTCCTACCAGACCAATTATAATGAAGTTTCCTTGGAGGAAGGGGAAAACATTGTGCGCGCAGGGTTGATGCAAGCCAAGGCCGAGTGGAGCAAAGCCAGCATTGAGGCGGCAAAATCCGCGGAGCTGGTTTCAGAAATCGACGCGCTTCTGAAAAGCGGCAAATCGCTGGATACCATTCCACAAATCGCCGAGAACCCCACGATCCAAAAATTGAAGCAGGAGTTGTCCCTGAAGGAAGCGTCACTCGCATCGCTTCTCAAGCGGTATCGTGACAAGTATCCCAGTGTGATCCAGGCACGGGCGGAAATCGCCAATCTTCGTGAAAGCATCCAGAAATCCTGCCAATCCACTCTTGAATCATTGAGGAATGATGCCCAGATCAAGGCCAAAAGTGAGCAGGTCGCCAAAAGCATGGTCGCCAATGAAGAAAAGAAGCAGTTGCAGCTGAACCAGCTTCGAATCCAGTACAACTTGTTGAAACGGGAAGCTTCGAACAATCAATTGATTGCGGATAATGTCGCGGTTCGGATGCGTGAAACGGAGCTGATGAGCAAGCTGGACAGCAATAACATGCTGCTGGTCGATCCTGCGGTGGCTCCGCTGCGGCCAATTAAGCCGCATATCTTATTGACGATTGCTCTCGGAATTGTTGGAGGGTTTGCCACAGCGCTGGCGCTTGCCTTTTTCGTGAGTTACCTGGATGACTCGATCAAGAGCCAGGATGATGTGGAAACGTACCTCCGCCTGCCATTCCTTGGTTACGTTCCAAATATCAAAACGAACTCGGTTGTGGAACGGGACCTTCAGGCGCATCTCCATCCACAATCCAATGCAGCCGAAGGGTTCCGGACCATTCGGGCAACGATTTCCCTGACGCCGCGGGCAAGCAGTTATCGCGTGATTTCGATCAGCAGCACGATTCCTTCGGAAGGAAAATCGCTGGTGGCTTCCAACCTGGCCATTGTGAATGCGCAAACCGGCCTGAAGACCCTGCTGGTGGATGCTGACTTGCGCCGCCCGTCTGTGCACAAGGCATTTCAATTGCACAGTCCAATTGGATTATCTTCATTCCTGACCAAGGAAGTGGAAAGTCTGGATGAACTGATCCACACCACTGAAGTGCCCAACCTGGATGTGGTTTGCTGTGGGGCTGTCCCTGGCACTCCTTCAGAATTGGTTGGCTCGCCACGGATGCAGCAATTTCTCCAGACTGTTCGCGGTCGCTATGATCGGGTGGTGCTGGATTGTCCTCCGATCTCGGCGGTGAGCGATCCATTGGTGATCGCTTCGATGTCGGACGGAATTGTATTCGTGACGAAGTTTAATAAAATCCGCCGTGAGCATGCGAGAAAATCGGTCCAGCGATTGCAAAATGCCGGCATTCACATCATGGGCGTGGTGATTAATGATATCGATTTTGAAGGGAAGGATTCGTACTACTACAGCTATTACTATTATCAGAATCGTTACTATTCGAGTCATTACAAAACCAAAAAGGATGGCGAAACGGTTGAGAAAACCGAGAAGGCATAGTAATCGCATTCATTTTCGAAAGGCCAGGATTGTTCCTGGCCTTTTTTTATTTAATTGAAGCTTTCCGGTGTTACGGCTTCTCGAATCAGAGGAATGTTGCAAGCGACTCCTTTTGAAGGCAGACTGCGCCAAGTCGATGCAAAATTTGATCCAGGGTGTGCACCGGTTTCAACGACACGAATTCGGGAAATATCGTGAGTTGTTTCAACGGTTGTCACGAGAAGGGCAGAAACCACACACATTATTCATCACCTGCGCTGATTCCCGAGTGGTGGCCGAAATCATCACGCAGAGCAAGCCAGGCGATCTTTTTGTGATTAAAAATGTGGGGAACATTGTTCCCCAGGCCGGGCCGCGCGGAGTGGTGAATTCAACCGGCGCAGCCATCGAATTCGCAGTGTCGGCACTGGAAGTCTCAGACATCGTGGTTTGCGGACATACGCAATGCGGCGCGATGATGGCTTTGGTGGATGGCGTGCCCGCGCAAAAACAGATGCCGCATCTTTGTGACTGGCTGGAAATTGCTGCCCCGGTGCGCAATATCATCCAGGAAAAGTATGCGAACCTTGCTTCGCTGGATAAACACACTGCCGCTGCCGAGGAGAATGTCCTGTTCGCTCTGGATAACCTGCATACTTATCCGATTGTTCAGGAGCGATTGGCCGCAGGGAAGCTGGCGATCCACGGGTGGATGTTTGAAATTGCCACGGCGCGTCTTTTTGCCTTTGAGCCGAGCCTGAACCATTTCGTGCCGCTGGATGCGGGGAGTGGGAAAAACGGCCCAAAGTCCGACAAGTTGCCAGGACAGTGATCTCTGCCGCCAGGGTAAGCAGCAGCAGCTCGAGTAGCAATCTACGCTGTTTTCGCAGCAGCAACCGGAGCAGCGGAGGGAGGAGGAACGGCTTTTTTGGGAGCAGCGGATTCCGTGGACAATTTCCAGGGCACCTCAAAAATTTTCACTGGCTGACGAATTCCCTTCACTGTGACTGGCGGCAATTCAACGATGGTTTTGGCCAGTTCCGGATCGTCGCGCTGAATTTCCTTATAGGAAGCTTCGCTGATGATAATGCGGCCGCGTTGGGAAACGCCTTCCAGTCGGCTGGCGAGATTTACCTCGCGACCGAACACGGTGTAATTGAAAATATGTGCTTCACTGCCCATGAGGCCGACAATTGCGACTCCTGTATTAATCCCGCTGCCGAGGCTCAAGAGGGGATGCATTTCCAATGGTTCCAGGCCGTTGGCAATCCGGGTTACATTTTCCACCTTGCGTCGCTCATTCTCGACGAATCGTTGCTGGTTCAATTCGTACATGCTTCGCTGAGCATCAATGGCGGCGCGAACGCAATAAAGAGCATGCTGCGGATTGGACACGGGCGCTCCCCAAAAAGCCATGACACAGTCACCAATATATTTATCGAGAGTGCCCTGATGTTTTTTGATTTTATCGGCGATGGTGCTGAGGTAGAGGTTCACTGTAGCGAGGGTTTCAGCCGCCTTTAAATCGAAGTAAGCTTCGGCTTCCTTCGGGGAGAGATTATTTTTGCGAATATATTCTTCAGCCGCGGCCTGGGCGCCATCAGTGAATTCCGTGAAACCGCGAATGTCTGCAAAGTAAACGGTGATATGGCGGCGAGCGCCGCCGAGGGAAAGTTTCTCGGCACTCAACAATTCCTGGACCACATCAGGAGAAACAATTTTGGTGAAGACACCTTTAACCCGGCGCTGTTCCTTTTGCTCGAACATGACCCGGTAGGTGACAAGGGCAAAGTGAGGCACGAACAGTCCCCCGATAATCGGGCCGACCAACGGCAGCCAATAACGATGTGAAACAAAGAGGAAAAATGCGGCCACTACCAGAAGCACAGCGATAAAAAGGACGGTCAATGAGGCGGTTAACACGCGCCCACGCCAGGTCAGAATTGAGGCGAGCAAACCCATGGCGATGATGAGCATGGTTTCGGAAACGGGGCCCATTCGGAAAATGAAGCGATTGACCAGGAGGGAATTGGCGATGTTCAAATGCTTTGTGACCAGCGGGGTTTTGGATTCCAGAGGGGTTGCGCCGAGATCAGTAAAATTATTGCCTGTGGCCACGGAACCAACGACAACCAGTTTTCCTTTGAATGGGTGGGTCAAATCATTGGTCACGCCTTCAAAACGGGCACGGTCCTGGATCAGCAGGTCTGAAACTTTACCAAAGTGAATGGGCAATCTTTCGGCCTTTAAATCCTCGAAGGGGATGGACCAATCCACATAAAAATAATGATCTTCATCCGTGGGGATGATTCGTTCGATGCCCTCCTTGTCCTTGAGGACGATCCGATCCTTTTCGATTTGCGCCTGGTCAAGATCGATCCCGAGATGTTGTGCCGCCAGCACAATTCCCAGGGTCCATATCCGTTTCAACATGAACGGTTGCTGGTCATCCGAACCGGCATCAGCGGGGTCGTCACTGATGTTCAGCGATCCATCCCGAGTCATTTTTAACGTGCCGTTTGGATTGAGTGGAACCTCAAGAGGTTCAAATGTTTCGCCTCCCTGCGGCAACCTTGGAATCTGGAGCTTGTCAGGGAATACGCGCATCTGATCGAGATCGAGTTGAAAAATCTTCTGCTGCTGAAGGAGGAGGGGATGCCACATTTTGAGTTCATTAAAAACGCGGACACGGCGAAGCACTCCGTAATCGGTGCGTGAAGCGATATTTGCCAGACCGGCGGCGGATTCCATCAACAGCTCGGTAGGCATGACGTCCCCTTCGCTGGCCAGGTAAACGTTGCCCCCGTGTGCCATTTGAAGGGCCAGGAATTCATCCGAGGTAACGGTATTCGTCTCGTCGATTTGAACAGTTTTCTTTGGGTCAGGTTCCTCTTCCTCGGAGAAAAAAATATCGAAGCCGATTGCCTTCGCTCCCTGGGCGTTCATCTCCCTGATGAACTGGCCATAAAGAAAGCGCGGCCAGGGTGGTTTGAACTTCAAGTTGGCAATATTGCCGTCATCCCATGCAGGGGCAAAAAAGGGGGAGAGACTGCCGCCATTAATCCGTTCGACAGCTTCGTCATCAAACAAAAGACATCCAAGGTTTGTAGCGAAAGCTGAGGGGTCATTGAAATTGAGGGCGGCACGAACCCGAGCGTCGTAACTGATGGCTTCGAGGCGGTCGAGCAGGTCAAATTTGAATTGGGTTTCCGGGGTATTGCGGGTCTGAATTCCCAACCAATAAATTGAGCAAACGAAGAGAAGGGAAAGCGCAGTGATGAGGGCTGGAACAACTGCCTTTGCGCTTGGTTTCACGAGGGGATAAAAACAAAAAACCCAGAGCAACACAAGGTTACTCTGGGTTGGAGAGCGAAGATTCTAATTAGTCGTTGTGGATAGGGCTGGCACTGCCATTATCGATGGCGTCATCGTTTGGCGTTTGAGGCTGGAAGACCGGGCCACCTGTGGTGTCACCGGTGGTTTGGCCGCCGCCTGAGATTCCACCATCAGGGGTGGTTTGATAACCAGTTAAAGTATCAGTGATTGTTCCGTCCGGATTGGTGCGGAGACCGATCACGATGGTTGTGACTTCACCACGGAGTGTGTTGAGAGTGGTGGTGTCAACAGATTCAACTGTGGCAGTATTGCCAGTTGGAGGAGAGACTGTCTGGCCAGCACCGACATTGGCAGTAACAGTTTCGCCGGTAGTGAGGTTGACATAGACGACGGTGACATTACCGGAAATGACAGTGACAGTGCCGTTAGCGCTGATGTCATATTCAGTGCCGCGAATACCTGCGACACCGCGTGGGGTCTTGACTTCATACTTGGAAGCAGCGGCGAGTTTCTTGACGTTGCCGAGGATGCGACCGTTCTTGAGATCCAATTGAGTTTCGATGACCTTTTCGACACCGGTATTTTCAACATCCAGACGATCCAGACCGAGGGTGGTGTCAGAAGTGACGCGAACGACAGGGCCGTTATCGCCGAGGAAGAGATCGACTGTGCCTTCAGCGGCAGTGCGAACAGAGGAGCTTGGGTTGAGGGTCATACCCACTTTGGCAGGCTTCCATGCGCCACCTTTTTCAGACTGAACCTGGGCATCACCACGGACAGCGCGGACGACGGCTTTATTCTGTTTTGCTTCTGCAGTTGTCACACAAAGCGCCACCGTTAGCGCCACAGCCCACCCTAAGACTTTTGAAAATCTTCCAACTGGTTTCATAAGTATTTTCGCTCCTGGTTTAATCAATAACAATAGAATCCGCGCCCACTCTAGAGAGTCGCAAAGGATTGTCAATCGTATATTTCGAGAGACTCTCCCAGATCTTGATACGATTACTTTGCTTGCTGTCTGGCCTGTTCTGCAAGCTTTTCTTCACATAATTTAATATAACTGTAGGCGATGGGATTGTTGTTGACCCGAACAGCGGTCGAATGAAGGAACCAATATTTGGCTTTGGCATATTCTCCAAGCTGGAAAAGGTGCCAGCCATAATGTGCACGGGCATAGTAGCCGCGTGGATCAAGCTGAAGGGCTTTTTCAAAATAATAGCCCGCTTCTTCCTTGCGGCGAAGCCAGTCGAGGCACATGCCGTAGCCGATCAGGGGGTAGGGGTCGCGGGGGTTCAGATCGATCCCTTTTTGGAACCAGCGCATGGCCTCACGAGCATGTAGTTCGTAGCCATCCAAACCGGCCCATGCTTTAAGTCTGTAACCGCGCCCAATCAAATAAATGGTTTGAGGATTGGTGGGCATCACCTGATGGGCTTTTTGAAGCCATTCCAATTGTTCGAGAGATTCCAAGCCTCGCTGCTCCGATTTGCGGAGGTAATGGGCCTCCCTGGTGAAGAGAATCGCCTGTTCGGTCATGACCCAGCCCGCGAGAAGAAAAAGAGCGGTGGCGAGGACGCGTCCGGTGATTCCCGGGTTGACCCAGAAACGCTCGGTGGCATGACGCAAATGGCAGGCAAGAATGGCCAATAGAGTGATTGCAACCATGGCATTGCCAGGGATATGCATATTAAAATCGACGACTGAATGAACAGCCATCGCCACTAATCCGAGGCTTGCCCCCAGGACAATTGCGGAGCGTGAACTGCCTTTACTGGTGAGATCGTTGCCACGTTTGACATATTTCCAGGTGCGAAGAACTCCCCACGTGGTGATGAGCAATACCATGCTGATGAGGCCAAGTCCGGCAATCCCGTAATCCGCGAGAGTGTTGAGGTAATCATTATGGGCCCAGACCGGCCTAAGTTGATACTGTTCTCCTATGCCCCGATATTTGGCCCAATAGGAATCATACTGGCTGGGGCCTGCCCCGATCCAGGGATGTTCCCGCCAGACAGCAATGGCGGCCTGCCAGTAAACCTGCCGGTCATTCCTGATTTGACCGGGGCTGGTTTCAGCAGCGCGTTTATAGCGCACCTGGGCTCTGATGGAGTTCACGGCGAAGCCGATGCCCAACGCCAGCATGATGGAGAGCAGGATCAGGCTGGGAATGCGGTAAGTTCGCTGGAATGCCATGATTCCGAAGAAAAACAGGAGGGACACTGCAATCGAGACCCATCCTCCGCGGCTTAAAGTGACTGCAATTCCCACCGCCATGACCAATGCCGCATATCCAAGCAGTACTCGAACAATGGGTTTGTTGCGTCCAGTTAGAGTGAGGCTTAGTGCCACGGGCAGAAGCATTTCCAAATATCCGGCTAAATGATTCGGACAGATGTAGGTACCTGAGCCGCGTCCACGGTAAACAGGGGGGCGGGCGTAGAACCAGACCTTTTGGGAATCGGTGAGGTACTGATAAACAGCGTAGAAGGAAATAAGCACTCCAACAAAGATCAGAATGATCAAAAGATACTGGAGCCATTCCGATCGATTCAGGTTATCAATAATAGCAAAGAAAAGGACGCCATAGATGGCGATTTTCAGGATTTCCTGACGTGCTTCATATTCAAGGGGAGCTTCAGGGTAGCGAAAACCCGCATAAATAAGAAAAGCAACCACTGTCCAGGCCACAGGGGGCCACAAGGTGCGATAGCTTTGCCTTACCCAAAGGCGAATTGCCCAGAGGAGGAGGATGGCGATGGTAAATCCAAGCAGAACAATGAGGTCAATCTCCCGGACGGCTCCCATTGCCAGGGGGCCAAAACAGAGCAGACCGACCACGAGGCCGAAGATGCCCTTCTCCAGCCATTCATCCAGTTGCTCCCGATCCATGCTTGTTGCGTTGTGCGGGGTGACCGCTGCAAGCGTCAGGAAACGAATTCCCGTGGATCAGTGATTTTGCCTGTCAGTGCGCTGGCGGCAACGGTGGCAGGGGAAGCAAGGAATACCTGCGATTCCTTGTGACCCATGCGGCCGGGGAAATTGCGGTTGGTGGCGCTGATACATTTCAAGGGGGTATTCATGCGGCCGAAGGTATCCACCGGCCCGCCAAGACAAGCGGCACAGCCAGCGTTTTCGGTCATTTGAACTCCCGCATCGACAAGGATGTCCCAGACGCTTTTGTCCCCCCACAAAGAGGTTTGCAAGTCCTGAACAATCTCAGGGGTGGCCGGGACACCAAAGGTATCAATCCGCACACGTTTGCCTTGCAGCACTTTGGCAAACTCGAGGAAGTCACTGGTTTTACCGCCGGTGCAGGAGCCGATATAGGCTCGATCCAATGTGACGCCGGATAATTCCCGGGCCAGTTTGCGTTGGCCAGGGTCAGGATGGCAGGCGACGGTGGGTTCCAGTTTGGATAAATCCACGGTGAATTCGTAAATAAATTTTTCCTGGGAATCGCGCTCAACTGGCTGGTAATCGGTTTTGGTGCCATTGAGTTTGCAGCGGTAATCGACAAATTCTTTGGTTTTGGCATCGAATTCAAAAATGCCGTTCTTGCCGCCTGCTTCAATGGCCATGTTTGCGACGGTCATGCGATCATCCATTGAAAGCGAAGTCACACCGGGGCCGTCGAATTGCATGGCGCGGTAGGTGGCCCCGTCAAAACCGATCTGCCCGATGATATGCAAAATGATGTCCTTGGCCATGACACCTGGCAGCAGAGCGCCTTCGAGGCGGAAATGCATCGTTTCAGGCACTTTAATCAAAAGCTTGCCAGTGCCCATGACGAACCCCGCATCGGTATTGCCAATCCCGGTGGCAAATTCATTGAAAGCCCCGGCCATGCAGGTATGAGAATCAGTTCCAAACAGGATTTCACCGGGACGGGTGTGTCCTTTTTGGGGAAGGGCAGTATGGCAAACCCCGGCAAAACGGGAGCCGTACTGCCGTTTCAAAGCGCCTTTGGTTTTATCAAAGACCCAGGTGCCGTTCGGATCATCGATGACATCGTAGAAATAAGGAAGATCCTGTTCCTGAACAAATTCCCGCAGGATATCGACGTTGCGGTTGGATTTGGAATCTGCGGTAAAAATGTAATGGTCCGGGATGATGACCACCCGGTTACGGTCCCAGACTTTGGCATTGGCCCCAAATTCCCGTTTAAAAACACCAATGGTCCCGGGGCCACAGACATCGTGAGTCATCAGAATGTCTGCTTTTACCCAAACATTGTCACCCGCCTGGACGTGTGATTTGCCAGAAGCTCGGGCCAGGATTTTTTCGGTCAGCGTCATACAATAGACAGACAGTTTACTCATACGGGACGGGGCTTGCAACAGAGCATTACGCTTCATTGTGAGAGACTTGGAGGGAGAGGGACGGTTTTGCCAAAAAGATGAAAATCAGGAATTTCCTGATTTGTGAGCTTTTCCCGCGCTCACTAGATTACGGCCACAGATGATGAAAGCTGCCGGAGTGAATGGCAATCGAGTGAGTATCCTCCTGATCGAGGATAACCCAGATGACATCACCTTGACTCTGAATGTGTTCAAAAAGAACAACCTCCTCAACAAGGTTCACGTTCTCAAAGACGGCGTTGAGGCGCTCGATTTTCTTTTTTCCACCGGCGTTTATGCTGACAAGCCACAAAACGGGCCTGAATTGATCCTGCTGGACCTGAATCTCCCTAAAATGCACGGGCTTGATGTGTTAAAAAAAATCAAGTCAGACGAGCGTACGAAAAATCTTCCTGTGGTGATTTTGACTGCCTCGCAGGAGGAGCGCGGGGTGATGCAAAGTTACAAGCTGGGAGCGCAAGGGTGCATTGTGAAGCCATTTGAGTTCCAAAAATTTTTGGAAGCTGTCACCGAACTGCGGCTCGCATGGGTGCTGATTGCGCCATCGGAATAAGCCGATTTCCTCTTGCGTTGCCCCAACTGCAATCCCATGCTGCAAGCTAAGATCAATGGCAGCAGTAAATTGCAATCTTTGTGGGGCGAATGATTTTTCAGTCGTTTTTGAAAAGGGTGTTGCCCAGATACACCGGATTGTCCGATGCAACCGATGTTCCCTGATGTATGCAAATCCTCAGGAAATAGTGGATTGCGTCGAGTTGGAGGCCGAACAGATTGTTCCAGACCCAAATGATTTCTCTGTTCAGCAATATCGCGAGAAACAGAAAATCCAGCTCGCCGATAATATCAAGGCGTTGGAGGTTTTAAATGGATTTGCGCCTCAGAGAGGCAAACTGCTCGAAGTGGGTAGTTTCATGGGATATTTTCTCCGTCTTATTCGCGAGAGCGGCTGGGATGTTACCGGGGTGGAGCTTGTCCATTGGGCAGCTGAATTTGCGCGGCAGGAATTTCAGTTAACCATTCATGAAAAGCTGTTAAGTGAGCTGGCTTTTCCGGAGGGCTATTTTGATGCGGTGATGATGCTTCATGTGATTGAGCACATGCCGGACCCGTTGCGGGAATTGAGGGAGTTACGACGAATCACCCGAACAGGAGGGCATCTTGTGGTGGAAACTCCACGATTTGATTCGTTGATGTTTAAAATATTGGGCAGACGTGAGCGGAATCTTTCCACGAGCAACGGACACATTTTTTTCTTTGAAGTTCCCACCCTGACCAAACTTCTGGAAAAAGCAGGATATGAAGTTTTACGGGTCGATCTGGTGGGGCGAACGATGTCTTTAGACCGATTTATCGGCAATCTTGGACTTATTTTACGATATTACCCACTGCGAAAATTGATGAGTCGCATCAGCCAGGCGAGTTTTTTCACGAACCGCCGTGTGCATATTAATGTCCGGGATATGCAGCGGTTTTACTGCCGGGCAAAATAATTTTAAGAAAGCGGGACCAGGACAGCGTATGTCCTAGTGGTTGTTGCAGGATGATGGCGTATGAAAAACAACGTCATTATTGAGCAAATGGAACTTCGATTTTGCGGACAACGGATACAAAGGAAATCGGGAAAGGTGCAAAGAGCCAAGTGGTGGTTCACGAGAATGCGCAGTGCGGTGGATCGGGCGTTTAGTTGTTCCCACCCTGTTCCCCCGGAGCAAAAATATTTCGATTTGGCCAACTAACTGAAACCTGGTCAGCAATGGCAGGCATTTTCCACTTTCCATTTCTGCCATGCCCGCAGATTCAAGCAGATAAAAACAATATTTGCCGCGATGCTGGCGTAGCTTTGGCTTAGAAAACCAAAGGCAATCCATGACGCATTGCCGATCAATCCAACCAGGAATCCAAGTTTTCTACCCTGGCCAAGCAGGTGAGTTGAAACGAATCCCATGATGAACCCGAGCCAATCGGTGCCCTGATATTTGAACAACTCCTCCATGCCCAAAGCAGAATGTTCCCAAACAAAATGCACTCTGACTCATGCGCACAGAAGGCAGCTCCGTGGCTCGGGTCACTAACTTGTTTATCGACGTCCCAGCATGATCCCCAGGCAAGCACCCAAAGCAGCGGCGATGGCAATGCTTGACCATGTGTGATTATGGACGCAGTCATCCACGGAACGTGAAACATTCCTGGCAGAATCCCCGATATTTGCCTTCCAATCAGCCCAACGCGCACGGCCATTCTCAAATCCGGCTTCCACCTGGGCGGAAAGTGATTCGAGTTGTTCGTCAAGTTGGTTGTTTAGTGGCGTACCCTGTGTGTTTTCCATATATCCTCCTATGAATCAGAGTACGCGTGGGAAAGGCTATTTCAACGGAGCAGGTGCCTTAAAAGCTAATAGGGGAATTACACGGTATAAGCCAAACAGAAGCGGAAAAAGATGCTTCGCTTAAGCTTCGGCAAGGGGTTCGTCCAGATGGCGTCTTTTCGAGACATCAACACAAACGCCTCTTTTGCTGGAGTTAATAAAATCAAGCAGATGTGCTCCATATTTTCCGGGGTCATTAAACTTCAGAGTTTCACAAGCTTTTCGAGGGCTGACTCCGCGACGAAACAAGGCTTGATACAAGCGGCGCAGTTCCAGCCGTTCCGCGGAGCTGAGTCCGGCCCGTCGTAATCCGATTGAATTGAGTCCGCAAATACTATTGTCCCCGCGTGCGATGGTAAAAGGGGGTAAATCCTTGCTGATGGCCGCTCCACCCTGCATCAAGGCCAGGGTTCCAATCCGAACAAATTGATGGACGAGGCAATTGCCGGAAATGAAAACGCGATCTTCAACAGTGACATGGCCTGCGAGCAAGACGCCATTGGCGATGATCACATGGTTACCGACACGGGTGTTATGTCCCACATGAGCGTTGGCCATGAGCAGATTGTTTGAGCCAACCTCAGTATGCTCGGCAAGCTGGTTGGACCGTTGCACGGTGACATGCTCCCGGAAAATGTTTTCATTGCCGATAATCAGTCGGGTGTTTGCGCCCGAATATTTCAAATCCTGCGGTTCATCTCCAATCACGCAGCCTGCGTGGAAGCGATTATTTTTGCCGATGGTTGTATGTCCGGTCAGATAAACATGAGGTCCTACACGGCAACCAGTGTCCATTGAGACGTGTGCATCAATGACAACATAAGGTCCGATCTGGCAATCGGTGGAGATGGTTGCCTGTGGGTGGATGATTGCGGTCGGATGGATCATTAAGTGTGGAAGTAACCCAGTTCCCGGAGAGAGACATAGTCCCTGGAGCGTTTTTCGGTTTTTTTTCCGAGGATGACATGGTCCTGCACTTCAATCCTCAACAATTGACCGGCGCGGATGAGGTCTCGGGTGACTTTGATATCAGCTTCGGATGGGGTGGGGTCGCCACTGGGATGGTTATGAACAAGGACGATTGCGGAAGCGTTGCCACTGATCGCGGCTTTGAATACTTCACGCGGGTGGACGAGCAATGAGTCCAGCGTGCCCTGACTAATTCGTTCCACACGGATTAACCGGCCTCTGGTGTTCAGGAGCAGCGCCTGCAGATATTCCACTTCGTAGTGGCGATTTTCCTCCCGTAACAGATCAGCAACTGAATCAGGCGTGTTGACGAGTGGAGTTTCAAGGCGGATTTCCCCTGCCATTCGCTGAGCGAGGGTGAAGGCGCTTTTGAGGGCAATGGCCTTGTCCCTGCCGATCCCGTTCGTTTTTCGCAGATCCTCCACTGAAGCATGAGCCAGGGCGTTGAGGGTCGAAAATCTTTTTAAAAGCTGTTCTGCCACATGGACCGCGGAATAACCCTGCACCCCTGTGCGAAGTAAAATGGCGATCAAGTCAGCGTTTCGGAGGGCTTCTGCTCCGTGGGACAACATGCGTTCCCTGGGACGTTCATGGTCCGGGAGGTCCTTGATGAGCATGTGCCCGCTTTCGTTCACAAAGCCAGTTTGAAAACCGGAGGGGGAAAAATCAATCCATGAATGGAAGGTTGTTCACCTCATCTTGTCATTGGGTAACCCTTGCTTTACTTTGCGGCCATGTTCGATTCGCTGTCAGGAAAGCTCCAAAAGGTTTTCAAGGATCTTCGCGGGCTTGGGAAAATTTCCGAGGAAAACATTGCCACAGCCCTGCGCGATGTTCGCATGGCGTTGCTGGACGCGGATGTGAATTTCAAGGTGGCCCGTGATTTTATTGACCGGGTGAAGGAAAAGTCGATCGGACAGGAAGTGATCCAATCGATTCATCCCGGGCAGCAAATCATCAAAGTCATCAATGATGAATTGGTGGCTTTGCTTGGCTCGGAGAACAGTGCATTGGATCTTGGCGGCAATCCTACAGTGATCATGATGGTGGGCCTGCATGGATCAGGCAAAACGACTTCGAGTGGAAAACTTGGCCGGTTGATGCAGAAGCAGGGACGGAAACCGTTGTTGGTGGGTTGCGATGTTTATCGACCGGCGGCAATGGATCAGCTGGCAACACTGGGAAAACAGCTGGAGATCCCATCCTTCATCAAAAAGGGGGAAACGGACGTCCTGAAGATTGCCGAGGAAGGAATTGCCAGTGCGCGGGCCAATCAACAAAACGTGGTGATTCTCGATACGGCAGGGCGATTGCAGATCGATGAACCGCTTGTGCAGGAATTGGTGCGCTTGCGTGACATGGTCAAGCCGCAGGAAATACTACTGGTGCTGGATGCGGCTGTTGGGCAGGAAGCGGTCAATGTCGCAACGCATTTTGACAAGGCGTTAAATATCACTGGTTCGATCCTGACCAAGCTGGATGGCGATGCCCGTGGCGGTGCCGCCCTGAGCATGAAAGCGGTCACCGGAAAACCGATCAAATTTGCGGGGACGGGGGAGAAGCCGGAAAATTTTGAACCATTTCATCCTGAACGAATGGCTTCGCGAATCCTGGGGATGGGGGATGTGGTCAGCCTTGTGGAACGGGCCGCGGAAGCAGTTGACCTGGACGAAGCCAGGCGCATGGAGGAAAAAATGCGCAAGGGACAGTTCACCCTGGAAGACTTTCTTGATCAACTGCGCGCCATGAAAAAACTGGGTTCATTGGAAAGCATTGTCAGCATGCTGCCCGGTGGCAATGACATGATGAAGCAGGCTGATTTGAGCAAAAGCGAAAAAGAGTTCAAGCGGATGGAAGGCATGATTTGCGCGATGACCCCACAGGAGCGGCGTCATCCGCAGATTTTGAATGCGCGTCGCCGTCAGCGAATTGCAAAAGGGAGTGGAGTGGCAGTTTCTGAACTCAATACGTTGCTGAACAAATTTTCCCAAATGCAGCAGATGATGAAGAAAATGGGCAAGTTCCAAAAAATGATGACAAAGATGGGTCGGCTTCCGCCCGGGTTTCGCGGGTGATTTCGTCCTCTTTTCAAATGACTGCTTTCATGGGATGGTTTCATTTCAAATCAACACAGGAGATACGCATGAAAAAACAGGTGCGGAAAATGGGCGCTATGATCATGGCCGGGTGTGTTTTATTAAATTCATCCATGCAGGCTGACGAGGGAATGTGGCTTTTTACTGACCCTCCAAAGGCTTACCTGAAAGAAAAGTATGGTTTTGAGCCAACTGACGCATGGTTGGAGCATGTTCAGAAATCTTCTGTTCGTTTTAACAGCGGCGGTTCCGGCTCCTTTGTCTCCGAGGATGGCCTGGTAATGTCCAATCACCATGTGGGAGCGGACGCTCTGCAAAAATTGAGCACTCCAGAACGCAACCTGCTGAAGGAAGGGTTCCATGCCAAAACCCATGCTGAGGAGAAGCAGTGCCATGATCTTGAATTGAATGTGCTCATGAGCATCGAGGATGTCACCGAGCGAGTTACCCGTGCGGTGACTCCGGAGATGGATGCTGACAAAGCGTTTGCTGCCCGAAGGGCAATCATGGCTGAGATCGAAAAGGAATCGCTGGAAAAAACCGGTTTTCGCAGCGATGTCGTCACCCTGTTTCAGGGTGGGAAATATCATCTTTACCGTTTCAAAAAATATACGGATGTGCGGCTTGTTTTCGCCCCCGAGCAACAGATCGCATTTTTCGGAGGTGACCCGGACAATTTTGAGTATCCACGCTATGACCTGGATGTGGCTTTTTTTCGGGCCTATGAAAATGGGAAACCGGTCAAGGTGGAGCATTACCTGAAATGGAGCAAGGCTGGCGCCGCGGAAAATGAGTTGGTGTTCGTTTCAGGTCATCCGGGCGGGACAAGTCGTTCGCTGATTGTCGAGGAGCTCGAGTATAAAAGGGATGTCCAGTTTCCCAGCTTATTGCAATGGCTCAACCGTCTCGAAGTGATGTTAAATGTTTACAGTGATCGTAGTTCCGAGAATGCGCGGCGGGCCAAGGATTATTTGTTTGGAGTGCAGAACAGCCGCAAAGCACGGGAAGGGGGATATGCCGGGTTGCTTGATCCGAAGCTGATCGCCCAGAAACGCACTGAGCAGCAGCAATTAATGGCGGCGGCGGAAGCCAGGCCTGACCTGAAACCAGCGGTGGAGGCTTTCGGAAAAATTGCTTCCGCGCAAAAGATCATTGCCGAGAATTCCGCGAAGTTCAACCTGCTGGAAGGTGGGCGAGGGTTTAATAGTGAATATTTCGACATTGCACGCACCATCGTTCGAGCTGCCGCAGAACGGAGCAAACCCAACGGTGAACGACTGCGGGAATATCGGGATTCGGCCCGGGAATCGCTGGAATTCGAGCTTTTTTCGGAACGCCCGATTTTCGATGACCTTGAGCAGCTGAAGCTTGAAAATTCACTTGCGTGGCTGGCACAGCAGCTCGGTTATCAGCATGAATTTGTGAAGAAAGTTCTGCAGGGAAAATCTCCACGCGAACGTGCTGCCGAACTGACATCGAATACCAGGATGGAAGATGTTGCGGTTCGGAAGGAGCTTTACAAAGCGGAGCCGGCGCAACTTGCGGAGTCAAAAGATCCGATGATCCAGCTTGCCTTGCTGATCGATGATGAGTCGCGCGCGGTGCGGAAGATCATCGAAGCGCAGGACGAACTGAAACGCCAGGCTTACGGGGAGATCGCCAAGGCAAAATTCGCCATCAAGGGAACTGGCACCTATCCCGACGCGACTTTTACCCTTCGGCTCGCCTTTGGAGAGGTGAAAGGTTATATGGAGAATGGTAAAAAACTGCCTCATCAGACCACTTACGATGGGCTTTACAAACGGTCGGCGGACCATGAAGGGCGACCACCGTTTGACCTGCCGCCACGCTGGGTGGAAAAGAAATCAGCGCTGGACCTGAGCACCCTGTTTAACTTTGTCTGCACTGCTGATATTATCGGGGGAAATTCAGGCAGTCCTGTGATCAATAAAAATGCTGAGGTCGTCGGGTTGATCTTCGATGGAAATATCTATTCGCTCGTCCTTGATTTTGTTTACACAGACGAAATGGCACGAGCGATTTCGGTCCATTCACATGGAATTGTGGAGGCTTTGCGGAAGGTGTATCAGGCCAATGAACTCGCCGATGAGCTTGGCGGAGGGAAAAGCAAACGGACCGGATCATGAGTAAAGTTCGCGTTGGGGTGGTCGGGCTGGGAAACATGGGAAGGTTCCATTCCGATTATCTTTCCCAGGGAAAAGTGGGCCGCTGTGAACTGGCCGCGGTTGCCAGTTCCGACCCGCAGAAGCTGGCGAAATACCCCAATGCCAAAAAGTTCGCGAGCGGCGAGGAGCTGATTGATTCAGGAATGGTGGATGCGGTGCTGATTGCCACGCCGCATTATTCCCATACAACGTTTGGCATTCGGGCGTTGAACCGGGGTTTGCACATTATGGTGGAGAAGCCGATCTCCGTCCATAAAGCCGACTGCCTGCGATTGATTGAAGCATCTCGCAAAACCAAATTGGTTTTTGGTGCGATGTTTCAACTGCGCACAGAACCTCGGTATCAAAAACTCAAGAAGCTGATTGTCGAGGGAGAGCTGGGCGAAATCGTGCGGGTTTCCTGGATTATCACCGATTGGTTTCGCACGGAAGCTTACTACTCCAGCGGCGGGTGGCGGGCGACATGGAAGGGTGAAGGAGGAGGCGCTTTACTGAATCAATGTCCTCACCAGCTGGACCTGATGCAATGGCTTTGCGGAATGCCCTCCAAAATCCACGGTTTTGCCCAATTTGGTCGCTACCACAACATTGAGGTCGAGGATAATGTCACGGTTTATTTTGAATATCCCAATGGCGCGACGGGCGTTTTCATCACTTCGACGGGTGAATCTCCAGGGACGAATCGATTCGAGATTGCGGGTGATCGTGGCAAAATTGTGATCGAACAGGGAAAGGTTTCATTCACCCGGAACGAATCCTCGATGCGGGAGTTCAGCCGAAGCGCGAAATCCGGTTTTGCAAGGCCGGATGTTTGGAATATTGATATCCCGATCGAGAATGCTTCCAGCCAGCATGCCACTGTCATGCAAAATTTCGTGGACGCCATTCTTGATGGGGCGCCATTGATCGTTCCAGGAGAAGAAGGGTTACGTTCCGTGGAATGGGCAAATGCGGCGCTCTACTCGACGTGGACCGGGCAGACAGTGGAACTTCCGCTGGACGCCACAGCTTACGAGAAGTTGCTGCAGGAAAAGATTGCAGCGTCGAAATTTGAAAAAACGGTCGTTGCTCCAGTTCAGGATGATTTCACGAAATCCTTTATCCGTTAATTTGCATGCAATACTCTGGCATAGGTGATGAGGCAGCCAATCTGATCGATGATCAAATCCGGGCGATCAAAGCGCTTGGCTGGAACTATCTTGAGGCGCGCAATGTGGAAGTGGCCGGTTTTCCGAAAGGGAACATCCATGATATTCCAGACGCTGCATTTGATATCCTTTGCGGCAAATTGGAGGACGCCGGGATCAGAATCAATTGTTTTGGATCGGCGATTGCGAATTGGGGAAAGAAGATTGATGAACCGTTCGATGCTTCCCTGGCTGAGGCTTGCCGCGCTATTCCGAGAATGCAACGACTCGGAACGAAATTTGTGCGAATCATGAGTTTCGCGGTGCGGGGTGAAGAGGATCAGATGGCGGAGGAGCGGTTTCGTCGATTGCGAGAGGTGACGAAAATGTTTTTGGATTCAGGCATCCAGCCTGTTCATGAGAACTGCATGAATTATGGGGGGATGGGCTGGCCTTTTACCCTGGAATTATTGGAGAAAGTTCCGGGGCTGCGACTTGTTTTTGACACCGCGAACCCGGTTTTCAACGATGATCGAAGCAAACCGAAACCGTGGCGCAAACAGGACCCCTGGGAATTTTATATCAATGTCAAAGAACAGATTGCCCATGTGCATATCAAGGATGCGATCTGGAACCCGCAAAAGAACGATGCTGATTACACCATGCCGGGAAAGGGAGATGGAAAGGTGCGCGCCATCATCAAAGATCTGCTCGCGAGCGGTTACAAAGGATTCCTTTCAATTGAACCGCACGTTGCGGTGGTGTTTCACGATGCTTCGGTGAAGGCGGATGCGAACCAGATGGAATCCTCCTTTATTGAGTATGGGCGGCAGTTAATGAGCCTGGTCGCGGATATTGAGATCGAACTCAACCTTCCCGCAGAGCTTCAACGGGCTCCACGGATTGCTGAAAGTTGTTAATCAAGGACGAGCTCGTGACCTTCCCGGGCGGCTTCGACGATGAGTTTGCTGCCGTGGCTTTCGGCAAGCTGGCGCGCGTGAGCAAGCATTTGCGCCACCCTGGTATCGTCGTGATCGGGATCATGATGGAACAGGAAGAGGCGCTTCACCCCGGCACGAATGGCCAGTTCAACTGAATCATCGACACAACTATGGCCCCAGCTGATATGATTCTCATATTCACTCAGGTCATATTGAGCGTCCATGATGGCGACATCCGCATTTCTCAGGAAATCAGCAAAGCGAGCGTCCTGTTCCTCCGCAAATTGCACCGCTTCTCCGGTGGCCTTGTTGCTGGTGCGGAGTCTGCGGTGGAGTTCGTTATCGGGCATGTAAACAACGGTCCCGCTGCTGGTGCGAAGACGGTAACCGGCGCAAACCCCGGGATGATTCATAAAGGTGGCCTGCACGTTGACCTTGCCAATGGCAAATTCGAGGTCCTTCAATTCATGAATGGCTAGGTTCCCCGGCATTTGCTGCATGCTGATGGGAAAATAGGGGCTCTCCATCTGACTTGCCAGAGTCGCTTCCAGTCCACGCCGCGCTCCTTCAAAAGAGAGAATCCGCACCTCATTTTTTGAATTATATGCCGGGCTGAAAAATGGAAATCCCTGGATATGGTCCCAATGAGTATGGGAGATCAGGATCGTAATCTTCACCGGGCGATTCCGAAACTCGGTCTGAATTTTACGACCGAGAGGCCGAATGCCTGAACCGGCATCGAGGATGATCAGTTCACCATCGGCTCGAAGTTCCACGCAGGCAGTATTGCCGCCATAAAAAACCGTGTCCGGGCCCGGGGTGGGAATGGAGCCGCGAACACCCCAAAATTTCAGCCGGGTTGCTGAGTGAGGATCCAGTGAGGGGCCCAGTAGATCCGTTTCCTTCGAACTTCCGCCGATGCTGGCTTTCTCGAGGATTTTGAAAAGTTCATCCGGTTTGATCGGTTTGGTGATGTAGTCATCCGCACCGGCTTCAAATGCATTCAGGCGATCTGTTGCATAGGCACTGCCGGTGGTGACCACGATCCGGGTGTTGGGAAGATAATCACGCTGTGATTTGAGCGCCCGGCAAAACTGGAACCCGTTGCATCGCGGCATGAGCAGGTCGCACAGGACAACGTCCGGTTTTTTTTGCAGGGCAATATTCAGACCAGCTTCTCCATCCTCAGCCTGAAATACTTGCCAACCGTGACTTTCAAACAATTCCGTAAAGAGAGAACGGAATCCATGGTCATCGTCGATCAGGAGGACGGATTTCATTGGAACCCATCTCATAGAGGGGAGTGGGTCGGGTTGCAAGCGATTTGGTCATAAACCACAGAAAAGAGGGCGAAATCACCCCCTTTCTCCCGTTAAAACATGAATAAACAGGTGAAATGTTATCTAAAAACGACCTTCGGTTGCCTTTTCCGGGACAATGGCTTTGCTTGTCTGACAAGGAATGGAACTTACCTGATCGACTCGGTTCAGGTTCCTGCCAAGCTCAATGGATGTGACAGTTTCAGGGCGTTTTGCCAGAAAATATTTATCCAATGCCTGTTCAAACGTTGGCAGCAATAATCCGCGCTCAGAGCCCAGCACCGAATAAATGGGGCGAGCGGCAGGAAGATGAAATTTGTGCAATGGGCGCGGCTCGATCAGGTGTGTCGGCAGGCCTGCACGGGTCGCGGCGAGGTAGGCCAGTTCCGCCCATGTGATCGCTCCCTGGTTGGCGAGGTGCCAGATTCCAGACTCGCCATCAATCAATAAATCCAGGGTTGTGTTTACGAGGTCCGGCACATAGGTCGGCGAAACAATGGCATCAACAGGCGCCTGGACGATTTCATTGGCACGCAGTTTATTCAGAGTCACGGTAATAAAATTGTGCTCATCCCAGGGCCCAAAAAATGCACTGGTCCTGATGAGCAATGCAGCCGGGAACAGCTGCAATGCCTGTCGTTCTCCCTCCGCCTTGGTTTCACCATAAATATTCAATGGAGAGACGGGGTCACTCTCCTTGTAAGGTGTGCGTTTCAAGCCGTCGAAGACCAGATCACTGGAGAATGTGACCAGCCTGATTCCATGGGCGGCGCAAATTTTTGCCAGTGTTGCGGGACCGGTTGTATTTTCTCTCCTGCAACGCTCCTGTTCTGCTTCAGCCTGGTCCACCCGCACGTAACCTGCGGTGTTAACCACTGCCCAGGGTTTTAGGGTGCTGAGCATTGTTTCGACCGCTTCCGGAGAGGCAATGTCCAGTTCCTGCCGATTTAGCAGGCGGTATGGCAAACCGCGAATCTCACAGAGTCGGGCAAAGGCTTTTCCCAGGGTTCCGGTGGCCCCTGTGATGAGCAATGGTTGGGCAGTCTGGGTTGATTCAGGTGCAGAGGATAATGCTTCCATGGACTGGATCGGCATGACTGGAGGATAAAGTAAACGAATTTCTCTCCTCCACCAACCGGGGGAATGCAACACAGGATGATCGAATGACTTTTTATCACCTAAAGCTGCGGCAGTTTGCGCGATTCCGGTTGGGCGAGGGGGAGAGCTGCGCAGGTCAAACGCACCCGGTTCATATTCGCGATCAGTCCGGGTGAGAAGGCTTGCCCAATCATAGGCCCCGAGCATGGACCATACTGTGACTGCCCGAATATCTGCTCCTTCCACCTTCAATTTGCAACAACCCTGCCAAACCTCCTTCAACCAGCGCATTTGCTCTTCCCGAGTGCAGCCCAGATGCGCTTCGGTGATTGCCAGGGGCTTTTGGTATCGCTCCCATACTTCCCGCAAGATGCCAGCGGCACCCGCAATACCCAGGGCCGAAACCCGAACCGCGGAGACATCGGCGTAAGATTCCCGTCCATTTCCTCCGTGATTCCGCTCCGGATAATATTGGAGGCGCTCATCCAAAAAACGCTCGCTGGTAACGTAATAATTAATTCCAAAAATATCAGGGGAGCAGGGGGACTCCTTGAACTGAAGAATTTCAGATGGTTCAAGGCCATTTTCGATCAGGTAGTTCCACATCCAATGCTGTTCATCAATACGCCCGCACAACAGATCAAAGCTCAACCAGCGGCGCTCATTGTCGAAACGAGCCTGGTAGGCCATATGCTCCGTGCTGTAGGTTTTGCCCATGTCTTCAGTTTGTACCAGCTGAGCGGCGGGGTTGATTGTGCGAATGGCAGCCATGGCAAGTTTGGTTGCCTGGCATTCGATCAATAAACTGCGCAAAAAACTTTTTGAATCAGCGCGATGCGGATACCAGTGACCGTAAAGACAGCTAAAGCGTGCGGTGGTTAATGGCTCGTTGACAGGGGTATAATATTTCACCCAGGGAAACTGCCGTGCGACCTTGGCTGCATACTCGGCCAGCAATGGAGCAAATTGAGGGTCCAGGAGATTGGTGAATTCCGGTCCGCTCCCATGATGCACCAATCCGACAATGGGATCGATGCCAAGGTCACGAATACGTTCCAGCCGTTTTGTATCCCCAGAAAAATCTGGTTGTGCCTGAGGATGTCTTTCCCACAAAACAGGGTAACGAATCGCTTGAATTCCCAATTCAGCGATCCGGTCCAGGTCGGAAATTCTGGAATAATGGCCTGCAAGTTCCAATTGATCATTATAACGGTCACCCACTCTGTTAATGGTGCATTCAATCCCCCCCCACAACTCGAGTCCGTTTTCTTTCGCTGTTTTCAAATCCATTTCCAACCTCCTCTGCTGATGCTATTGGGACGCATCAAACTGCACAAAATTTACGGGCAGAGCAGGCGGAAATCTGTACAGTCAATCCCCCAAACTTGATAAGGAGAGTGCCTGATGTGGATGATGGCATGATTTCTCTCATACTGTTTTAAGTGGGTTTTCACAAAAACTGTGCATCTTACGCAGTGTGCTCTCCCTGGCAGAGTCGTTTCCAACCATTCAAATTGCGCACCCTGAAATCTCTTCTTAATATGCAGATGTAATGTTGAAGCGTGAATTGATGTTATGCACCCGAGCGGTGGGTGTGTTGTTGTTAACGGCACCCTGTTTTAATAAAGCCAGTGCGGCTGAACCTGGTAATTCGAGGCCTGATGCTCCGATGGTGGCTGAAGCTTCCGGGGAAGGGGAATTGGCCATCAAAGGACTTCAGCTTCCAAGCGGGTTCAAAGCGGAACTGATCGCAGCGGAACCGCATCTTGCGAACCCAGTTGCCTTTTACATCGATCATTCCGGCAAAATTTTTGTAGCGGAAACATTCCGCCACGGTGCAGGGGTGACGGATATTCGCGGTCACAATAATTGGCTGGATGAAGATTTGGCTTCGAGGACGGTGGATGATCGGCTGGCGATGTTGCGCCGACATGAAGGTTCCCACTTTCCAAATTACAGCAAGCAATCTGATCGCATCAAACTGTTGGAGGACCGGGACGGTGACGGAAAAATCGATCATTCGACAGTATTTGCCGATGGGTTTTACGATCCGCTCTCAGGCATTGGGTCGGGAGTGCTCTCATGGAGAGGGGAAACATGGTATGCAAATATTCCTGATCTCTGGCTCTTAAAGGATAGTGATCAGAATGGGGTGGCTGAATTCAGAAAATCGTTGCATCACGGATTTGGTGTAAGGGTTGGCTTTTTGGGACATGACCTGCATGGGCTTCGCCTTGGACCGGACGGGAAGCTTTATTTTAGCATCGGTGATCGCGGCACCAGCGTTGATGTTGGTCACGGGACTCGTGTCGGTGACCCGGACAGCGGCGCGGTTTACCGCTGCAATCGTGATGGAAGTGATCTGGAACTGTTCGCCTTTGGCTTGCGAAATCCGCAGGAAATCATTTTTGATCAGTACGGCAATCTTTTCACTGGAGACAATAATTCAGACGGTGGCGACCGCGCCCGTTGGGTTTACCTTGTTGAAGGGGGGGATAGTGGATGGCGGATTGGATATCAATTCATTGAATCGCCAAATGCTCGAGGACCCTGGAACGCTGAAAAGCTGTGGCATCCGAAATGGGATGGGCAAGCTGCCTACCTTCTTCCGCCGATTGCAAATGTCAGCGATGGTCCCAGCGGTTTGACGTATTATCCAGGTACCGGACTTCCCGAGAAGTATGCCGGTCATTTTTTCCTGGTGGATTTTAAAGGCAGCAGGGGAAGCGGTATTCATTCATTCAAAGTTGAGCCTGCAGGGGCAACCTTCCGGCTGGCAAATCGGGAAAATTTTGTTTGGGAAGCGCTCCCGACCGATGTTGATTTTGGATTGGACGGCGGCGTTTACTTTACTGATTGGGTGCAAGGCTGGGGTAAAACCGGGAAAGGGAGAGTCTATCGCGTCTACAACCCGGATACTGCTGCTGCGGCAATTGTCATAGAGACCAGGAAATTACTGCAAAGTGATTTTCGCAAGAAGAGCATCGGCGATCTGTCCAGATTGTTGAATCATGCGGACATGCGTGTCCGTCAGGAAGCCCAGTTTGAACTGTCTTTCCGGGGCAGGAAAGGCTTGGAGGCGTTCATCAAGACTACGCAAAATGGATCGCAGCTTGCGAAAATTCATTCGCTATGGGGGCTGGGACAAATTGGACGGGAGCAGGCATCGTTGGTGATCAAGGCGCTGCTTGATGGAACGCGGGACAAGGATGCGGAAGTCCGTTCCCAGGCAGCGAAAGTCCTCGCTGATCTCAAGTTAAAAGGTGCGGAGGAAACATTCATTTCCTTATTAAAAGACCCGGAACCGCGTCCCCGATTTTTCGCAGCAATCGGCCTGGGCAAGCTTCGTTCCGAAAAAGCATTTGATGCAGTGGTCGAACTCCTGCGAGAGAATAACGACAAGGACGTTTACATCCGCCATGCGGCAGTCATGGCATTGACCGGCATTGGAAACACAGAAGCGCTCCTTGCCCGGGCAAAGGATGAATCTTCGGCTGTTCGCATGGGAATTCTTCTGGCATTGCGCCGTTTACAACGAGCGGAGGTGGGGGTGTTCCTGAAAGACAGCTCACCGTTGATCGTGACAGAAGCAGCCAGAGCGATCAATGACGTGCCAATCAGTGGTGCAATGCTTGATCTGGCTGGATTAACGAGCAATCTCCGCAATTCAGAAGTGGCTCCTGAATTGGGAAGACGAATTGTAAACGCCAATTTGCGGGTGGGAATCCAGCAAACCGCCGAGCATTTGGGAAGCATCGCCGCAGACCCCGGTGTGCCGGAGGCATTTCGCGCAGAGGCATTGCGCGCGCTCGGAAATTGGGAGCAGCCTTCAGGGCGTGACAGGGTTACCGGCCTCTGGCGCCCGGTGGTGGGGCCGCGAAAACAGCAGGATGCGGTCAAGGCTATTGAACCGCGCCTTGCCACCATTCTGTCAACCGCGCCGGAATCAGTCCAACGTGCGGCGGCCAGGGCTATTGCCCAGCTTGGGATTAACTCCTCCGGAGGAGATCTCGCAAAGCTCGTGCAATCCAGCGGCAGTTCTGCGGTGGTCCGGGTGGAATCGCTGCGTGCGCTGGCTGAGTTGAATCATGATCAGCTGGCGGCGGCGCTGGATGCTGCCCAAAACGATAACAGTGAGGAAGTTCGGCGCGAGGCGATCAAGCTTGGGGCAAACGCAAAGCCGACCGGGGCAATTGGCCAATTGGCATCAATTCTTGAAAGCGGTTCTGCTGGCGAAAAGCAAAGTGCTTTCGCCGCCCTGGCGAACATCGAAGGAAACAGCGCTGATGAGCTGCTCCTGAAATGGATGGAAAAATTGAAGAAAGGTGAGGTGCCGCAGGAGATCGTGCTGGATCTGATCGAGGCGGTTGCAAAGCGAAGTTCCGCGATTGTGAAAAGCAAATTGCAGGAGTATGAGGCAACCCTCCCCGCTTCGGACGAATTGAAAGAGTTTCAAGCTTCACTCGTGGGGGGGAATGCTGCCGAAGGAAAAAAAATATTTCACGAACGGGCTGATGCAGCCTGCCTCCGCTGCCATAAAATCAACGGTGAAGGCGGTGAGGTGGGGCCGGAACTGACCGGGCTTGGCCAAAAACAAAACCGCCAATATATCCTGGAGGCGATTGTCTACCCAAACAAGCATATTGCCCCTGGATATGAGAGCGTCATCGTCACGACCAAGAGCGGCATTGCCTACGCCGGCGTGATCAAAAGTGAAAATGACCAGGAACTCGTCTTGAATTCGCCTGAGGATGGAATTGTCACTTTAAAGAAAACGGATGTCACAGGTCGTGAACGTGGCTTGTCCGGAATGCCGGAAGGATTGGGTTCGCTCCTGACCAAACAGGAATTGCGAAACTTGATCGAATTTCTTGCCACCAGCAAATGAGCGATCGTCGCTCAAGAAAACCGATTGCCTTGACCATCGCTGGTTCGGACAGCGGCGGTGGAGCAGGTATCCAGGCGGACCTGAAAACATTCGCGGCTCTCGCGGTTCACGGAACCAGCGTCATCACCTGTTTGACCGCGCAGAATCCGAAGGAAGTCCTGGCAGTGGAGGCCGCCAGCGGTTCTATAATTCAGGGTCAGCTGAAAGCTCTCTTTGCCGAATTGCCACCTCTTGCGGTGAAAACCGGAATGCTCTACTCGGTGGAAATTATCGAGGTGATTGCGAAATTTTTTTGGGAGCAAAAACGGCGGCAAATTCCTTTGATTATTGATCCAGTGATGGTCGCGACCAGCGGAGCGAAACTGCTTCAACCCGCCGCGATCCAGGCGTTTCGCGACACATTGTTGCCGAGGGCCGCACTGGTCACGCCAAACCTGGATGAAACTGAGATGCTCCTTGGCCGAAGCATTGTCGATGTGGAAGGAATGCGGATTGCCGCGCGTGAATTACATGATCTGTTTGGCTGTGCTGCCTTGATCAAAGGGGGACATCTGAAAGGGATTCGGCAGGCAATCGATATTTTTTACGATGGCCGCGAGGAGTTGTTACTGGATTCCGTCCGGATCAAGGGAGTTTCCACTCATGGCACCGGCTGCACCTATTCGGCTGCGATCACTGGTTATATTGCGCTTGGATGCAAAATTCCATACGCAGTCCAGTTGGGAAAAGAGTTCATCACCCAGGCGATCGCGCAAAGTTACTTTGCGGGAAAGCACTCGGTGCTGGAACCGTTCTGGGAATAAAAATTAAACGGTGGCCGGATCTGGATGTGTCCATGGAGCGCGGTACGGGCGTGCCAGTCGCTTGTTGGCTTCTTCATCGCCCACCACACGGCCCTTTACAGGGTCCCATTCGAGCGTGCGGCCGAGTTCCAGCGCCAGGTTCGCCAAAATACAAGCGGTGCTGGAGATGTAACCTTGCTCGATATCTGCGACCGGTTTGCTTCGTTTCTCGACCGCGGTGAGAAAATCCTTGATATGACGCCGCAGGGCAGGGGCAACGTGTTTCTCCAGATCTTTCTCGACTTTATCGATTGGATATTCTTCCAATTCCATTTTCACGTCTGCATGCACTGGCTGACCATTGTTGGGAATAAAGTCATACCCATTAACACTGACCTTTAATGTCCCTTTTTCTCCATAGAAAGTGGCGCCCCATGGGTATTTGGGATCAGCAGGAGCCCCGTAGCTGCGGTGCTGCCAGACCACTTGCAGGTCGCCATAATCGAAAACCGCCCCCTGGGTGTCGGTAATGTTTGCCTTGCTTTGTTTTTGTACAAGGATGCCACCGGTGGAACTGATCCGCTTTGGCCAGCCCAGTTCCATCATCCAGCGCACCATATCAAGCATGTGGATGCACATGTCCCCAAGAATGCCGTTTCCATATTCCATGAACGCCCGCCAGCCGCGAGGATGAACGATTTTATTGAAGGGTCTCATCGGTGCTGGTCCCGTCCACATTTCATAATCCAGGTAATCAGGCGGTTGGATGTCCGGAGGATTTTCGCCTGCACGCATATGGTAGTAACAGTAAATCTCCACATGCCCGATTTTCCCGAGAGCGCCTTCCCGAATAAAGCGGTCACGTGCTTCGATCAGGTGCGGTGTGCTGCGACGCTGGGTGTTTACCTGGACGACTTTGTTATATTTGCGGGCGGCGGCAAGCATCGCCTGTCCTTCAATCACATCCACCCCAACCGGCTTTTCCACATAAACATCGGCCCCTGATTTAACAGCTTCGATCATGGGCAAGGCATGCCAATGGTCAGGGGTGCCAATCATGACAATATCCAAATCCTTTTCCTTTAACATCTGGCGGTAATCGCCATAAGTGCGGGGACGTTTTTTTGACAATTGGCGGGCGGCGACCATGTCAGCGGCTTCGCTGAGCATGTTCTTATCCACATCACATAGGGAAACGACTTCAACAGGGGCGACTTGAAGCATGCGAAACAGATCCGCTTTCCCGTACCATCCGGTTCCGATCAGACCCACCCGTTTCGGTTTTTGGTCAAGAAGTTCTGCTGCGTATCCATTTTTAATTGCGGACATGGCAACGCCAGCCGCGCTGATTTGAAGAAATGTGCGCCGGTTCATGCCTGTTTGTAGGCGGAGTGGGCGGTTGTGGCAAGCTTGAGTAGGCAGCGAACTGATTTGCGGCTATTGCGAAAGGGAAATAACCTCCCTGCTCGACCGTTCGCGGTGATCAATTTCCTCTTTAATTGCCTGCTGCCGTTTGGTTTTCGCCAATTCCTTCTCCAAATCGCTAACACGGCGAAAGAGCTTGGCGCGGTCCCATTCCAGGCCAGCAATCACGATGAACATCACACCAAGGACGAAGCTTCGATTACTGGCCATGTCCTGGCCGCTCATTCGCTCAACAATCCCACTGACAACGAGAAATCCAATTCCGAGAATAAGACAAATGATGGGACTGAGGTTGGCGGCTCTCATGCAATGTCCTGACAGGACATCTACTCATCGGATGGAATGCAGAAAAGCTTAAGGAAAATTTTTAAGAGTTTAAAATAAAAAACCCTCCTGCCGGGAGCAGGAGGGTTTTGAGATTCAAGTCGATTAGAACTTGTAGATCACGTTCGCTGCCAGAGTCAGCGCATCGCGGTCCGCGTCAGTGCCACCGAACTGGCCAGGGCCGGAGAACATATGATCCCAGCGTGCTTCAGCGCGGGTGATCACATTGGCCCAGAGGCTGTAATCAGCAGTCAGGGTCACAGCTCCGAGTTCATTATCCTTATCAGCCAGGGCGATGGTACCTGCATCGTAGTAGGTGCCGTCATCTCCCTTGGTGTATTCACCACGTGCGTTCAGCTTCAACTTCTCAGATGCCTGGAAGGAAACATAAAGCGCAGCGGCCCATGCTTCGTTATCAGCAGCCAAAGCCACTGTTGGAGCATAACCGGCAGTGACAATTGCCGCACCGTCGTCGCGGAAGTCAAAAGCAGCTCCGACAGAGAGGCCTTCAACACCGGTCGAAAGGGTGGTTCCCAGGTAATAGCTGGTGACATCCTTCGCTGTTCCAGTGACTTCGCCATCGACAACACCAAGGTAAATCGCAGACCCGGCAAACAAACCGGCCGATTCTGGCAGGGTCAAAGTGAGCGAACCGAGGTAAGTCTTTGAAGCGTCTGAACTACCGCGGGTGTTGATGCCGCCAGTCCATTCATTGGCAACGCCAGCGCTGACGCTGATCATGTCGTTGACATGGTAGCTCAGGAGCACGCCTGTGTGGTGAGTTGGCTCCAGGGCAAATCCGTAAGAGCGGCTGAAGTTCGGGTTATTGCCGGTTTCAAAAACCTCGTAACCGATGATCGTGTCCCAAACACCCATTTTGATGTCGAGGCCGTTGCCAACAGGAGCGCGCAGGGCGACATAAGCCTGTTTGACTGCCACATCATCAGCAAAGGTGGCACCAGCAGTGCCGTTCAGGCGGGTGCCGTACCAGTTTGCGTCAGGCCCAAAGATAAAGTCAGCCTTGTAACCGGCAGACCATTGGCCTTCATCAAGCGGCTTTTCAAGCATCAGCTTCACAGCGTGCAAGTTAAAGCCGTCAACTTTATCACCACCATCAAATGAACGGCCAAAAAGAGCGCCGTTCGGCCCGTCGATCTTCCAGATCGCCGAGGTATCCACATAACCACTCAACGTGGTTGATGAGAGAGCAGTCATCACTTGACTCTGCTCTTCTGCTGCCTGGGCCGTTGAGGCCAGGCTTACCAAACCGACACCAGCTAAAGCCAGCGTCCATTTATTAAACTTCATTCCAGGTTCCTCCTGCAGTGTTTTGTTTGTTTCGTTTAATGCAGAGACAACCGCCAGGTTGGCTCATACACCAGACGGTGCATTTCGTGCGAAAATTAGGAAAAACCCTGATAGGCAGCAATCTTTTTTTTCCTATTATCTCCAGTTTTGCGATTGCGTTCCATGAATCAAACTCATTCCTGGGCTCTTTTGTGGGTCAAAATGTCTCTCCGGCCGGCCATCTTGAACTGGATCATTCCGTCCCTCCACACTTCAATTTCTCAACTCAATAAGCTTCATGGATAAGGATAACTTTTGACTTTGCCCTCCCCCCTCCTCCAATACTTCACTGGTCATCATGGAACGTTTGCCCGGCTTTAGAGATTTTTATCCCGAACCACTTCCATATCCGGAAGCCTGGAGCGCGGATTTGCGTACTTATATATTCAGCACCTGGCGATCTGTGGCGAAACGTTACGGATTCCGCGAATATGATGGGCCTCCATTGGAATCCCTTGAGCTTTTCACCACCAAGAGCGGTGAGGAGATCGTTGGTCAGTTATATAATTTCATCGACAAGGGGGAACGCGCCGTGGCGTTGCGCCCGGAGATGACCCCAACTCTGGCGCGAATGGTTGCCAGCACAGAACGGCAGTACAAGAAGCCGATCAAGTGGTTTGCGATTCCCCAATTATTTCGTTACGAGAGGCAACAGAAGGGCCGTCTCAGGGAACATTTTCAGTTCAACGCGGACATTTTTGGTGAAAGTGGCACCTCCGCGGATGGAGAGCTGGTAGCGCTGTTGATTGACAGCTTGCGGGCATTTGGCCTGACGGAGGAAGATTTCGTGATTCGTTTAAGCAGTCGCAATGCCTGGCGCGATTTTTTCGCCAAACATAGCTCTGAAAACTCCAATGAGTATGCCTTTTACCAGGCAGTTGACAAAATCGAGCGGGATTCAGCTGAGGAAAGTGAAAAAAAATTTGCTGCGGTGGGATTTAAAAGAGAACAGGTCGTTGAATTTATCAATGCAGCCACACCCACCGAAGAACTGGCGGCGGTCATTGCAGACCTGACCGCGCGCGGTTTGGGGAATTATGTGCGGATCGATTATAACGTGATTCGCGGCCTGGCTTATTATACCGGGGTGGTTTTTGAAGCATTCGACCGGAAGGGGGAATTCCGGGCCATTGCTGGAGGGGGGCGTTACGACAACCTTGTCGGCCTCATTTCGGGAGAGAAGGTCAAGCTGGCCGGGCTTGGGTTTGGAATGGGGGATGTTGTTCTCGCGGAATTATTGAAAAAACGGGAGTTGATTCCACGATTTCAAAGCGGAATTGAAGTTTATTTTGCCATTACAGATGAAACCGTAAGGGCCACATCACTTTCATTTGTGCAGCAGTTGCGCCAGGGTGGCATTTCCACCGATTACTCCTTCACCCCCGCAAAATATGACAAACAATTGAAACGAGCGATAGAGCTTGGCGCAAAAGCTTTAGCCGAGGTGGTCGGCAGCCAGATTAAAGTCAAGAATCTGGCAACTCGTGAAGAGCAACTGATGAGTAGCCCGGCATTGATCGAATGGTTGAAGAAAACGTAGCGCGTTTTATTTGGCGGAAACGATCTTTTCGTTACAATTAATCCATGAATCCATCTCTCGCATGTCGGGTTTGGTTAATTTTTGCATCGGGAATTTTCCTGTTATTTTCAAGCAGGACGGTTTCGGCAGCAGAAGAAGCGAGTGCTCCTGTGCCATTGAGTGAAGCGGCTGGCCGGATGAATTATCCGGAAGGATTTCGGGTGACGTTATTTGCAGGAGAACCAGATATTGTCCAACCAATTGCCATGGCTTTTGATCCTCGGGGAAGGCTTTGGGTGGTCGAATGTCTCAGTTATCCGCAATGGACCACGAATCAAACAGGAGGGGACCGGGTCCTGATTTTTGAAGACAAAAACAATGATGGTAAATTCGATACACGCAAAGTGTTTCTGGAAAATGGACGAAACCTCACCGGGATTGCATTTGGTTTTGATGGTGTTTTCCTTTGCTCCAGTCCCGAGCTGATTTTTGTTGCGGACAAAAATGGCGATGATTTGCCGGATGGTCCTCCGGAAGCATTGCTGGACGGCTGGAGCATTACAGCCAAGCATAATGTTTTTAATGGACTTGCCTGGGGTCCTGACGGCTGGCTCTACGGTTCCAACGGCATCCTGGACACCTCAAAAGTCGGTAAACCGGGTGCTTCAGATGCGGAGCGAGTGGCAGTCAGTTGCGGTGTCTGGCGGTATCACCCAGTTAAAAGAAAATTTGAAGTTGTCGCGCGCGGTTCCACCAATCCCTGGGGCGTTGCATTCGATGAAAATGGACAGGCTTTTGTTGCCAATTGTGTCATCAAGCATCTTTTCCACATGGTCCCCGGCGGACGGTATGAGAGGATGTACGGTCAGGATGCGAACCCGTTATCCTTCCATCTGATTCCAAGCTGCGCCGACCACATTCATTGGGCAGGCGGGTTTTGGAAAACTGAAGGGGCGGAACATTCTCAAAATGATTCGGCTGGCGGGGGGCATGCCCATTCAGGCGCTTTGATTTACCTGGGAGATAATTGGCCGGACCGCTACCGGGGTCACTTTTTCACCCTCAACATTCATGGGCACCGGATTAACAATGACCAATTGATCCGGAACGGGTCTGGATTTTCAGCGAGGCATCGCCCCGATTTTTTAAAGGCCAATGATGACTGGTTCCGGGGAGTGGCGCTTGCAGCCGCCCCGGACGGATCGGTTTTCATGTGTGACTGGAGTGACGCGGGTGAATGCCATGATTACGTGGATATTCATCGTGAGAATGGGCGAATTTACAAGATTTTCCATGGTCAGCCGAAAGCCGTGTCTCGAAATGTGGGAGCAATGACGGACAATGAACTGATCAAGCTTCAGCTGGAGAAGAATGAGTGGCTGGTCACGGCATCGCGGCTTGAGCTTCAAAAACGCTTTGCCAGCGGAGCGTTGAAACCGGGAGCAGCGGACGCTCTCAAGGAATTGATGCGAACGGACAATGATGCCCGACGTCAGCTTCGTTTTTTGTGGGCACTCCATACCATCGGTGGACTTGACTCGACATTTGCGGAACAGGCGTTGAAATCTCCAGCGGAATATGTTCGGGCCTGGGCGGTTCAGTTAAGCATCGAAAATGGAGCGACTCCAGAGCTTTTGAAACAGTTCGCTGAAATGGCCGAATCAGATCGGTCGCCGGTCGTTCGGTTATATCTCGCCTCGGCATTGCAAAAACTGGGGTTAAAGGAAGGGTCTCCCATCGCGACTGGCCTGGTGAAACATGCTGGAGATGCTGCTGACCCGAACCTTCCCTCAATGATCTGGTATGGGATTGAGCCGATGATTTCGAATGAAGCAACGCTGGTCGAACCGCTTCTGCTGGCCGCGCGAATTCCGCAGGTCATCCGGTATATTGCCCAACGACTGGCCCTGCGCGAACAATTCGCCCCGATCATCACCGCGCTCAAGCTGCGAAATCCTGCGACAGAGGTTGAACTGGTTCGCGGACTTTACGATGCACTCAATGGGCGCAGAAACATCACCGCCCCAGTTGGGTGGGAAGATGTAGAAGGTCAATTGCTCAGGCATGGCCATGCAGAAACGAGGGAGCAGGCGCTGGGCCTGGGGTTGATCTTCAATCGCCCAGCGGCATTGAAGGAGATGCGGGCTCGGATCATTGATGGGCGGGGCACGCTGAAGGAAAAACAGCAATCCATTGACGCATTGATCTCTGCGCGGCCTGAAGGGGTGATCGAGTTGCTGCGTTCTGCGTTCGAGGATAAAAATATTCGTGCCTCGGTCATTCGCGGATTGGCCGCAGTAGAGGATCCTCGTACCCCGGAACTGCTTCTCACAAATTATTCCACCTTCAACACCGAAGAAAAAATCCAGGCAATCAACACCCTCTCAACCCGTCCTCGCTATGCGGAGCCATTGCTGATGGCGATGAAGAGCGGAACCATTCCAGTGAGGGATGTTTCTCCCTTTAATGCGAGACAGATTCTTGCCCACAAGGATGAAAAAATCACTGGTTTACTGAAAGATGTGGTTGGCGAGGTCCGAAGGGTAGGTGAAGAAAAAGCCGCCCAGGTGGAGGCTTATAAAAAAATGCTTCAGCCAGGATTGCTTCAGCAGGCAGACCTGCGACATGGAAGGCAATTGTTTGAAAAAACCTGCGCTGCCTGTCACACCCTTTTTGGAGTGGGAGGAAAACTCGCTCCTGAATTAACCGGTTCGCAGCGTTCCAGCCTGGATTATCTGCTGGAGAATATCGTCGATCCGAACGCGGTCGTTTGGGACATTTACAAGGCCACCTACTTTGAGACAGCCGATGATCGATTGATCTCGGGGATTGTTCTGCGCGAGAATGAAAGTACTGTCACGATCCAGACTCAGGATAATGTGGTTACCCTGCCCAGGAACGACATCACTTCGCGGCAAAACTCATCATTGTCCTTGATGCCTGAAGGATTGCTTGATCCATTGACTGAACAGGAAGTCATTGACCTGATCGCTTATTTACAAAGCCCGAGCCAGGTGTCATTGCCCAGGTAATTCATGTTAAAAAAGTTAGCTCTGCCCCTCTGCAGAATTGCCTGGCGTTTTCCGGGAGCGCGATTGGCAACTCCAGAGGTGCCGATAGTGCTCCTCTATCATGAGGTGCCCCGGTCGCGACCGGGAGGGGTGGAAGCGAAATCGTTTGAAGAGCATGTAAAATTTCTTCAAAAAAATTTTGAGCTTGTTGCGCCGGGTGATGTCGGCACCAGAAAGTCAGGACGAACACGGGTGATGTTGACCTTCGATGACGGGTTCAAAAATAACGCTGAAGTGGTTGCTCCCATTTTGAAAAAAGAGCGAGTCCCGGCGCTTTTTTTCATCAGTTCAAGGCATTGCGAGAGGGGGAAATATCTTTGGTTCCATTATCTGCGCGGATTGGAACGTTACTTCACGGGCAATGGCTTCAATTATCAGGGTGAATTTTGGGAAATGCGTCCGGAAAAGCGGCGCGAGACGATGGCTCGTCTTTGGAAACACCTGGTCGAACTAAAGCCTCATCCTGCGGCCATGTACGAAGCGATTGACCAGCAACTGCCGAAGCTGGGAGATTTTATTCCGCAAAGCACCTTGGATGATTTTTTTGAGGGCATGACTCCGGAACAGGTGGGCGAGCTTGCTTCAGATCCGCTTTTCACCGTCGGTAATCATACCCATGATCATCCTTATCTCACCCAATGCGACCTGCGGGTAGCTGAGGAGCAAATTCTTCGGAACAAAATCTGGCTGGAAAAACATACGGGAAAGCCTTGCGATATTATTTCCTACCCGATTGGGGATTACAACCAGCAGATACTTGAAACAAGCGTCAAGCTCGGTTTTCACACGGGCCATGCTGTCCAACCTTCGATTGGAAAAGTTCCTGCGATGGAAATTGAACGGCTGGGGATCTACTCAGCCTCGACCGATTTACTTGGATTCAAGGTGACGTATGGGCTTTTCCTCAGGAAACTGGGACTAAAGCTTGGCTAGTCATGCGCATTGTTTTTTATACAAACCGATCCTATCAGCAGGACCCGCTCTTCAATTACATTTACGCCCATGTTGCCGCGCATTATCCGGATCATCATATTGTAGCCGCCATTCCGAAACGGACAGGAAAACTTTCCCGCCATTTCAAAAAATTCCGGAAGCTGGGTCTCCTGCAATCCCTTGAGGTACTCTCCTCATACCCGCTTGCGTCCCATTTCCTGAAAAAAGACCGGGCGGAGTTGAATCTCTGCCTCAATGCCCTGGCCCGACCACAATGCGATCTTGAAAAAACTCCGAGCGCAACGGTGCATTCGATCAATGGCCCAGATGCCGTTGAAACCATTCGTTCGTTGTCATCTGATATCATCCTGCAAAGCGGGGCAGGAATTTTGCGCCCACAAATTTTTCAATTAGCCAAAATCGCCACCCTCAACATGCATCACGGGATCGCTCCGCTGATCAAAGGAATGAGTTCGATCTACTGGGGGCTTTACGAGGGGAAGCCGGAATGGCTCGGGGCCACCATTCATGAAGTCGATGAGGGTATCGATACAGGTCGTGTGCTGGCTTATGCGCCGATAAAGCAACAGGGCGATGAACGGTTTCCACAATTATTCTGCAAGGCCACGGAGGAGGGGGTGGTGCAATTATTGCAGGTGCTCAAGCGCCTGGAAAAAGGAGAGCGCTGGACTGTCCCTTTACCTCCAGGCACGCACGAATATCGCAGCACAATTTCCGGCTGGAAGCTTCTGCGAATCAAACTACGGAATTAACAATTCCATTAACCTCCAGCGAAAACCGGGCGAAAACCCGCAGCCTCAAGTATTTTGGCTACTTCAGCCCGTTTATCCCCCTGGATTTCGATCTGGCCATCCTTCACTGTACCGCCTGTTCCGCAGCTCTTTTGCATCTCCCGGGCGAGCTTTTCCTTTTCTGGAAGACCAATGCCCATAAAATTTTTCACCACGGTCACTGTTTTTCCTCCCCGGCCAGCTTTCTGCCGCACAATGTCAACTCGGCCTCGATTTTTCCGGGGACGGTCAGATGCGAGTTCCTGTGGCGAACTGTCCACAGGACCAGGCGGCAATCCTTCACTGCTTAATGCAGCAAAAGGATTAACTTCAAAACTGCCATTGCTCTGATCCTTGGGAATCATGCCATTCAATTTAAGGCAGCATAATCGGAGCGCCAGCCTCAAGTGGATAACTGAAAGTGGGCGATTCGGGGGTGAAAGCTGGCCCGAATTATGCTAAGTTTTCAGTGGGGTAATGGGTGAAAAATTCTTAAAATTTTTCTTTACAGTCGTGTGACTTTTTCTTACCGTTGAACCGTCTTAAACGACAATCATTCTTCTTATTGCCTTTAGCGAATGATTCTGTAAGTCGTGCAATGCGCCTTACGTAAAACGGCCCCGCAAGGGGCCGTTTTATTTTGCTCGTTATTCTTATGTAAGTCGTTCCACATTAGCATTTAAGGCTTTTCACTATCCGTGCGAGTTGTCGCAATTGACGTTCAGGGTCACACAGTTGAATTGCGCGTTGGTATCCGGCCTGACCCAGCCGCTGACGGCGAACGGAATCCTCCAATAACTCCTTGATTGCACTCCTTAACGCTGGGAGATCACCGGATGGAACCAACATGGCATTATGTTCATCCAATAATTCCAGTGCTCCGCCAATCCGTGAGGTAATGATTGGAAGAGAAGCGAGTGCTGCTTCAACAAAAACAATACTGAATCCTTCTCCGGCTATATTCGGTTGGCAAAAGAGGTCGGCAGCGGTCATCAGGGAGGCAATATCTGAACGGTGCCCCAGGAACCGGACCCGTTCCCCGAGACCGTGTTTAACGCAAAGAGCGCCAAGATACTGGAAATACTGACGCTCCTGGTCTGTGGCAGGTCCTCCCGCGATCCAGGCTACCCACGGTTTTGAACTCTTGAGATCGGCAAGGGCTTGAAGCAGTTGCTCATGACCTTTCCACGGTTCCATTCGACTGGCCTGTAGAATCACATTGGTTTCTTCCGGGGTGGAGAGTTCCCGGCGGAGGCGGGCGCGCGTTTCTGCGCGGTTCAACGAGGGCCGCGCAACCGGGGCATAAAAGAGTTCGGTTCGAACGTCGCGGAAAATCTTCGGGACAGATGCAACTGTTTCCTGGCTGACGGCCAATACAAGATCTGGTTTGTGGCGCTGGCCAAGATGATGGATCAACGTTTTCTTTACAAAAGGGATATGCATCCAAAAAATGAGAGGGAGCCTGCTGCGTTTGGCAATTGCTCCAAAAAGGGCGAGTGACCAAAAGGAATGAACAATCAGCGCGTCAGGCTGAAGGGTGGAAAGCAGAGTGCGAAGTGATTGCCGGGTTCGCCATACTGAGAGAGGATTGCGCAGTTGCGCAGGCTTTAATCGATGGACCGGAGCGCCACGGGATTGCAAGTCCCCGGCAAGTTGAGCTTCCCAGCAGAGAGCGAAGTGGTGCTCCAGTCCGTGGGAGTGGAGCGGCAATGTAAGAAGGATGCGTTCAATCCCCCCAAACAAATTCCCACTATGAAGATGCAGGATTCGCATTCAATTATTAACCGGGTACCAAATCTGAAAATAGTTGTTCGAGAGCGTTGATGTGGTGCTCGAGAGTGAATTTTCGTGCTGTTTGAAAAGCCCCCGCTCTGAGTTGATGCAAATACGCACGAGAAGCGCAGCAACGTGCCACGGCTTCTGCAAAATGGGAGGGGGAAGGCGGATTCGAAGAGGCCAAATGCCCGTTCACACCTTCATCGAGCCATTCTGAAATTCCGCCGACATCAAATGCTGCGGCCGGAACGCCGAAAGCGGCGGCTTCAAGTCCGACCAGACCGAACGGTTCCGGCCAGATGCCTGGCATTACCAGGAGATCAGTTTCGAGAAATAGTTTTTCACGTTCCAAGGGATTAACCCATCCAATGAATTGAATGGTAATCAGGGGTGAAGTGATCTGGCGCGCCTGATCCATCCATTGTTTCCGGCAGGGACCATCGCCTGCGAAGGTCAGTAATAAAGGGCGATCCAGTTGATGTTGAATGGCGGGTAATGATTCGAGCAGCAAACCACCTCCCTTGAGATGATCCATGCGCCCAAGAAAAAGCAGGCGAACATGGTCGTTCCTTGGGAGAAAACTGGTAGATGATCGGGCCGCTTGCATCACAAAAGGTTTCAGGTGAACGATCTGTCCTCTTGGAAAGCCATGATTTAAATATTCACGGGTCAAATGCCCTGAAAAAGTAACGATTCTTGAAAAAGACCGGATGGCTTGAAGCTGGGACCAGGCATTCTGATAATCATGAAGCATCGTCAAAGGATTCAACCCCCCGCAACGTTTCGGAAAAAAATGAGCAAGACAACCGCGACCCAAAGGGCGGGAACAGGCATGTCCCTGGGATTGCCAGGTTTTCAGGCCACTGATGCAAGTGGCCCGATAATCATGCGCGAAATAAAGCGACGGTGCGAGGGGGAACAGTCGAACGAGATACCGGGGTGAACTGACACCGTGGCAATGAACCATGGTGGGGGACCAGGAATGGGCTTTCTCCTCCCAATTCCTGTCAGTCAAAGACCAGGAATGTGAAACCAGGGAATTCAATTCGCCCGGGCCTTCGTTCTCATGGATTAAAGCGAGTTCATGACCGCTTGCTCGCAAGGCAGGCAGCAGGTTGGAGAGATATCCTTCGATGCCACCGAGTAGGCGCGATTCACGGTTTACGATGAGGAGGCGCATCTGGAGGGTAAAAGGGGATAGGTGGCGGCGAGCGGATGTTGGTGCACTTCGATCAATTTTTCCAAAATCGCAGCAGAGTCGCCAGTGGGAACAATCCAACCATTTATCCCGGGGCGGATTAACTCTTTCATCCCGGTGTCCCCTGAAGCGATCACAGGCACCCCGCAGGCGAGCGCTTCGAGACCGGCATATGCAAGCCCATCATTATAACTCGGATGTACGCAGACATCGGCCTGCTGCAAACAAGGTAATGGATCGCCGGGCCGGATCTGAATTCGGGGATCGGACCGAACGGCTTGCTGCAGGAAACGATTCATCTGGCGAGTGCCTGAGCCGCCAATCAAAAGCAATTCAGCGGGGGAAGTCTGAAACGATTGGAACGCCCTGATCAAAACCTGCACCCCTTTAGTGACACTCAAGCTTCCGACGTAAACGACTCGAAATATATCCTCCTTTTCCCTGCGGTTTGGCGGCACAAAACGGCTTGCAGGCGTGAGGTCAAAACGGGTGAGCTTGCCGGGAGAAATGCCCTCCTGAACAAAGCTTTCCCTGGTGTAGTTGCTGGAATAGTAAATCCCGGAGGCAAGTTCATATTCAGCAAGAAATCGTTGATGCATTCCACGCAAGTAGCCGATCGGCTCAATCGGATGATCATGAAATGCCTGCCGCATTTTTCGGGCAGTCAGGTTGAAGTGAGAATTGGCCGCGGCAAGAATCCTTGCAGAGGCCCGGGCGTGGCGAAAGGTTGTGAGAGCCTGCCCATTGAAGCAAATGAGCAGGTCGGTCTCGATTTGACGGGAAGCCACCGCGCGATCAAAAAGCCTGTTTTCAAAGTAGATTTGCCACTCTCGATAAAATCGCAGAGGAGACCATCGTTGCAGCAGGCGCAGACCTGCCAGGGAAATGGAATGGCCATGCGGGTCCCTGGACAGAGGACGCAGGCAGAAATATTCCGTTGAAACCTGGGGTTGATAATACTCGACAACTTCCTGCAGGTGCCGTCCCAGGCCGCCGGTCCCAAACGGGGCGCAACAGGCAATAGCCACTTTCCGCGTGGCAGCAGAAAGGGGAGGGCGATTTGTGAATGGAACAGGCTGGTTCAAGGGCGGAGAAATTTGATGGCGGTGCGGAGGGCCTCGAAACGTACCTTGCGCCTGAGTGAACTGGGAGTTGTTAATTGGGCGGAAGAGCGTTGCAGGTCCCAGTAATTAATCGCCACTTGCGCTTCGTAAAGCCCCATACAAAGACTCCAGACAAGGCCATGCATTCCGTGACGCCAGGCGCCGGAAGCAAAGTAACGGCCGAGAAATTCAGAAACAGGGCGTCGCAGCAGCCAGGGCCAGATTGGTGGAGCAACGTTTTGCTTGAGACGTTCTGCGTCCAGCCGGCTGTAACGAAGCTGCTTCTCCAGGAATTTTCCCAGGTCAAGGACATAACCGGTGTGCTCTATTGCAGCTTCCGGGTCTGGCGGGAGGTGATGAATGGGACCCTTAATTTCAGGATGCTCATGGATCAAGCCGCTCCAGCTTGCCAGCCCTTTTCGCACGAGCCTGGTCTGAGGGTCAGGCCAGCAACCATGCTCCAGCCAGGTGCCGAGAAAATAATTTTTCCGCGGAACAGTAAAAGCGGCGGCCGCTTCGCTGTTTTTAATGGCATTGCGCAATCCGTTGGCCAAAGCCGGGGTGGCGCGTTCATCCGCGTCGAGGATGAAGACCCAATCGTGAGTGCATTGAGCCAGCGCGAGATTACGGACTTTTTCAACGATTGGCAGAACGGGCATTTCCAGGACACGAGCACCGAAGCGCACGGCAATTGAGCGGGTCTGGTCTGTGCTCGCCATGTCTGCCACCAGCAGCTCGTCCGCCCATTGGAGGGACTCCAGACAACCGGCCAGTTGATTTTCCTCGTTGCGAGTATGCACCAGCGCCGTGATCTGTGGCGAAATGCTCATACCTCGATTAATCGCTGTTCAATGAGGCAAGTAAAGATCGCAAGTGGATTTGACGTTCGATTAAATCATCATTCCAGGGGATTGATTCGGCTGGTCAAAAAAGCTGGTTCCGGTTAACAAAGCGGCGTCTGTCGAAGCTTTGACAGAGGATCATCCATGAGCGCACAAACCTTTGCCGAATTTTATAGAGCGAAAAAGCCCGTCATTTCTTTCGAGGTGTTTCCTCCAAAAACAGATGCCGCTTACGATAATCTCCGGCAAATCCTGCCTGAATTAGTGGCGCTGAAACCGGACTTCATGACAGTGACATATGGGGCCTTTGGGTCCACCCAGGAACGGACGCTGGAAATTGCCCGGTTGATCCAGGACAAGTATGGCTTGCCCACAGCCTGCCACCTCACATGTGTCGGGTCATCACGGAGCGACCTGGACAAAATTCTTTCTGATTTTGAAAAAGCCGGGATCAAAAACATCGTGGCTTTGAGAGGGGACCCTCCTCAGGGGCAAACCGCTTTTGTGCCACCGGCTGATGGTTACTCCCATGCAGACCAGCTCGTTCGCCACATTCGTGATCGTGAAAGCAGCGGCGGGACTCGGTTTGGCATCGTGGTGGCCGGATACCCGGAAAAGCATGTGGAAGCTCCGGACCTTCAAACCGACATGTTGAATTTGAAGCGAAAGGTCGAGGCTGGCGCTGACGGGGTGGTAACCCAGCTTTTTTACGAGAATGACTTCTTCTTCAGATTTCAGGATTCCATGCAAAAGCTGGGAGTGCATGTGCCAATCATCCCGGGCCTGTTACCAGTCCTCTCGGCCAAACAAATCATGCGCATCACATCCCTTTGCGGTTCCTGTCTGCCCAAGGGATTGATGGCTGAATTGGAATTGGCTGGAGATGATGCTGACAAAGCGGAAGCCATCGGGGTCAAGCAATGCGTAGCGCAGGCGAAAGAACTGATTGCGCGCGGGGTTCCCGGAATTCATTTTTATGTGCTGAACAAGTCCTCGCACATGAAGCAGATCATGGCATCCTTGCGCTGATCCTCAGGCCGGGTTCTCCCATCGAAGTGGTTCAAATATCAATTCCGCACGCCCGTTCTGGTGTAGCAGCACACGGTAAAATCCCCCGTCCTTGAGCAATTGCGACCCCGCCAGGGAAGGGCAAAGGACCACCTTGAACGGTTTCCAGCCCCTTGCCCGGTTTAATGCAGAACTCATCCTTCGCACGGCATTCCCCAAAAATGTCAGCGTCGGCATTCCTGCCAGAACCCGGCTCAAGCGGAAAACAAGCGGTGTGTGAAGATGGCCAATTACAGTGCGTTCGATTTGTGAGAAGCGTTCACTGACCTGGGGAATTTGCGCGAGGAACGGCAGGGCGCTGGGATCATGGCAAAAAAGCAGAATGCGATGGCCGGGAGGAATGTCTTCAAACAATGCGGCCACTTTTCTGATATGTTCGTTTCTTGATTCTTTCCAGGCATCACGCTCATTTGGCAGCGTTTCCGGTTCAAATACAGGCAACGCGAGCAAACTTGAAGTAACTCCGATCAATGTATGAAATTCGAGCTTTACCGACCATGTGGGTTGAAGCCCAAGCTCATGGGTCGCTCGTTGCAAACTCCCAATTCGAAACCCTCCGCTCCTCCCTGCCAGGCTCTGCTTGCCGATTTCATGATCTCCGATGGTCAATCGCAGGCGTGCGCCAAATTTTTCGCGAAGTTTGCCAATACAAAGCGAGGCGCTTTGAAACGAAGGATCATCCATCACACCGATAAACGCTGAATCGCATGAGTAATCGCCATTGGCGATGACAATATCCGGCGCTCCAGCGCGCTCCAGCAACTGGTCCAGCAGGTGATTATGTCCGAATGGATCGCGCAACCAGACCACTCTCCGGAAAAAACGAATGAACATGCGGGACATTGGATTGTGAACCTGCTGAAGTTCAAAATCCACTCGCTCCTTTTCAGCCGGCCCCGCAAAATGAATATCGCTGAGGACCAGCAGCTGTTTCGTTTCCGCCATTCGCGAACTTGAATAGCATAGAGTCGAACTTGAGGCGAATCTCCCTTGGACGGCTTCACAGCTGATGTAGAATGGGGAGGGATGGTAGCAGAAGAGAGAACGCGGATCACCTACCGCAATGAACGTTGGCGGGCGGTTTCCGCGGGGGTGCTGGAGAGTGCCGGGACCGCATTTCTTCTTTTGATCGCCGTAAAATGGTTTCATGCCGGGGCCATCGCCAAAGCCCTCGTTGCAGGAGGCGGCAGCTTCGGACTGATGCTTTCTCCCGTGATGGTGGGAGTTGTCAGCAGACTGGGCTGGCCCACTTCACGCGCTGCGGGGCGGCTGGCATTCATTGGCTGCGGCTTGTTTTTTTTGATGGCCATCTTCCCATTTATCGGGGTGTTTGTCGTGGGGAGTGTGCTTGCGATGACCATGTCCACAGCGGCAATCCCGTTGCTCACACATCTTTACCATGAAAATTATCCGGAGAGCCTTCGCGGGCGGCTTTTCTCCCGGACAGTGATGATCCGCATCGCCTCGGCAGCAATTTTCAGTTATGCGGCGGGAGCTTTCCTGGATGTGGATATCGGAAGATTCCGATGGTTGCTCGTTGCTTTTGCCATGGCTTTTGCGCTGGCGGGCTGGAAACTGATACACTCTCCCTCTTCTCCCCTGCACGAACTGGAAGGCACGCATCCGTTTCGGTCTTTGAGATTTGCCAGGAGCGATCCGATGTTCCGTCGAACCTTGATTTCATGGATGTTGCTCGGTTTCGGCAATCTGATGATGGTCCCGATCCGGGTGGAATATCTTGCGAACCCCGGACACGGGCTCGGATTATCCGTGGAAAAAGTGGCATTGATCGTCGGCGTGGTTCCCAATCTCGCCCGGTTTGTGATGAGCCCGGTGTGGGGATGGTTTTTCGATCACCTGAATTTTTTTCTGCTGCGAGTTGTGCTGAATATCGGATTCGCTGTTGGCATCCTCTCCTTTTTCACCAGCGATAGTTACACCGGATTGATCATTGGGGCGGTGGTGTACGGTATCTCGATGGCCGGAGGCGACATCGCCTGGAGTTTATGGGTCACAAAGTTTGCGCCGCCGCAACGAGTCGCTGATTACATGAGTGTGCATACTTTCTTCACCGGCCTGCGCGGCATCGCGGCACCCATTGCAGCCTTTTATTTTTTGGGACTTTTTCCAGTGGTGTATCTGGGGTATTTCAGTGCCGCACTGATTGTGGTTGCCAGCCTGCTGCTGCTGCCGGAGATAAGAATCAATCGATTCGGCCGAAAATCCGGCGCTCTTACCGAGGAAGTGAGCGATTGATCAACGCTGATGGGCTGCCCTGGTGAGACGATCCCGAACTCCTTCCCACTCGGGAGTTGCTGGCAGATCCTCAACAATGATCAATTTCGCGCCCGTTTCATCGCAGCGATGCAGCTCTGAATAAAGCGCCCGGGCATAGGCTTCAGCATCCGCTGGAATAAGCGCAATGCGACCAAGTGAATTGCTGTGGGGGACCTTCTCATGACAAACCAGGTGGATGAGCCTGGGATTTACCCCGCTTTCATCGATGATCCTGGTTAACTCCGTTTCATTTTTCCATGTGCGCAAAACCAAGCAGGCTTGAGGGGAATAATGGCGTGCGAGTTGCCCAGGACTTTTTGCCGGGCCATTCGAAATTTTTTTCGAGTCGCGCTGCTCTTTTCCCAGGGTCTTTTCAATAGCTTTGCTTGTGATCGAACCGGGTCGCAGAAGATGGAACCCTGAGGCCGTCACTTCAATTACCGTGGATTCAATTCCCACCGCTGAGGGACCTGCATCAATCACGAGCGGAATTCGTTCACCAAGGCTTTTGATCACATGTTCAGCCTGGGTGGGTGAAAGCTCGTTGGAACTGTTGGCGCTGGGCGCGGCCAGTGGAAAACCGCACTCCTGGATCAGCGCCTGCATGAACGGATGAGAGGGCCAGCGAATGCCCACAGTGTTCCCTCCGGCGGTAACAGCATCCGGAATTCTGGAAGATTTGGGCAGGACAATCGTTAAGGGGCCGGGCCAAAATTGACGCGCCAAAAGTTCCGCATCCTCCGGCCAGTTGCTGACACATTGCAGCGCCATTTCGCGAGAAGCAACGTGGACAATCAACGGATTGCTTGCAGGCCTTTCCTTGGCCGCAAAAATTCGCAGGACGGCCTCCTCGTCCCAGGCATTTGCCGCCAGCCCGTAAACAGTTTCCGTCGGTACGGCCACCAGTTCTCCGCGACGCAGCAGTTCGGCGGCTTTGAAGACGGCATGACGCAGGTCGTCAGGAAATTCGATTCGAAAAATTTCCGCCACAATCAATTCTCTGCGATCGCTTCCTACCAGATTTTGACCCGATCTTCCGGTTTTTTATACATCTTCTCGCCCGGTTTGATATCAAAAGCATCGTAGAATTCCTGCAAATTGACATGGGGTCCCACGGCGCGAAATTGTCCCGGCGAATGAGGTCCCACGGTTATTTGACGCTGTAATGCCGCATCCCGCCAATTGATCCGCCATACCTGGGACATGGAAAGAAAAAAGCGTTGCTCAGGCGTAAAACCATCGATCATCTTCCGTTTGGAAGGATCCTTCGCCAGGGCACGTTGCAACGCTTCATAGGCGATGCTTGCGCCCCCGAGATCGGCAATATTTTCACCGAGGGAAAGACGGCCATTCACTTTCAACCCTGGCAAGGCTTCATACTGGTTATACTGCTCAACCAGTTTTTCCGCGCGCGCTTCAAACGCTTTGCTGTCCTCAGCGGTCCACCAGTCATTAAGGTTGCCGTCAATATCGTATTTGCGTCCCTGATCATCATAACCGTGGGTAATTTCATGGCCGATCACATAACCGATGGCGCCATAGTTTACCGCGTCATCCGCTTCAAGATCAAAGAACGGTGGCTGGAGAATTCCGGCAGGGAAGGCAATTTCGTTTTGCGTCCCGCTGAAGTAGGCATTCACCGTTTGAGGGGTCATGCTCCATTCATTTTTGTCCACTGGTTTGCCGATCCGGTCAAACCGGCGTTTCGTATCAAATGCCTCGGCCCGCTGCACGTTCCCGAGATAATCATCCGGTTTGATCTCCACTGAGGAATAATCACGGAACTTATCTGGATGCCCTATTTTTCTTTTGAAACGCGCAAATTTGGCCAGAGCCTTTTCACGTGTCGGTGGGGTCATCCATTCCAGTTTGCCGAGTCGGTCCCGAAATACAGCCTCAAGATTGTCAATCAGTTCATTCATGCGCTTCCGGGCGGCTGGCGTGAAATGCTTCTGCACATACACCTCTCCCACTGCTTCTCCAATGCCGTCGTCAATCACTCGGGCGGCCCGTTTCCATCGCGGTTCCTGCTCAGGAATCCCGTTGATTACAGCACCGTAAAAAGCAAACGACTCCGCGCTCGCTGCCTCATGCAAATAAGGGGCCGCACTGGAAATGATATGCCATGACACATAGGTCTTTAAATCTTCCATCGGCGTTTCCTTCAGCAAAGTTTCCAGTGTGCCAAAGAATGCTGGCTGACCGACAATCATTTCCGGCAGATCTGTGAGGTGGGCTGCAGCAAGGTAACTGCTTAATGGCAGACCGGGATATTTTTTGAGCAAATCCGATCGGGTGAACTTGTGATAATTGGCCAGGGCATCTCGAAGATCGACCTTTGATTTGCTTCCCTGTGCCAGTGCGGTCTCCAGACTTATAATGCGATCCGCTTTCGCGATCGCCTTCTCTTCCGAGTCCCCGAGCAGCCGGAACATCTTTGTAATATGTTTCTGGTAGGCTTCTCGGATTTTGGCGAATCCTTCGCTCAGATAATACTCACGATCAGGCATTCCAAGCCCTCCCTGGCTTAAATAAAAACCATAAACAGAGCTTTTTTTCTGGTCCGGGTAGGCGGCAGCCCCAAAAAATGAACTGACTCCCCGCCGATGCAGATCGGCCATCAATTCGAACAACTCATCCACCGACTTGCATGCCATGACTTTTTTCAAATCCGGCTGGACGGGGGAGAATTGCAGTTGCTCCAGCCGATTCGTATCGAGAGCTGACCGAAAAAAATTTCCAACCTGTTGCTCCGGACCCTTTTCGGTGGCCTGAACAGATTCTTCCAGGATCCGCTTGATCAAATATTGGTTTCGCTCCCGTAACTGGGCAAACGCCCCCCAGGAAGGCTTGTCTGATGGAACAGGATTTTTCTTTGCCCAGGTTCCTGAAGCATATTGATAAAAATCGGTTCCCGGAGCCACTGACCGATCCATGTGCTCGACAGAAAAGCGGGGGATTTCAGGCTCAACATCAGCGGCGCTGCCCAAAGTTGTGGTCACTGCCAGCATGGCTGCTGAAAACCATTGGGTAGCAATTGATTGAAGCAGGGAAGGCTTAAAGCTGGTCATTCGCATGACGACAAATTACCCGTTCAAATGGAAAAGTCAGGTGAATCCTTTTCTTTGTAACCACGCAGACCGCAACGTTCGTCTTAGACTCTGTCCTGGAGTAAAAATCGATTACATTTTTATGCGCATACTTATTCCTGCTCTTTGCCTGGTAACCGCATTGGTGGCTGCCCATGCAGCCAGTCCCTCGGAAAACTCCTGGCCGCAATGGCGTGGACCGCTCGCCACGGGCGTCGCTCCCAAAGGCAAAGTCCCCTCCGAATGGAGTGAAGAGAAGAATGTGCAATGGAAATACCAAATTCATGGCTTCGGCTCTTCCACCCCGATTGTCTGGGGCAACCAGGTATTTATTCAGACTGCTGTTCCCACCGGCAAAAAAGAGGAAAAACCGCAGGCTGAAGAACCGTCAGGCAGGCGCGGACGCGGGGAAGTTCCAACCGAGTACCAGGATTTCGTGATTCTCTCAGTGGACAGGACAACCGGTAAACAACTTTGGCAAAAGACTGCCAGGACAGAACTTCCACATGAAGGCCATCATAAGGATCATGGGTTCGCCTCTGCTTCACCTGTAACTGATGGAGAACACCTCTACGTCTATTTTGGCTCCCGCGGGTTATATTGCTACGATCTTTCCGGAAATCTGAAATGGGAAAAGGACCTGGGTGACATGCGCACCCGGAACGGTTTTGGTGAAGGAAGTTCTCCAGCGTTGCACGGCAATACGCTGGTGGTGAATTGGGACCATGAAGGAGAGGATTTTATTGCCGCCCTTGATAAGCGAACTGGCAAGGAAATCTGGAGAAAGCCTCGTGAGGAGGCAACGACCTGGGTGACTCCTGTAATCTTTGAGCACAGTGGCAAAACCCAGGTGGTAGTCAGCGCGACCACCAAAATTCGCAGTTACGACCTCAACAATGGAGAAGTCATCTGGGAATGTTCCGGAATGACTGCCAATGTCATTCCCACTCCGGTCATTGGCTTTGACATGGTTTATGCCTTAAGCGGCTTTCGCGGCAATTCCCTCCTCGCCATTAAGCTGGGCAGAACCGGAGACCTTACAGGCACCGATGCAATCGCCTGGAGCCACAACAAAAATACTCCTTATGTCCCATCCCCTTTGCTTTACGGCGAAAGACTGTATTTCTTCGGGGGGAACAATGCCATCCTCTCCTGTTTTAATGCAAAAACGGGCAAGGTCCTGATTGATGCGGAACGGCTCCCTGGGATTTTTGGTGTGTATGGATCCCCGATTGCTGCGGATGGCAAGGTTTTCCTGGTTGGGCGGGAGGGCGTCTCTCTCGTCATCAAGGACTCCGATAAATTGGAACTGCTTGCCACCAACAAACTGGACGACAAATTTGATGCCTCGCCTGCAATCAGCGGCAATCAACTCTTCCTTCGCGGTCATAAATTCCTTTACGCCATTTCAGACACCAAGGAGATGGCTGACAAATAATCACGCTCTACATAAGCTCGAAGGCGACTGCACCATTCAGCCGCCAACAAAGTGCGTGAATTGCTTGCTGCCCTGTTCCAGGAACAGGATTACAAGCATCAGCTAAAAATCCATAGAGGGGAGATTTCCTCATTTTGGGGGAGCTCAAGGTGCTCCCCTGTTTTGGCTGAACGCAGAAAATGGATCGACTCCACGCCGGAGCTTAATTCATTTGAATCTCCGGAGGCAGTTCCCTTGCTGGCTGAAGCAACCGCCCTGCTTCGGCTTCCGGAAGCAATCTCCTCATGCCGTGTGCTGGGGACTTTTTTGGAACCCGATTTTCTGTTGTTAAAAAAGAATGAATCAGGCGCCTTTCAATTCGTCGGAGGCTCTGTTTGTTTTCCTTCATCATGGAAACCGGAAGAAAAATTCGGCAAACCGCTTGCAGAAATTCATTCCCCGGTTCCCCACCTGAATGAGGAAATCGGGACGCAGATTCATCTCTTTCTTCAACGGCTCCGCCCTGGCCACTCCTGGGAGCGATATAATTGGGGATTAAGCCGTTCCTCCGAACTGAACCAGCATCCAGTTCGCAAGTTGCCTCCTCTTCTGCCAGAAACTGAACCCGGAGACATTTGGGTCCGGATTGAGCATCAATCCCTTCTCGCTCTTCCTGTCACGACCGGCATCCTCTTTGGAATTCGCATCGTGAATGTGCCGTTGCTCGATTTGCTGAAAGATTCCCAAATATCGATGCATTTCGCCCGCATGCTGAGAACGATGCCGGAGGAAATGGCCCGGTATAAGGGCATTTTAGCCATTCGCCCCAATTTATTGAGGCATATCGCTTCGCTCCCCCAACTCAGGATTGACGACCCTCATTGATTTTTGGAGGATTAATCTTCGCGATAGCAATCAGGTCTTCTTCATCCTCATTTTTATTTTTGGAATTATTCTCACTTCTCTGATCCTTCCACTTGCCCAGATGGCCCGGGCCAAAAATAATTGTTAAGTTTTTTTCTCTTCTTCCGATAGCAGACTTGTCGCAGAGTGCGACAGGAGCGCAGGCTGCCATTACAAGTGCCTGCACGGTTTGGTGGACACCGCAATCAAAGCGCCATCCACAGCAAGGACGCTGTGATCCAACAAAGGCCCATTCGGGCGACTCATGGAAGGAGTTATGGTAATCAATACAAACATTGCAGCACAGAATGGAGCACGTTTGCTCTCAGAATCCAACACAATGCTGGGCAAGTCTCTTGCCCGACTTTCCTCAGGATCGAAAATTGTTTCGCCTGAAGATGATGCAGCTGGGTTGGCGGTCTCATTAAGGTTCGACGCACAAGTGCGGCGAATCAATGCGGCAGACGCAAACGTGGGAAATGCAGTCTCACTGAACCAAACGCAGGACGGGTTCCTGAAAAAGGTCGGCAAAGCGCTTGACCGGATGAGTGAGCTCTCCATTCTCTCGCAGGATGTGACAAAAACGGACGACGATCGCGCGCTATATAATGCTGAGTTTGCCACTCTCGGCGCGTACATCGACGACATTGCCACGAAGGATTTCAACGGAGTGGCTTTGTTCGATGGGACAAGCCTGGATGTCACCACAGATGGTGACGGCGCTCTGTTCACAATGAGCGGAGTGGATTTGACCGCAGCAGCATATACTGATGCTTCTTCGTCCACAGTGGATTCGGTGGCGAATGCAGTCACGGCGTTGCAAAACGTCAAGGCTGCTATCGAACAGGTTGCGACTGATCGCGCGACAATTGGCGCGAACATTTCACGACTGAATTCCACGAGCGAACAACTCGGTGTTCTGTCCGACAATTTGACTGCCGCAAGCAGCCGAATCAAGGATGTGGATGTGGCTGAAGAAAGCACGAACTTTGCAAAGTTCAACATCCTCGTCCAGGCAGGCACAGCGATGCTCGCCCAGGCCAACAGCACACCGCAATCGGTGCTGAGATTGATTCAGTAATTTTACTGATCTGACACTCCCGGAAGGTCACCCCCTTCCGGGCTCTTTTTTCTTTTTGGCATTTCATCCCGCCACCTGAGTAAGGCGACAGGGTTGAAAACTGCAGCAGTCAGGAATATCCTCCCCTCATGTCGCAAACGGCTGAACCGCCAGTCTTGCCGGAAATCCAGGAGAAAACAATTGAGCAGGTTGATCCGGGATATCTGGTGATTTGCTGGGATGATCCCGTAAACCTCATGGATTATGTGACCCATGTCTTTCAACAGGTTTTCGGCTGGCCCCGCCAGAAAGCGGAAGAGCACATGCTTCAGGTGCATCATCAGGGAAAAAGTGTCCTCATCCGGGAAAGCATGGAAAAAGCGGAACATTACGTGCATCAGCTCCAACGGTACGCTTTGCATGCCACCATGGAAAAGGCTTCGTGAGATTGCTCAAATTTGAAGGGGAAAACTTCGTCTTTCGATTTGAAAAAATCGACAAGCAGATTCTTTTTTGCCTGCTTAGGCGCTACCCTGCCTGTTCAGCCCCGCTTACCCCCGAAACCATGAAGGAGGGGGAGGTCATCGGCCCAGACCTCCATCTTTTGGAAGCCTCGCTGGAAGAGCAGCGGGTGGGACACCGCAAACAGGTGGAAGCCATACTCAGTGATGAGGGTCGCTTTCAGGAAGATGAGCTTGGCTATCGTTTTTACCTTACCGAACCGCAGATCGATTGCCTGTTGCAGATATTAAACAATATCAGTGTGGGAAGTTGGTTGCAGCTGGGTCGGCCTAATCCTCAGATGGGGAAGGGTTCCCAAATCACTGAGAAAAACATTGAACTTGCCTGGGCCATGGACTCAGCGCGCCTGTTCCAGTCAGAATTGTTGAAAGCACTCCGCCAAAAGCAGGAATTCCAATAAAATACGGAACATTTCTCTCCACGGCTTGTCTGAAAAGAGATAAAGTGCGACGAAATCACACTAGAACATGTCCCTGCCCAAAATAATTTTTTTTGGAGCTTTACTGTATCTATCGTGCAATTTACTTGCTGCCGATAAATTGACTCCTTCGCAGCGGGATTTTTTTGAGTCCAAAGTTCGTCCCATCCTTGTCGAGTCCTGCTATTCCTGCCACAGCCTTGAAGCAGGCAAGTCGAAGGGGGGCCTGTTGCTGGATAGTCGCGCCGGTTGGCAAAAAGGCGGAGATTCCGGGCTGGTCATCGTGTCCGGGAAACCGGACGAAAGCCGGCTGATCAAGGCAATCGAGTGGGCCAGTGAAGATCTGCAGATGCCCCCGAAGGAAAAGTTGGGTCCTGACAAAATTCAGGTCTTGCGTCAATGGATAGAAGCGGGAGCCCCTGATCCCAGGGTTCAAGCAGCAGCTTCCCAATCCATCACAGCCAATCATTGGGCATTCAAAAGCGTTCAGGTTCCTGTTCCTCCCAAAGTGAAGGATTTAAAATGGCCGCGCACTCCCATCGACCAGTTCATTTTGGCCGAACTCGAACAAAAACGATTAAAACCAGCGCCCCCTGCGGATAAACGAACCCTGCTGCGGCGGGCGACATTTGATCTTACCGGCCTCCCTCCCACAGCCGCTGAAATCGAAACCTTCCTTGCAGATCAAACACCGGACGCATTTACAAAAGTGGTGGATCGGTTGCTCCAGAGTCCACACTTTGGAGAACGTTGGGGACGTCACTGGCTGGACCTTGCCCGTTATGCAGATTCAAACGGTCTCGAAGTCAATACTCCTTATCCCAATGCCTGGCGTTATCGTGATTACGTCATCAAATCCTTCAATGACGACAAGCCTTATCGCGATTTTATTCGAGAACAACTTGCGGGTGATCTCTTGCCTGTAAAGGACATCGCTGATCAGCATGAAAAATGGATCGCAACCGGATTCCTCATGTTGGGACCAAAAGCTCTTGGCGAGCCGGACAGAACCAGGCTGATCATGGACGTGGTTGATGAACAGATCGATGTCACCACCCGCACTTTTCTTGGCTTAACCGTCAGTTGCGCCCGCTGCCATGATCACAAGTTCGACCCCATTCCGACCAGAGATTATTACGCGCTCGCCGGAATTTTTCACAGCACCCTGACTCTGGACGATGGAAATCCCCTCGGGGCAGGCGCTGCCCGGGCATGGCAGGAACGTCCCCTTGGCACCTTGGAACAAATTCGTCAGCAGGAGGAATACGACCGCGAATTACAACGGTTACAGGCAGAATTGGCCCAACTTCAGCAAATCCAGCAAAACCTCCCCGGTGGAATCGATTCCTCTCAAATGGCTGGAGTGGTTGTCGATAACTTGAAGGCCGAGGTGACGGGTAATTGGAGGGCCTCCAATTATTCCACAAATTTTGTCGATAAAAACTACCTGCATGATGGGGATGAAAAGAGCGCCAAGGGCAAAAAGACTGTCCGTTTTGTTCCTGATCTTCCCAGGGCAGGCGCTTATGAAGTTCGCCTGGCCTACACACCTCGATTTGACCGAGCCACCAACGTACCTGTGACGATCCATTCTGAAAAAGGGGAAAAAACAATTCGCCTTAACCAAAGGCTTGCCACTGAATTTGATAAGGCATTTGTTTATCTTGGGATTTTCGACTTTGCGGCGGGCACCAACGGCTCAGTAACCGTGGGCACTGAAGGCACCAAAGGTTTCGTGGTCGCTGATGCAGTCCAGTTTTTGCCGCTCGAAAGCCAATCAACAATGACCATGGCCATGCGCTCTGAAGCAACCTTGAAATCGGAAGGCAAAAGCGCATTGATCGCCGCCCGGGAACATGCCCAAATGCAGGTCAAAATCACTGACCTTCGAAGCCAGGCGCCTCCACCGCTTCCCGCTGCCATGTCCGTCCAGGAAGGTAAAGGGCATAACCTCCAGATCCATTTGCGGGGGGACCCTCAGCGACTCGGAGTTGAAGCGCCGCGCGGTTTTATTTCAGTTGTCGAACAATCAGGAGCCCTCAAACCGGAAACTCAGATCGCCCATACTCAATCCAGCGGCCGCCTGGAACTTGCAGATTGGATCGCCCATCCAGACCATCCATTGACCTCCCGCGTGATGGTGAATCGGATCTGGTATCACCTGATGGGAAGAGGTTTGGTGGATACCTTGGATAATTTCGGGGCGCTTGCCGAGCCGCCCACGCATCCTGAACTGCTCGATTTTCTCGCCCGGAGATTTTCAGAACGGCAATGGTCAATCAAAAAGATAATCCGGGAAATCATGCTTTCCAGCGTTTATCAGATGGGATCAGAATTTAACCCCGCGGCTTACCAGAAAGATCCGGAGAATCGTTACTACTGGCGCAAACCCCAGAAGCACCTTGAGGCGGAGGCATTGCGCGACTCCATATTATTTATCACTGGTGAATTGGACATTACCCAGGGCGGTGCTCCCTTGCCGGGAAATCTGCCCCCGGTCATTCAAACCGACGCCTTGGCTGCCACTGACAACCTGCATCGAAGAAGTGTTTATCTTCCCATCATTCGGAACGGAGCCCCTGAGATGCTGCAAACATTTGATTTTGCTGATCCTCACGCCGTTGTTGCCCGGCGCCATGCCACCAGCACCGCCATGCAGGCCCTTTTCCTGATGAACAGCCCTTTTATCAACGAACGTGCAAAAGCCTGGGCCACACGCCTGCTCCAGGCTTCCAGCGAAGACACCTCCCGAATCAGGACGGCCTTCACACAAGCCTTTGGCCGCTTGCCCGCGCCCCGTGAGGAAAAACTGACTCTCAATTTCCTCAATCAATTCCAGGCTTCATTGATCTCCTTCCCCGAAGCAGAACGCCATCAACGGGCTTGGGCGGCTTTCTGTCATTCGTTGCTGACCACGGCAGAATTTCGTTTTGTGAATTAACCAACGTTTCTCATGAAAATCCATCATCCATTGTCACGGCGGGAGATGCTTAAGAAGTGTAGTTCCGGTTTCGGTTATCTCGCCCTTGCCACCCTCGCAATGGAGAATGCCGCGCCTCTTTCAATGGCCAATCCTTTGGCCCCCAAACCGGGTCATTTCCCAGGTCGCGCAAAACGGGTCATTTTCCTCTTCATGCACGGCGGTCCTTCACAGGTGGATACATTCGATTACAAGCCGCTCCTTGCCCGCGACCAGGAGAAGACGCTGCCTGAAAGCATGCGGAAAGGAGTGGCAGACCCCAGCGCCAGGCTGCTGCCTTCTCCTTTTGAGTTCAAAAAACAGGGCCACAGTGGAATCGAAATTTCCGAAATTTTTCCGGAAATTGGAAAATGCGCGGATGATCTTTGCGTTATCCGCAGCATGCACACCAATGGTCAGGACCATGGCCAGGCAGTCCTCAAGTTGCATACCGGTTCCGAAACGCAGGTTCGTCCCAGTGTTGGTGCCTGGATCACTTACGGCCTCGGTTCCGAGAACCAAAATCTGCCGGGATTTGTCACGATCAGCCCCAGCCCCCTGACCGGTGGCCCGCAAAATTATGGGTCAGCGTTTCTTCCTGCAGTTTACCAGGGCACAGCAATTGGACGCTCCGGAACCTCCTTGACCCAGGCCCAGATCCGCCATATCCAGGCCAACCTCCCTCCTGACTTGCAGCGGCAGCAACTCGATTTTGTCCAAAGCCTCAATCGTCTCCAACTCGAACAGGCTCGCACCAACGCCGCCCTGGAAGGGGTCATTGAATCGTATGAACTGGCCTTTCGCATGCAAACTGAGGCGCCTGAGTTGACTGATCTTTCACGCGAATCTCAAGCGACACGCGATTTATACGGAGTTGACCAGGCACCCACCGATGATTTTGCGCGGCAATGTCTTCTGGCTCGTCGCTTTGCTGAAAAGGGAGTGCGATTCATCCAGGTGAGTCATAGTTTCAAATGGGACCAGCACGCCAACCTGCGCCGCGAGCATGAACGCAACGCCCGCGAGGTGGATAAACCGATTGCCGGGTTGCTTCAGGATTTGAAAGCCCGCGATCTGCTCAAGGACACTTTGGTCATTTGGGGGGGAGAGTTCGGCCGCACCCCTACCGCCCAGGGCTCACGGGATGGGCGTGATCACAACCCGCACGGTTTCACCATTTGGCTGGCGGGCGGCGGTGTTAAACCCGGCATGGTCCATGGCTCAACTGATGAGTACGGATATCAAGCGGTGGAAAACAAGGTTCACACTCACGACCTTCATGCCACAATCCTCCACCTTCTCGGGATCAATCATGAGAAACTCACCTACCGTTATGCGGGTAGAGATTACCGTCTGACCGATATCCATGGAAACATCGTGAAAGCGATTTTGGCCTGATTTCAGACCTGTAATCCTTTTAAGTGCTTTGGGAGTGGCACCCATTGTGCTGACAACTGCTGGATCGTCAGTAACTGCACTTGTTATGAGTTCGTTAAAGCAACTCTTCGGAATATCGGTTTTCGCCGTCGCGCTCGCCGTCCACTCTGGCTCCCAGGCTCAACCCCTCCCGGATATCGGAATCACCCGGACAAATGGAAATGCTTCCATTCGATTGCCTCTTTACCCTGCGGCAGAACAGTTTCGCGTTTTTAAAAGCCAGAATCTCGAAGGGCCTTATGAAGAAGTGCTCACAGGGAATATTACCGGGTTTAACTGGCAGGAAATCATCTCCGGCCAAAGCAACGCCTTCTTCAAAGTCGAAATCAACACTCTCTCCTCAAACGATCTGCTCTCTGCCACAGTTCTCAATCGGCTGGCTTATGGCCCCACTCCTGATGAATTGGAAAGAGTCAGGGCGATGGGTGCCGAGGCGTATATTGCCGAGCAACTGGCCCCTGAAAATATCCAGGAAACCTTGGATTTCGATCAACCAGTTACCGCTGCCGAATGGCGTTACGTCACCATCACAGGGACCGCCACCTCAAGAGATTTTTATATTTACCTGACCCAGCCCGGTGACGTGTACCTCGATGACATGAAACTGGTTGCGGGAATAGTGCCGGAAGTCGGCGCGAATCTTCTTGTCAATGGCGATTTTGAATCTGCTCTTACCCCTCCCTGGACCGTCTCTGCAAACCATGCTGCCACAGTCATTACATCAGCGCAGGTTCATTCCGGGAGCGGCGCGCTCCACCTCATTGCAGATGACGGTGGCACATCCAAATCTTCTTCCGTCTGGCAAACCATCAGCAACGTTACCGTCGGCCAGACCTATACTTTAAGTTACTGGTTCCGTCCCGGCACCAACCTGATCACCAGCCTCACAATCCGCTTCTCCAATGACGGCTTGCGCCATAATCCTGATTCGATTGCGACCAAACTTGCCAGCGGTCTGGCCGATCTCGATGACCTGCGCGCCTGGCATGTCCTGCGCGCCATCAAATCAAAGCGCCAGTTGCTCGAAATCCTCCTGCAATTTCTTGAAAACCACTTCGTCACCCAGGCATCAAAATCGAAGGAATATTTTGATGGCATTTACAGTGATGACATTTTGATCGAGGGATTGGCAACAGAGATGGAATATCGGGAAAACAAAAACTGGCGCGCCGCCTTGTTGCGGCCCGATTGCAGCTTCCATGACCTTTTGAAAATCAGCGCGGAAAGCCCCGCCATGATCATTTACCTCGATACCGTCGGAAGCAAGGGCAACGGAAAAAATGTCGCCAACGAAAATTACGCTCGCGAATTACTCGAACTCTTCACCTTCGGGGTTGATAACGGTTATCAGCAGAATGATATCACTGTCCTGTCTCGTGCCTGGACTGGCTGGTCTGTAAATATTGTGGACAGTAACCAGTTCCACAATCCATTCGCTCCCCGCAGCGTTACAGTCATTCCCGGTTCACCCACAAACACCATGCAGTACCTCCAGGGAATCTGGGCCTTCAACTACAAAACCGGCAATCACAATACGAATTCCAAAACCATCTTTCCAGGCGCAACCGTCCCGGCTCGTTTTGGTCCCCCCTACGCCGGGCGCAATTACCAACTGGTCCTTCCCCAGCGAAATGGCACCAATGGCATCAAGGACGGGTACGAAGTCCTCGCTCATCTTGCCGACCAGCCCTTCACCCAGGAATACATCAGCGTCAAACTTTGCCAACTCTTTGTGCATGAACATTTCGAGCACGGCTACGATTTCACTGACCCAAACCTTTCTGAAGAAGGCAAACTCGTTCGCGCCTGCATGGCAACCTGGGAAAGCACCACTCCGAAAGGGCAAATTCGTCCAATACTTCAAACGATTTTCAATTCGGAGATGTTCCGCGGCCTGGGAAGTGCCTCCCATAAGGTCAAAACCCCCCTCGAATTCACCGTCAGCGCGGTTCGCGCCCTTTGGTCGCCAACTCCGTTCCCCACTGCCTACTCCGATGGCTATTCGCACAAGAACCCGCTTGATCTGATGGGAGCCATGAAGCTCTTTGATCGCGCCGAGCCCGATGGTTACCCGGAATCAGCCCCCGGCTGGATCAGCGCTGGAACATTGGCTGAGCGCGTTCGTTTCGTGCAGGCAATGCTCATTGCCCCCGGTCAAAGCGGGCGGGGCGATGCCGGGCAGATCACAGCTGACCCTGTCGCTTTATTAAAGCGAAAGTTGGACCCGGCGGATTATAACAATGCGGGAAAAATCGCTGATTATTTTCTCTCCATTCTCTTTCCTGGTGAAGGCAAGGCAAACCTCAAGCTCTATCACGAGGCTTGCGTCAGTTTCCTTAATACCGGCGACAATGGCATCGTCAGTTCTCCAATCAGCCTTTTGGCCCACACCAGCATTCCTTACGACACCCGTGTTCGCGGGATGGTGGCCATGTTGATGAGTTCACAACGTTTTCAGGAGCAATAAAATGAAACACTTCCACTTGGTTACACGTCGTCAGTTTCTGGATCGAGCCATGAAAACCGGCGCCGCTGCGGCGCTGGCCAGCCTCACCAACATCCCCCTGGTCATGAAACAGGCGCTCGCGGCTGAGAGCAGCCTCGGCACCAACGGCAAAAAGCTGCTCTTTATTTTCCTGCGCGGGGCCAATGACGGGCTGAATTCTGTAATCCCAATTGGCGATGATGGCTACAGCCTGGAGCATCGCCCGGACATCCTGATCCCTCGCGATCCCGGAACTGATTATACCATCCTGGGTGGCTGCGATTATCCTTCTGTTGCAACACCTGATGCTCCAACGTTCGGTTACGCTTCCGCCATCCGCCTCGGCAATGGATTTTCTGCTCTCCATCCCTCCTTGAAATTTCTGGCCCCTGTTTACAACGCAGGCGATCTGGCCATGATCCATCGTGTCGGCTATCCCAAACAAAGCCGTTCCCATTTCGATTCACAGGTTTATTGGGAAACCGGGCATCCCAACAATCCATCCAAGGAAGGGATTTTTTACCGCACCATCATGGAATCCGGCCTCGCCCACACGCTTCCGCTCACAGGCGTTTCCATCCAATCCTCCCTGCCAGTGATTTTGCGCGGATCGGACGCGGCCATGACCAACCTGAAAGATCCCAATCGATACGATCTGCTCGGCATTCCCAACAATACCAACGGCAACAGCAAAGCGGATTTTCATCTGCGCAATGCCAATGAATTTCCTTTCCCTTCAAGACTCAATCGGGACCTCCTTAAGCTGCAATACAATAATCTCTCCCAGACTCTCTCGATTTTCGATGCGATGGATTTCTCTGAAACGGGCAACATTTTCACCGACGATGTGAACACTGATGGAGATACTGTTCCCTACCATCTTTTTCCAACGACCAACAGCAAGAACGGCGGATACCAGGCACACAACAACGATCCATTGAAATACGTCGTGAATCCCAACTCCTACAGCTTTTTCCGCGACCTCAAAGCCGCTGCAATGGTTCTCAACAACACGGATGCCATGATTGCCGGCACCCGTCTCGATGGGTTCGACACCCACAGCAACCAGGGCGGTGTCACAGGTGCCCACGCCAACTTGCAACGTTCCATCGGCTGGGCCATCTACGCCCTCAGAAAATATTTCACCAAATACGCGCAGCGTGTGAACTGGAACAACCTGGTGGTGGTCACTCTCTCCGAATTCGGACGCACCACCATTCAGAATTCTGATGCAGGAACAGATCACGCGGAAGCCAATGTCATGTTTGTCGCTGGCGGGGGAGTCAAAGGCTACAACAAGGGCAATCCATCCGGCGTTTTTGCCGGTCACCCGAACGATTCCATCCCCTGGGTTACCGGAAGAACCGGTTCCATGTTCGGCGTCAGCACTCGTTATCTAAAACGTTCTGTGGATTACCGCTCCGTTCTCGGAAAATTGATTCGCGATCATTTGGGCGCTTCGCAAGAGCAGTTGAACCGGATCATCCCCGGCTATGCCACCGCCAGCAAACGATTGTTAAGCGGTGGTGTTTCAGGCGAAGACGGCACCCAGATCACGGGCGAACTGCCAATCGTCTAACCAATTGCCGATGCCATTATTTCGCTTCGCTTTTCAACGAGGAGAGATAAGCGATCAGGTCAGCAAATTCTTCGATGGAAAGCGCGGCATGCAATCCCTCCGGCATCAGCGAGAAATTGCTGTTCCTGCGCGCCTTGATTGCTGACCTCTGCAATTTGTGTTCACGGCCTGAGCTGTCCCGCAATGTGACCAGTCCATTGTTCTCCCCTTTGATCACCCCACTGAACTCCTCGTCATCGTTCATTTCCAATGTGATCTGCTGGTAACCTTCACGGACAGTTTTGCTCGGATAGATAATGGCTTCCGCCAATGCGCGTCGATCAAACTGCGTGCCCGCTCCGCTCAAGTCCGGGCCCACATCACTTCCTTCCCCTCCAACTCGATGGCACGCAGCGCAATTGACTCCATTCGCCTCAAAGAACAACGATTTTCCCCGCACGACATCTCCAGGAACTTTAATTGCGGCCTCGAGATACTCCTCCGCGCTCGGTTGCCTGATCTCCCGGGTGAAAAGCGGACCGGCTTCCGCTGTTTTGTTCCCCGCGTAAATATGGCGTAATTCAGTGATTGCCTGTGGCGAAAGCGTGGCAGCTCTCGCTTCAGCCGCCTTCAACATCTTCCCGCTGATATTTCGGATTGCCAGGTGCGCGGCATTCCGCTCGGCAGGATTTTTCGAAGAAATACCATCCAGGAGCGCATCACTGGCGCGGGCATCCGGCGTCCTGGCCAGCCCGGCAAAAGCGTCGTTGCGTAACGCTCCATCCGAATAAGCTTTCAATAAGGCGGGAATGGCCTTGGGGCTTTTCAGGTCACTCAAGCTTTTCACCGCTGCGCGTCTTACTTCCAATTCCCCGTCCTCCAGGGCTTTCTCCAGCAGTGGCACGCTGACATCTCCTTGAAGGCGCGAAAGCGTGCTGAGCGCTGCGGCACGAACGGAGCCCTTTGGATGATTTGCCAGCGGTTCAATCGCAGTCGATCCCTCCTTCACTGAAAGTTTTCCCACTCCCTTGATTGCTGCCACCAGAGATTCGGCATTTTTTTCAGGTCCGGTTAAAAATGCGGATAACGCCTGCGCCGCCTGCTCACCCCCAATATCTGCGGCTGCCTCGATCGCAGCCATGGTCAATTCAGCATTCGAGGGACGCGATAATTCCATCGTCACCATTCCGAGCGCTTCGCTGTCCTTCATTGTCCCCAGCGCTCTCAGGATGGTGGCCTTGACTTGTGGGTTGCTTTCCTTCGGATAAATCTCACGCAGGGCAGGGGAGTACCCTCTATCCCCCGCAACAGCCAATCCTCGAATGCACGCCAGTCGCAACTCCGAATTGGTTTCCGTGAGCCCCGCTTGCAATGTGGCCAGGACCAGCTCTGTGCCGCTCCATTTCACAGTCTTTGCAGGTGCCGGTTGCAACGCCGGATGATAAGCCCACCATTCACCTTTCCATTCCGGTTTCTGATGATGTAACGTGGCGATCAACTCCACCGCTCGTTGCCGCATTGCCAGGTTTTTTCCTTTGTCCCGGAATACTTTCACCAGGGCTGCCAGTAAATCGCCATCATACGTCTCCCGCACCGCAAAACTCGTTCCTTCAATGATCCGATCATTGTTGCTTTCCCATCCCTGCAAAATCATTTCCCATGCGGATGGCGACTTTCTGCCTATGCGATTCAACGCAGTAAACGCAGCATATCGCGCAAATAAATCCTCCTCCTTCAACGCCGCCACAAGCTCCGGAACTGCCTCAGCTCCACCGATTCTTCCCAATGCGGTTGCTGCCTGGAACCGCACCGATGCCTCCTCATCCTTTAGCCGTAACTCCAGCGCACCAACAGCCTCGGTAACCTGTTTCAATCCCAATTGGCGGATCGCCTGCCGCCGAATCATCGAATCGCTCTCACGGGTGACTGCAATCATCACAGGCTTGACAGAATCATCCCCCATTTCATGCAACGCCCAGATCGCATGGCTTCTCGCCAATGCAGGGGCTGACGCATTTTGAACAACTCCAATCAGCAGTTTCCTGGTTTCCATGCCTTTCGATCTGGATAACTCCCGTTGCGCAGCTAATCGAACATTTCGTGAGGGATGAAACAACCCCTTCACAAAATCTTCCGCCTTCCCTTCAGGCGCTTTCCCCATTGCAGCTGGCAAATACCATTCTGGCTTTGGGCTGCTGTGGTCTTTTCCTTTCCAGGTCAGCTTTAATAATCGCCCCACGCTGACCTTTGCCTTTTCATCCCGATGCTGCCAGTCACAAATGTAAATGCTTTTTCCATCTGCGCTCTGGGTGATACCCACGGGCCGAAAATCTCCCGGCGGATTCGGAAACAAATCTTCCTTCAACACCGCCTGATAACTGCCTCCTTCCCGTTTGACCTGCACCCGCATCACTTGCCGCTTGCCAAAATCAGACAAAAAAACATTCCCTTCATACTCCGGCGGCAACGCATCCTCATTGTTTGCCAAAGCTCCGCAAGCCGCCCCCGCTCCATAATCCTCCATCATCCACAAGGTGTACGGACGGCGCGGAATAAAATCGTGCGGATAACCGTAAAATCCCGCTTCCACCATGTGAGTAAAACGTCCCATCCATTCATGCTCATCGGTGTTGTCATAAGTGAATTGCTCATCCTCCGCGTTCAGCGCCACATCAAGGATATTTCTCACCCCATGCGACATGACTTCAAGTCGGGTTCCATCCGGTCGAATCCGGAAGATGCCGCCCGTCGAAAGTGTCGCCCTTGAGCCATCCCTTCCCTCTGCCCCGTACAACCCCTTGTCCCCGCATGCCGCATAAAAAAAGCCATCCATCCCCAGCTTGAAATTCGCAGGAATATGGTCGTTCCAGTTCAACGCGGAAGGTTCAGGCAATGTTTGCTCGATCAGTTCACGACGGTTTCGGCCAATTCCATTGTCATCCTCAAAAACGCTGAACTTCGGGTTGTGCAGCACGTACAATTTTCCTTCCAGGTATTGCAACCCAAAGACCGCATAAAGCTTTTCTGCAAACACCGTTATCCTGCCATCCGGGTGGAGGCACAGGATTCTCCCTTCAGCCGCGCTTGCTTCAGGAAGGCTGATATCCATCGGATCTTCCGCCACGAAAACCCGTCCATCCGGTGCGCACGCCACCACCGACGGATGACGAAGTGTTGGCGCTTCGGCAACCACTTCAACCTGCCATCCTGCAACCGGTTCCGGGAGAGCGGCAGCTTCTCCCTTGCATGCGATGATCAGGGCTGAAAACAGGAACTGAACAACTGAAAATTTCATGGCCTCAGGGCAACTCTTTGATTCGCAGGTTTCGATGCCGGACTATTTTATCATCATTATAATTTTGCAGCCCAATATAACCGCTTGCTGATCTGCCCGAAACATCTGTCCATGTATTCACCACCACATCATTGATCCGCACGCTGTAATCATGACCTTTGCACACAATTTCGTAACTGTTCCATTCCCCAGTCGGTTTTACCGTCATCTTCGATGGCGCACGGAAAGGGTAGATCGCTCCGGTCTTCCACTCCGGCTTTTCAGCTTTCGAATCGCCGATTTCCATTTCATGCCCTTTTTTCACCGCCACCCAGGGGTCATTGCCCGGATCGGGAAAACGCAAAAACACCCCTGAGTCCGCTATCTCCTGCTCCTGCAGGAACTCCCCGCGAATAACAAAATTCGTAAATTGCTTTCCAGAGTACCACCACAATCCCATGCCTCCTTCGCCACTGGCAACCCCGTTGGAAACTTTGAATTTTCCCGGGCCTGACTGTTTCCATTCCTTCAAAGCGTCCCCCTCCAGCAACGGTTTGAACCCCTCCTCACTTCCCACAGGCGACACCACATAATCCAGCAACTCTGCCGGTATGGAAAACAGCGGGCGTACCTCCGCTTTTCGATAAAACAACTCCGCAGCTTCCGATTGCAGTTGAATCTTGCCATGGGTCAATGCCTTCCAGACACCTCCCTCCTGGTAACGGGGATTGAACGCAACCAGGTTGACATGCCCGTTCAGGATATGAATGCAGTTGCCTCCCCAGAACACCACTTCCACCGTGTTCCAGTTGCCGAAAACCTCTTCCACATCAAATGGTGGCGTGATTCCGTTCGCCCCCGTCGCGGTAATTCGGGGAGCCCCTTTTTTCCAGACAATATTCTTCTCTCCTGCGCCTTCCTTCTTGTACGGGATGTAAAGTTCGTTCTCGGCTGTAATCCACTCCCCCTCGCAATCAATCCTTGCTCCATTCACGCTCCACCATTGCCCCACCCCTTTTTCCATGATGTTGTTCTCCACCGAAGTCATCCAGCCAGTCCCTGGATTCGGGGCCCCAATCGCACAGTAGAGTATCCCTGAGTCCCGTCCCACATTCCCTCGCGCCGGCCATCGTTTCATTCCCCATTTGAACTGCACCCGAAAATGGAAATTCGTGAAAACCTCATGCGTTGTGATCGCGCCGTAAATCTCTCCGGAGACATGAATCAGGTTTTCCCCATTCTCGTTGGTAATGCTGAAGACTCCTTTCGGATCAACATTCGGGACAAGTGGTGTCGAACTTCCCGGCGTCGCGAGGAACTTGTCCCAATTCGATAAATCCTTCCCGTTGAAGAGCGCCTTCCATCCCGGTTCAGGCGTTGCGATCTCCGGTTCCGCCGCAAAAAGCGTGCTGACCAGCATGGCCAAAATTAAAACTCTTGGTTTCATAAAATTATCCTGCCTGCTGCCTTCTTTTGTTTACCGGTTTTCCTTCCAATTCCTTCACTCGCGTCACCAGCTTGTCCAGCACCGCCAGTTGGCAGATTCGCGGCGCGATTGCAAAGCTACCCGCCGGACGCTCCACCGTTTGCGTGGGCAGCAGGATATCCACTGCCCGCCCCAGTTCGCTCCCGGGTTCGTTGGTCAATCCAATCGTTTTCACACCCGCCCGTTTCGCTTCCATGACAGCTTGCAACGTAAATTGTGTTTCTCCTGAGTGGGAAATCGCCAGCAACACCAGCCCGTTCACAGGAGGAGTGAATGCAAACCCTGCCATTTGCGCGTCCGCGATCGGAAGCGCCTGTTTTCGCATCGTGAAAAGAATATCCGTCAGCACCAGCGCAATTCCGTGTGATGCTCCCACTCCCACCAGGGCCACTCGCGAAGCATTTTTCAATGCCTCCGCTGCCTCCTCCATACCCGCTGCTGCGGCTGCAAGGCTTGCGGTCATGTCGCTTCCATAATGCCCCTCCCCATTAGCAACCTGCTTGAACTCGCCGCCGGTCAACTCCCGCAGCACATGATACTTCAAGTCCTGAAATCCATCGAACCCCGCTGCGCGACACGCCCGAACCACTGTCGCGTCACTCGTTTGGCATCCTTGTGCCACTTCTCGCAGGCTCTTTTCCGCCACCACTCCCATGTCCCGCAGCAATCGTCGCGTCACTTCAGCCTCGCTTGGGCGCATCTCCGCAAGACGTGACTGCAATGTTTGGCTGACGGACATGCGACAAAACTATATAAATATGTTGCAGGCACAACAAAAAATTGATTAAGTCGCTTTCCAATGACGCGCGCTTCCATTTTTCAATCCGGCAGGTTCGTTTCTGCCCTTCACGTCATTTCCCAATCACCACAATGAGATCGATGCCACCTGCCGTTCCCATCCGCATCGGTGTGATTGGCTGCGGCAATGTCCTCAGCGCCTATCGCGTCACGATTGATAAGCTCCGTGCACGCGGCGAAGTCCAGGTTGTCCTGGCCTGTGGACGGGAATCGCAACGCGCCTCAGCCTGTGCAGCTCTTGGTAACACCGAGTTCACCACCGATGCCACCCAGGTCATCACCTCCTCACAAGTTGATCTTGTGATCATCCTGACCTCCATGTCCGAACACGCGCGACTGGCCCGCGCAGCCTTGGAAGCAGGCAAGCATGTGCTGCTCGAAAAACCGCTCGCCACCTCCCTTGCCGAGGCCCGGGCCCTCGTTGACATGGCGCAACGCACTCCCGGTTACCTGGCCTGCGCTCCTTTCACCATTCTCAGTCCCACCTTCAAAACCATCGCCGCACGCATTCGCAACGGGGACATTGGAAAACCCTGCTCCGCTCGTGCTCGTTATGGATGGGCCGGTCCCGATTGGAATGAATGGTTTTACAAACCCGGTGGCGGTTGCCTCTTTGATCTCGCGGTCTATTGCCTCACCAGCCTCACCGGCCTGCTCGGCCCGGCAAAAAGGGTCATGGCCATGACCGGCATTGCCCAACCTGAAAGAATAATCAATGGCCGCCCTGTTTCCGTTACCGCCGAAGACAATGCACAAGTCCTGCTTGATTTCGGCCAGGGAACTTTCGCTGTTGTCACCAGCGGCTTCAACATCCAGCAATATCGTAATCCCGCTCTTGAAGTTTACGGCACCACCGGAACCATCCAGATGCTTGGTGACGATTGGGACCCCGATGGCTACGAGCTTTGGCAAAACTCCTTCGGCGCTTGGCAGCTTTACAAGGAAACCGCTCCCGATTGGCCCTGGACCGATGGTTTGAACCACCTTGTCGATTGCATTCGCCAACGATCCAAACTCCTCGTCACTCCGGAGCACGCCTTGCATGTCCTTGAAATCATGCTCCAGGCCCAGCAATCCGGACTGCATGGCAACGCCTGCCAGTTGGAATCCACCTTTGTTCCACCCACCTTTGAAACATCCCCGACCGGGGAAGCTGCCCATCGCGTCCACGATCGCACAAGAGAACACTGATGCTCCCTCGCTGGCTCATCTTCACCATCCTTGCGCTCCTCAGTTGGGGATTATGGGCGATTGTTTCTAAACTCATTGGCGAATCCGTCACCGCTGCCCAAAGCCAGGCTCTCTCCACCATCGGGTTGGTTCCTGTCATGCTGCTGCTCGCCTTTTCAAAAAAAACTTCCTCTCCCGGCAGCAAGGGCAGGGGATCACTCCTGGCTTTTATCGCTGGTTGCCTGACCTGTGCCGGGAACGTTGCCTACTACCATGCCCTTAACCTGGGCGGCAAGGCGGCCACTGTTGTCCCACTCACCGCCCTCTATCCACTCGTCACCATTTTGCTCGCGCTGCTGTTCCTGCGCGAACGGCTCAATAATATCCAGATCGCCGGGATGGGCCTTTCATTCGTCGCCATTTATCTCTTCAACATCACTTCCATGGAAGGGATGGCCTCCAAATGGCTGCTTTATGCCCTGGTTCCGATTCTCCTTTGGGGAATCTCCGGCCTGGTTCAGAAAATCTCCACCAACCATATCCCCGGCGAACTTTCTGCTCTTTGGTTTCTTTCCGCCTTTGTCCCTGCTGGAATTCTCATTCTCATTTTCGAACCGCTCTCTACTTCCCTTTCCCTCCGGACCTGGACCCTTGTTGCCGCCCTCGGCCTTTTTTTAAGTCTTGGCAATTTTTCAATCCTGCTCGCTTTTGCGAGCACGGGAAAAGCTTCCATTATCGCTCCTTTGGCCGGCCTTTACCCGCTTGTCAGCGTTCCCATCGCCATTTTCTTCCTCGGTGAAAAAATCGGTCAAAGGGAACTGGCTGGAATTTTCGTCGCTCTCCTCTCCGTGGTTGCACTCGCATGGGAAAAACCCGGCGCTGCCTCAAATACTTGATTATTATGAAATCCATCACTGAACTCATGAAAAATAACGTCGTCCTGGGGGATGGCGGTTACCTTATCGAACTCGAACGCCGCGGTTATGTCGATAGCGGCTCCGGCCGGGAAAAAGTCGGCACCGGTCGCGGCAGCGGCCAGTTCACACCCGAAGTCGCTGTCGAACAGCCCGACGCCTTGCGCGAGTTGCATCGCGAATTTTTAAATGCCGGTTCCCAGGTCCTTCAGGCCCTCACCTTTTTCGGTACCCGCGAAAAACTGAACCGCGCCGGTTACGGCGCTCAGACCGAATCCATCAATGCCGCCGCGGTCAAGCTCGCCAGGGAAATCGCCGGTGACAAGGCCCTCGTCGCAGGCAGTGTTTCCCGCACCCAGCTCACCGAACGCGAAGGAATGGAGTCCCTCGGTAAATCACGCGACCATATTGCCGAGCAGATCCGCCTGCTCAAGGATGCCGGGGTCGATTTCCTCATTCTTGAAACCTTCTTTCATCTCGCCGAAATGAAAGTGGCCCTTGAATGCGCCTCCGCTGCCGGTCTCCCTGCTGTCGCCACCATGAGCTTCCGCCCGCTCATCACCAAATGCACCGATGGGTTCACCCCCGCCGAATGCGCCAGGGCCATGGCCGACCTGGGTGCCATCGCCGTCGGTGCCAATTGCGAACAGGACCCTGCTCGCATGCTGCCTCTCCTTCGCGAAATGCGTGCCGCCACCAATGTCCCCATCGCTGCCCAACCCGCCGCTTTCCACACCACCGAGGAATGCCACAGCTTCACTCGCCTTCCCGCATTTCCGGATGATCTTGAAACCATCCAGGTCTCACGCACTGAATTCCTGAACTTCGGAAAAATTGCCCGTCAGGAAGGCATCGGTTTCCTGGGCGGCTGCTGCGGCTGCAATGCCGCTTACATTCGCTCCCTTGCTTCTGGGATTCAGTCCGCAAAATAATCCCTTCTACGGAGATGAACATCGTTCTCCACCCAAACGCTGAACAGGCCAACACCGCCGCCGCAAGGTTGCTGTTGGATTGGCTCCTGCCACCCTCCACCCGCAATGTCATGGTTGCGGCTGGCAACACTCCCCTCGAACTCTATCGCAAAGTCGGTGAACAACAACGCCAACTCTCCCACCTGAATATCTTTGCCCTGGACGAGTATGTTGGTGTTCCGCTTGAGGAACCTCGGAATTGCGCCAATCTCATTCGCCGTTCTGTCATTGAGTCCTGGCGCATCCCTCCCGCTCAATACCATTCCGTAAGCTCCCTGGAACAGGATGCCCTGCAAAGCGTTGCTCAACATGAACGCAGGATCGCTGCCTTTGGCGGTCTGGATGTGATTATCCTCGGCCTCGGCCAGAATGGCCACCTCGGTTTCAATGAACCAGGCAGCGCCAGCGATTCCGTGGGCCGGTTGCTTGATCTCCAACCCATTTCCATCGAAGCCAATCGAAAATGGTTTGGTGGCGATTACGCTCCATCCAAAGGTGTTACCGTCGGCATGAAAACCATCCTTTCCGCTCGCAGGGTCATGATCCTTGCTTACGGACCGCACAAAACAGCCGCTGTCAAAGCCATGGTTAATGGTCCCGTCACCGCGGAATGTCCGGCTTCCTTTTTGCAGAATCATCCGCATGTCCGTCTCTTCCTGGATGAAGCTGCGGCAAAGGATCTCGCCCCATGAGCCCTCCTTCTTTTACTGCCCTGGGCATTGATGTCGGCGGGACCAAAATCGCTGCTGGCCTCGTAACCTTCCCTCAATGTCTCGTCGGTCCCCGAAAAACGATCCGCACCGCACCCCTTCGCGGCTCACATGCCGTCCTTGACGATGTCGAACATCTTGTGCGGGAACTCACCTTGGAAGCCGCTGACGCAGCCATCTCGATTGATGCCATCGGCCTGGGAATTTGCGAAATCGTGACCTCATCCGGCGACATCGCCAGTTCCAATTGTATCCATTGGCCTGGCACAATGGGCCGTGACCGCCTTGCCTCTTTTGCCCCCGTTATCATTGAGGCCGATGTCCGCGCAGCCGCACGGGCGGAAGCCCTTTTCGGTGCCGGTCAAAACCGTGGTTCTTTTCTCTACATCTCAATTGGCACCGGCATTTCCTGCTCTCTGGTTATCCAGGGCAAACCGTTCCTCGGCGCTCGTGGCGCCACCGGGACCATGGCCAGCGGACCCTTTCCCGGGTACCGGGAAATCGCCTCCAAAAATGTGCTTCCCCCTCTGGAACAGATCGCTTCAGGCGCAGGGCTCGTCGCTCGTTTCAATGCTCTCCATGGAAATGCCACCTCCGCTCAAGAGGTCCTTGCCGCTGCCGACCATGGAAACGAACATGCCATCCATATTCTCGATTCTGCTGCCAAGGCCCTGGGCGGAAGCATCGGTACGCTCGTTAATGTCCTTGATCCCGAAGCCGTCATCCTGGGCGGTGGTTTGGGTTCTCTTCCCGGGCGGTATCACGACCGTCTGGTGGAATTCGCCCGCCACCATATCTGGTGGCAAGGGCATCGCGATCTTCCCATCCTCCTCGCCGCCACCGGCCCGGATGCCGGGCTCATCGGTGCAGCCGCTTCTGCCTGGAAACATTTCTCCCCCTAACCAGCAGCTTCCCAATCCATCGGTGGTTGCCTCCTCAGGCACGCCCACCTCAACCGACTCAAATTAAAATACTGTTTTTATTGACAATATACTGTTCAAAATGACAACTTATTCCCGGAAAAGGACAACGTGAATAGTAAAACCATGAAATAAACAATAATTCTTACCGGCACCGCAGCCACACACGGCCCTGGAACAAGCACCCATGATTTCACTGATCGACGGGTGCTCGTGCGATGGCCAGCCGAAGGATGCCCTGGCGGTAACCACCATGACCCTCCTCCTTAAAAAGGCCGATTATGGTCAACGCCATTTCCATGCCTATGAGCAAAGCAGGCAACCCAGCCATGCTGGATGGCTTCCAAGCCATATTATTATGAACACCAAAAAATCATTACCTCTCCCCAGCTTGAGTTATCGAAAACGCTTTCAACCCAGATCCATGAGCTGCGGTCAATCCGCTGCGGCAAAGACGAAACCCTGTTTCACCAATTCCCACTTATTCCCACTTCCTCCTGCAACCAGTGAAGCAGACCAGCCATGGGTCAGATGACCGAAACCCTATTTCTCATCCATTTTAATCTCTCCAAGCCATTCGGATGGAGGATGTTTCTGGTACTTGATGCAGAAATCGCGATAAAAGATCGATGGACCGTCACTGGCTTTCATTGCCAGGATCTCCTCGAATGTCACCTGCGCAGCGGAGAATTCACCATCGCAAAATTTTCGCATCCCTTCCCGGAACTTCTCCCGCCACGGTTTGCTGCTTTCAGCCACATCAAGATTCCCAATCAACTCATGAATCTTCACCACCCGGTCCAATCCCTTGAACCGGAAATGCCCCACCGGTCGCGTCACGAAAAGCTTCGGCACATGCTCCAGCAAATCGTCCGTCAGCAAAATATCGGTTCCCAGGTATTTGTTCAGTCCTTCCAATCTCGCTGCAAGGTTGATGGCCGGTCCCACTGCCGTGTAATCAAATCGTTCCCTGCTGCCGATATTGCCAACACTTGCCTCCCCGGTATGCATGCCAACTCGCGTTTTTAACCGGAAACTTTCATTCTCCGCCTCAAACTCGATTAACCGCTCCCGCAGCAGCAACGCTGCCCGGCAGGCAAGTTCCGCATGGTTCGGTTGCGGCTCAGGCGCGTTCCACACTGCGAATACCGCATCACCAATCAATTTGATCACAGTCCCGTTCGTGTCCTTGACGCATGGCAGGACTGCCTCGAAATACTGGTTCAGCAATTGCATCAATTCTCCCAGCCGCGTCCGATCACAGATGGTCGAAAAACTCTGGATATCACTGAATAAAATACTGATCACCTGCGGGTGCGCCCCCGGTTCAAGCAGTTCCCTGCGCTTTGCCAGTTGCCGCGCCCGTTCCGGAGAAAGATGCAGGCTTAACGAATGCTCCAGGTTTTTTACCTCAACATATGCCTGCAATGTCGATGCCGTGATCGAACAACCCAGGGCCACCGGGACCTGGATTGCAACCGGGATCAGCCAGGCGAACCACCAGTTGAACTGGAGATGGGTGGCGCACCCTGTTCCAAAAATCAGGAACGCTGTTCCAAATGCCACAAGGATCGAAACCAGCGGCCCAAATTGCGGCAGGAAAAATCCCAGCCCCAATCCAACCAGGACAATGATGACGATCTCGGCAGCGGGGGATCGTTTCAACCAATCCCCATTCAGCACGTTCGCCAATGTCAATGCATGGACTTCAACTCCATAAACAAAATCGTTGTCCAGCGGGGTCCAGGGTGACCTGAACTGTTCCTTTTCCTCACCCGCATAGCCAGCTTCCGTCGCTCGCCCGATGAAGATCACTTTGCCCGCCACGGCATTGGACCATTTCTCAGGGGCAAGGAGTAACTCGGCATACGGAATTTTCAGAAACGGATGCGGCCCATAATAATTCAACCACATCTCCTGATTCGGGCCCCCGATATTCGTCGTGCTCACCCCGAGCATTTCCGCCACCTTGAACGGCAACGAACGGAACCGCTCAGTCCCGGAGTAAATCCGCCTCGCTTCACGGTCCGCGTCCGCTGCGATGCTGGCCAATCCAAAAGGCAACGCTTCCAGTGGGGGAACAGCCCGTTCCAGTTTCGTTTCCGTCACGCCATTCTGCTTTCGGGAAAAGAGGCCCGCCCCAAGAATCACGTTTCCGAAGTTGGTGCTTGCCCGGTAAAAGGCAGCATCGCTTTCCGGTGCCCCACTCTTGTCCAGAAAAAGAATGTCAAAGGCCGCCAGCCTGGCCCCAAACTGTTGCAGATGGTCAACCAGATGCCCATGCAATGCCCGGTCAAAAGAAGCCGGGCTTTGCTCCAGGTCCTGGAAGCTCCGGTCATCCATCTGCACGATTGCAATGTTTGAAACCGTGCCGCTGCTTCGAAAAAGCATGAAAGGCAGGTCGTAACTGTACTGTCTAAGGCTTCGCCCCAATGGAAGGAAAACAAATGCAAGCCCAACCAGGCAGGTCAGAACTGAAGCAATGATGCTTCGCCGCGACAGTTTGAAATAATTGCGCAGCCTGTTCCGGTGTGACTTCATCACAAGTTCAGCCGGAAACTTGCCCGGACCGCCCGTCCCCGTGGCAAGGTTTGATAAGTGCTCAGAGGATGGAGACGATAATCCTCGTCTGTCAGATTGATAAACCCAATAACCACTTCCGCCTGTCGGCGGGGAAAGCGATATCCAACGTACGCATTGAACTGCCAGAATTCCTCATCCTGGATCGTCAGGTCCTGCTCTCCACTTTGACGATAACCAGTGGCGTCACTGCTGAAGAAAATCCCGGACGTATGATTGAAATGCACCGAAGCTCCATAACGATGAAACGTTGCCTCAAGGCGCTGAACGGTCGGGAAAAACGGGGCCAGTTCCGGAATTTCTGAATCGAGATTGCCACGGCTCGCCCGGTAATGCAGCCCAAGGGCGACGTAAGGCCCGACGAGTTGGTTCAGGTAAAGGTTGATTGCTTTCTCTTCAAATTCATTGTGCTGCCGCACACTCGAGGCAATGGCGGGGGTTTGGTTCCCTTCAAAAATTCCGATCTCGCGTGATCCATCAGACCGCAGCCATTGCGCCTGCCAGCCAAAGTAAGTGCCACTTTCAAGCCGAGTGTCCGATCCAAAATCAAGCATCCGCATTGTCGCCCCCGGCAGTCGACCGGACACTGTTTCCGGTGAAATGCTGCGATAGGCATGGTTGTACCCGCCAACCTGGGTGGGTTCCAGGCGGACGCTGTTTTCAAAAAAGAGTCCTCCAAGCGCGTGGGAGTACCCGGCATTCAGGACAGTGGAGGGGTGGATCGTCCAGGCCAGTCCGATCTTTGGAGAGACCTGCTCCTTGATGGCATTCTGTTCGCTCATGGGAAGGCTTTCACTGGCCGTTGGAAGTTCCAGCCGGTCGTAGCCAATCCCCGCTGTCACTGTGATCGGGTCAATGAGGCGCCAGTAATCGTAGGCGTAGGCTTTCCATCGTTCCAGGTCTGCATCGAGCAATTGATTGGTCGTGACCCCGCTGTATTTATCCTGAAAGAGGATGCTCCCCGTGAAGAGCAGGGATTGCCGGTTCTCAAGGTCTGCATTTTGCCATCCCCCGCCTGCCACCAGGGTGTGCTGGTCGGTGGTCCAAATCTGCTGGGCTTCGGCAACCATCGCGTCGAATTCACTGTCGCTTTCCAGGTTGAAAGGCCAGGTGGGAAACTGCTGGATGGTATTGGGCTGCCGACCAAAAGTCCTGATTGCCGGGACGATTCCATTCAGGGTTGTTTCATCCCGCACATTGGCCAGCAGGATCAAGGTATGCGAGCCGGGGGACCATTGATGATGGTAACCGGCGAACAGGTTTGGTTTTTGCTCACTTTCTGCCCGGAAATTCGGATTGGTTTGGAGAAATGGATCATATTTTTGTCCCACATCGCCAGCTTCCACCCGCGTATAGGTGACCTGAAAATAAATGTCATCAGCGGGGGTGAATCCCTGCTTGAACTGGATCGAAGCGGTCTCCTCCTCCAGATCGGAATTGGGAGCATCGCCTGCCAGGTTTCTGACGCTGCCTTCAATGGCGTAACTGAACCGGTCAATGTTGCCATACTGCACCCCTGAGTGGGCCCATTCTCCTTCGCTTAAATAGGAGCCGGCATAGCTGAAACCGAGCCGGTTTTTTTCGAAAAGCCTGGAGAATTCCTGTTGTGAAATTTGCGGGGACAGACGCGCTGCGCCGGGTGGGGCGAGCAGGTTGGAAATCAGGTACTCGCTGACAGTGGCGGTCTCGTAACGCACATCTCCGAAGGTTGGGTCGCGCAAGGCATTGAAGCTGTTTGCGAGGAAGAGATGCGCGGAAAAATTTCCGTAATCGCTTTGTACCGCCTGGCTGGCTTCCCGTACCGAGACTTCGCTCATGCCTGCATCCTGGTAAATCCTCGCAAGGTTGGCGCTCCGTACCGCGCTGTCCTGGTCCAGGAGCAGAGCGGAGCGAAACACTGCCCGGTTCGTGTTTAAAGTTTGGGATTTTTCGAGGGAGCGAATCGCTTCATTCACCTGGCTGGTCAGGTGTTGGATCAGTGCTGCATAGAGCCATGGTGTGGGATCATTAGGGTCCATCGATTTGGCAATCTCCAATTCATGCAATGCTCGCCGAAGTTCACCGTCCTGCTGCAATCCTTTTGCAAGATAACTGCGCAGAATGGAACGGCGCGGTTCCAGCGAAGCAGCCACGAGCAGGTCGCGCTGACCTTCAGCTTTCCGACCTTTCCTGAACTGGAGCAGCCCCCGCCCCAGCCAGGCATTGCCAAAGGCCGCATTCAGTTCAATGGCCTGCTCAAACATCTGAAATGCCTCGGTATGGCGATGGAGCGCTGAAAGAAGAAAGCCTTTGAGGGTCAGTGCATGGGCGTTTTTTGGGGCCAGCGCGAGGCCCCGATTAACAGCTTCCAGTGCGCTCCCGGTTTGGCCAAAGCTGAATTGCAGTTCGGCGTAACGAGCCAGCGCAAAAGCGAAGGAAGCGTCATTGGTTGCGCGCTTTGCCATGAGCAAGGCATTCGGCAGGTCAGCCCTTGATTGATACAGATAGGAGAGTGCCACCATTTCGGAGCTTGTCTGTGGTTCAACATTCTCGAGCGGAGCATCCGGTTCGGTGACCTTGAGCATCAGTTGCAACGCCCGCCGGGCTGCGCTGTTTTCAGGAACACGGGCGAGCATTTCCCGCGCTTCATTGATCCTCCCGGAAAACAGAAGCAAACCGGCACGGTAAACCATTTCATCCTGATCAATTCCGGAGCGGTTTAATGGATATAATTCATAAGCCTTCGACAGGTCTCCTTCAAGGTAGGCCGCAGTCGATGGACGGATAGAGTCATTTAATTTTAATTCATTGAGGTTGAGCACCGCCGGATAGTAGAAACTCCATTGGGCGTATCTCGGATCATTCAGTTCCATTTTGGAAACCGCTGGAGGTTTTCCCTGGATCGAGGTGCCCACTTCACCGCTGTTAATGAGTTTTTCTCCCGCTTCGTTGGCGAGATTAACCTCTCCGTCATAAACCACGATTTCGGCGGTTTCATCAGTGACAATCCGGATCAACAGGTCGGTGCCGCGAAGTGCCGCAGTGGCTGTGGGCAATTCGAAAACTGTGCCGGGCTGTTTTTCGCGGCTGAGCACGCGGAGAATCCCTCGTTTGGCAGCGATGTTTTGAGCAATGGGCACGCCGATCTCACCATACTCTTCAACGGTGATGGTCATGCCGGAGGCGAGATAAACCTGGGCCCTGCTTTTTTCTCCTGTCCGAACCCGGTCACCAGCTCCGAGTGTTTGCCCCTGTGTTGCGGCGTTCCATTGCGGCTGGCCGCTTCGTTGAACTTCAACCGAACCTTGCAGGAGGGTGATTTGGTTGGTGCCTGAGGGGGAGGTGGCGTTTTGAGCGAGAAGGAGATGTTGAAAATTTATGCCGATTAGAAACACAGCGACCATGAGTTTAGAAAGCCGTGGTAATAAGCGCATCGCACTTCTGATAGGGGTGAGGCTTGACAGGGTCAAGTAACAAAGCCGCAGATCGCGAGATGGAATCATTCCATTCTGCAAAAAAAGGGGCTGGTTGCTTCGGCAAAGTTCCTAAAATTCTTGCTTTTTAGTTTATTTTTAATACAAACGCCTGGTGATAAAGTTCTGTCTCGAAGCCTAAAGGCGCCAAACTGTACCAGGTCACCTTCTTCGACTCGTCCTGTCACATTGAGCTTTGGGAAACCTATGAAAACATATCACGAAGATGGTGGCTGCCTTCGAATTGTGCGATCTCTGGTCTGTCTGGCCCTGACGATTTTGTCCATTTCGGCAAATCCTTACGTTGGCAAATCAAAGCAGTCACTGGTAATTAACGATTTAGCTAATGCCTCTCCCTATCCATCAGTGATCAAGGTGGAAGGTGTTTGGGGAAACATTACTCAAGTGAATGTGCGCCTTAAAGGGTTCTCACATACTTATCCTGACGATGTTGATCTGATTGTGGTGGGGCCAACTGGCCAGGCCGTCATGCTGCTGAGCGATGCGGGTGGCTCGACGGCTGTGGCCAATTTAAACCTGGTATTCAATGATTTTGCAGCGACTCGGATTCCCGACGTTGGTCCGATGGTTGGCGGGACCTTTCAACCGTCAGGCTACATTAATTCAGATAATTTTCCCTTGCCTGCGCCTGTCGGACCCTACTCCAGTTCTCTGATAAGTTTTTTCGGGAGCAATCCCAATGGGGAATGGAAATTGTATGTGGTGGATGACCTGGGCGGGGACGTTGGGCAAATCGATGGCTGGGAAATTGAAATTTATTCATCCGGCAAAGTCACGGCAAACAGTCCCATCACCATTCCTGTTATTGATGCGGCCAGCCCATATCCTTCGACGCTGACGGTCTCGGGAGTCACCGGCAAAATTCATCAGCTCAAGGTTCATCTCAACGGATTCAGCCATCAATATCCAGACGATGTGGACATTCTGCTGGTGGCGCCGAATGGGGAATCCATCGAACTGATGAGTGATGCGGGTGGAGGTGGCGCTGCCAACAACTTGAACCTTGTTTTTGATGGCACGGCGGAACTCACCATTCCAGGTTTTGGCGCGCTTGTATCGGGCAGTTACAAGCCAGCCGATTATGATGAAGATTTTTATCTTTCACCAGCCCCTGCGCAAGGGTCGTTTTCCACACTTGCATCGTTTGCGGGAATGGCACCGAACGGTGATTGGAAACTTTTTGTCATGGATGACTACGATACGGTGGGCGGGGTGATCAGCAGTTGGAGCCTTGAATTCAGCACTACGCTTGTATCAATGGATTTTGAGGATGGCCTTCCATCCGGGAGCGGTGTCTGGGGCAATGCCGCGATCCGAAATGATGTTGAGGTGTTTGGCAGCAGTGGTGTCATGGAGTTAACCTCCGCGAATCAGGGGCAGCATGGGAATTTTTTTGTCAATAATCCTGTCCCAAATTCGCTGGTGGACGGGTTCATTGCGACTTTTGATTTATGGATTGGCGGAGGGGATGGAGCAGATGGCCTGAGCTTCAGTTTCGGGAATGATCTGCCAGTCCAGTTGATTACAGAAGAAGGTGCCGGCACCGGTTTGATCATCAGTTTTGACACCTACGTCAACGAAGGGGAGGGTGGGCCTGGCATCGAAGTCAGGTATGGAGGGACGCTCCTTGGGGAAGCAACGGATATCCTTTCGGAATTTCGGGCAAATGCATTCGTGCCTGTGCAGGTTGAATTGGCCGCGGATGGAAAAATTTCAGTAACGGTTAATGGATCTCCGGTGCTTGAGGATTTGCAATCCAGCCATGTGCCGATCCCAGGACGATTTGCTTTCGCAGCGCGGACAGGATTTTTCTTCGACGAGCACGCCATCGACAATTTGGTCCTGGCGGTGCAATCGCGAGGGGTTGATGTGCGTCCCACGATTTCCTGCCCTCCCGATCTGGCGGTGGCTTGTGATGAAAGCACCGGCCCCGAGAGGACGGGAACTGCAACCGCGATCTCCAACTGCTCGAACCCTGGCTCGCTGGTCGTGACCTATTTTGACGAAGTGAGTTTCCTTGGGGATGTCCAGATCATCAACAGGCATTGGGTGGCATCTGATAGTTGTGGAACCAATGTTTGCATCCAGCAGATTGCCCAGGACCAGAGCCAGCCCTCAGTCGATATCATTCAAGAGAGCTTTTTCAATAACACGGTGAAACGATATACCATCTCCTCGACGGTTAGTTTCATTGCCTCGTCCTGGTCCCTGGATTTTGAACTGATCAACAATGAGCCAGGAGTGAGCTTCGATGGGATCAGTTCGATGACGATCAATTTTTCCGAGTTTCGAGGGGGCGCTTACATGGGTAGCAGTTTTCAAGTCAGCGTCAGTATTGATACCGCATGCACCTTTGGCGGCGGTTCAACAGGGAGCGGGGCTGGAGGCATACAATTATTTGCCCTCTCCCGCGGGGGATCTGAAACGGCGTTTGGCGAGAACTCTGCAGGAAACGATCCCAATCCGATCCTGAGTGGATGCGGGAGCCTCAGCGCGCTCAGCCCGGCGTTTCGTTTCAAAGCCAATGAGAGTGGGGTGATGCAGGTGCGGCTGCTTTCACTTAATTCGAGAATGGTAGTGATCAACGATTTGACTGTTTTTCCATTTCCTGTGGCTGCCTGCGCAAATTCCAGTTCGGAAGGGCCCTCAGCATATCTGAATATTCCGGTGGATGCCGGAGAGGTCCTTTATGTGCTGGCAGGAGGCAGCAACAGCCTTGTTGAGGTTTCAGGGAATCTGTTGCCACCCGGTCCGATTCTGAGTTGCCCGCCGAACGTCACCGTGTTGTGCAACGAAGTTGGAAACCTTGACTTAACCGGCACTGCAACTGCGAGTTCGATTTGCAGCAATTCAGCGGTGACAATCACCTATAGCGACTCGATTGAAGACACAGGGGAAGCGATCATTGTTTACCGGGAATGGATTGCGGTTGATGCATGCGGGACAAACTCATGCATCCAGGTAATCACAGGGAACCGAACTCCCCCGGTGGTGAGTATCGAGGAAATTTCCTTCAGCAATGGTGTGGTCAAGCAATTCACCGTGACCGCCAACCAGACTTTCAACAGCGCTTCCTGGCAGAGTGGGGGATTGGCGATTTTCAATGAGCCCGGAGCGGAAATCAATGGGAACACGCTGACGATTAATTTTCTGATTTTCCGTGGGGGGCAATTTCTAAACTCAAGCTTTAACCTCAGCGTGACCATCTTCACTGATTGCACCGGAGGTGGTGATGGTGGGAATTTTTCGGTGGGAGCCCCTCCATTGTTCGCATTGAGCAAAGGGGCTGCCGCAACGCAGGTGGAAGGTGGCGGCTACACCGACGCGTTTGAGATTCCGAGCAGTTGCGGCAGTGTCAACGCGGGCGGCGCAACTTTCCGGTTCCAGGCGTCAGAGGATGGGATCATGCGAATCGCGGTGCTCTCCCCCAACTCGGAAGTGGTGGCGGTGGGAAATCTTTCTGTGTTTCCATTCCCGGTGATCAAATGCACGGCGTCAGGAGCTGTCGGCGCCGCCTACATGAATGTGCCGGTGACGGAGGGGCAGATCATTTATGTCATTGGAGAGCCGCAAGCGGGGCCGCTGGTGGTTTCCGCATCCCTGCATTCCTTTGCGCCGCTGCTTACAATTCCCGGGAATGTGATCATTGATTGCCACGATCTGACCAACAGTTCACTGACCGGGGTGGCAAGTGCCGAATCACTTTGCGGTGATGCGGGCCTGGTGGTTTCCAGCACCGATATCGTTGTTAGCGAAAACAGCCTGGAATTACTGATCCATCGCCAATGGGTTGCCACAGATGCATGCGGTTCCAGCACAAACACCCAGGTCATTCAGGCAACCCGAATCGCACCCATCGTGACCATCCTGCAACCTGGAATAAGAACATCCACTGTAAGGACTTTTGAATTGGAATCTTCGAGGCCGATTGAAAGTACCATGTGGATCATCAATGCAGGAATTGTGCTTGCAAATGAACCTGGCGTGATCGCGCTCAGTCCAGATGAGTTGACCATTAATTTCCTGGTTTTTCGAGGTGGCAGCCTTTTTGACGAAGCAGTCAATATCTCAGTTGAAGTAACGACCGAATGCAGCAATGGAGGTGCCGGGAACATTATAGACTGGGCCCCGGCTCAGCCGGTAGGGCTATCGAAAGGCGCGCCTCCGTTGAATGCCAGCGGGACCACGTTCCCGGATCCAACAATGATCGTGAGTGAGTGCGGGGAGATTTCGGCAGGGGCATCCACGCACCGGTTCGAGGCAGCAGAAGCCGGGATCATGCAATTCCAATTGAATTCGCCTAATTCGCATTTGTTAATTGTAGGCTCATTCAACTCATTCCCTCCCGACATCCTGGGCTGCACCAACTCCATCGACACACCGGTAACGCTCGAGGTGATCGTCGCCGCCAATCAGCTTGTTTACCTGTTGGGCGAATCCGATTCCGGCACAGTTAATTTTGCGGTTTCGCTCCGCGATTTCAGAATCGCTCCTCAAATCGTCGGGCTTGCTGACCAGGTCATCCAGGAGAACAGCAGCGCGATAATAGAATTTAACGTGCAGGATAATGATACGTTACCGCAGGATCTGGAGATCGAAGTGCAGAGCTTGACACCAACCCTTCTGCCAGCATCAGGGTTGTCGTTTGAAAATGTTGAAGGGGAAGTCAACCTTTCGGTGACTCCTGCTGCAAACATGGATGGTGTGGGTTTCATTCAGGTCAAAGTGATCGATGAAGACCAATTGGCCGTGACGAACATGATCCAGGTCACGGTGCAAAATGTCCCTCGATCACCTGTGGTCAACTGGAGCGAACCGGCTGATATCATGTACGGCACCCCCTTGAGCGAAACACAGCTCAATGCGGACTCATCCCTCAGCGGGGTTTATCAATATATTCCTGCGGAAGGCACCCGGCTCGGGGCGGGAGAGAACCAGGAATTGACCGTGGTGTTCATGCCAACTGATGCAGTGAATTACAAGCCGGTGACCAACCAGGTGTTTATCGATGTGATTAAAGCGCCCTTGACCATCACAGCGGATAACAAAGGAAACGTTTATGCGAGTTCCTTCCCGCCGTTCACCGCGACATACTCCGGTTTCGTAAATGGGGACACTCCCGCGAGCCTCACCACGCCGGTGCAACTGAGCACAACCGCGATCTTTACAAGTCCGGCAGGCACTTACCCAATCACAGCCGCCGGGGCGACCTCGCCGAATTACCAGATCACATTTGTCCCCGGAACATTCACGATCACGAAACGGACGTTGACTGTGACCGCCGAGAACAAGAGCAAAGTCTATGGGGAAGCCAATCCAACGTTTACCGCCACCATTACCGGCTTTGTGAATGGAGAAAACGCTTCAGT
>JANRLX010000028.1:0-29492 GCA_033762115.1 Verrucomicrobiota bacterium
GCCTCACAGTGAGGCGGCTTCGAAATCCACTTCCTCCTCACGCGCCATTTCAAATGAATCGGTCGACCTTCGCAAATGGGCGACTGAAAAGGGATTCACGGTGGATTGGCATAAACCAAGCGGAAAAATCACCTTGAAAGCACGCTGGTCCAAAGTCGAAATGGTTTACGGTTCACGCCGGATTGAAATTGATGGCGTGGGAGTCTGGCTTTCATTTCCGATTGGCCGTTTCAAAAATTCGATCGGAATTTCAGAAAAGGACATTGCCACTGTCCTGGAACCGATTCTTTTTCCAAAACGGGGCTCCACACCCATTCGACTGGTGGCCCTGGATCCTGGACATGGGGGAAAGGATCCCGGCTTTCAACGGGGACCACACCAGGAAAAGGAATACACCTTGAAACTGGCGAGGGAAGTCCAGGAACTGTTGTCTGAAGCCGGTTTGCAATCGTTCCTGACGCGGCGATCAGACACATTCATTGACCTGGACGAGAGACCGGCCATCGCGAAAAAGCAGGGAGCTGATCTGATGGTCAGCCTGCATTTTAATTGCGCGCCGGACCTTGCCAGTGTGCAGGGAGTGGAAACTTTTTGCGCCACACCGCATGGGACCAGTTCCACCAGCGGCGGGGAACCGGTGCTGCTCCCGAACCCCGGCAACAAGCATGATCCAGAGAATGTGCTGCTGGCTTATCATGTGCAGAAAGCGATTATCACACAGCTGGGGATGAATGACCGCGGGGTGCGACGGGCCGGGTTTATTGTGCTGAAACGTTCCTCGCTCCCGACAATTCTGGTGGAAGGCGGGTTCATGTCCCATCGCGAAGATTCGGCAATCATTTTCAGCGACGCCCGCCGAAAAAAAATGGCGCAGGCGATTGTCGATGGAATTCTTGCCTACAAACGGCTGAAGGAACGGGTCCCCGCCACAACGCAAAAAAGCAAGGTCAAGTGACCATGAGCGGAGCAGCGGATTTTTCTCGAAGCAGCTTCATCAATTGAGTCGGGGAATACGGTTTTGCCAGTACGGTGATCGCCTCATGAAACGAATGTTCGTGGGTGAGTTCGTGGGACCCGCTTGCGACGATGATCTGGATTTCTTTTTCGAGGCGGAATTGCTCCGCAAGGTCAAGACCTGTGACCTCCTCTCCCAGGTGCAGATCCGTCAGGACAAGATCAATTTTTTCGTGGTGAACCGCCCAGATGGATCTTGCCTGATTGATGTTTGCAGCATGAGTAACTTCAAAACCGTTCATGTTGATCAATTCCACCATCACTTCCGCCACCACCAATTCATCCTCAATGAATAGAATCATCCTGCAATCCTCCAATTAACTTTTTGGTAGCAATGCAAAGCCTGTGCCACCCGGAAGGAGCTTTAGGAGTTTCCCTGATCCGAAGAAAGTGACAATTTGAAGGAATCTAAATTATGCTGCATCTGATTATAAGGCAGTAGCTTGCGAATGAACCTTTTCCCTCCTGAACAGGCGTTGAAGGAAGGTTTTAGACTTCTGCGGTTGATAACGATCCGTCGCAGCAATGCGAAATTCCTGCAAGGTCCTCCTTCGAGCTCGAGTTGCGAACCAAACCCCATTGACGATGGTGAAAAAGACCCAGGCCACTGCTATCATGGTTGGATCTTCCAGGTATTTCAGTAACCTGAAATACATAAGAAAGGTAACCAGCCCGATCAGTAAAACCAACGGAAGGACCACGATGCGGACAAAAGCAGCCGCAGGCGCATGCGAGGGGTGGGGCGTGCGCAAACCCATCCAGACACTGACCCAGGGAAGGGTGAGACAATCGACAATGACACAGAGGAGATTAGCCAGGTACCATTCCAACAATTCCTGATCACCCCACCCTCTCCCCCTGTCGTTGATCCATGCCACCCATCCAAGGCAGAGTTGAGCGACAATAAAAGGAATCAAGTAGCGGCGGCGAATGGCCATAAACTGCCCCGCGATGATCTCCTTGACCGAAATTTCCGTGGCCAGGATCAGCTCCAATGCCCCGCTATGCCGGTCTTCGGCGATCTGCCGGCAGGCATGAGTGGCCACAAGACAGCGAAACAGGATGCTGACCGCGATAATCAGACACGCGATGATCCCTTCATTACGCGAATTTTCTTCGTCCCAAAAAAAATAGCCGGTCAGAAACCAGATAAGAAGAGTCATGGAAGTGCCCAGCGGCCAGACTGCTTTCCGTTCCGAAAGCCAATAAAATGGATTTGCCTGAAGCAGCCTGATCCTGAACGCGTGGCGAGCTTTGGCTGAACCGATGGAAAGCTTCTCGATGATTCGTTTCCACAAAGGTTCACGCGAGACAGAAACGTCCTGCCAGGTATGGGGCAGGCGACGGGATGCCCAGAACAGGAAAAGGAACGCGAAAAATAAATTGATGGCGACCGCGTTCCAGAAATATTGCTGGGTGAAACCAATGCCACTCATCAACGCTATTCGCTGCATGTGAATCGGACTCAAAAAATTAAGATAAAAAGCCCAGTGGTGGTAACCGCCCCAATCCTGAAGAAGAAAAGTGATGGTGGGAATTCCAACGGCAAGAAAGAGCAAAATCCAACCGGCCGCGGACGCCGCGCGTGTGGCTTTAAAAAAGAAGGTGGAGATCAATACGCCGAGGGAGACCGAGTAAAACAGTGCACATAAAAGGGACAGCGCAACTTTCCAGAGCATTTGCCCAGTGACGCCTCCAAGCAGCAATAAAATCCCCAGCGCCGGGAAAATACCAAGCAGCGCGTAAAAAGTGGTAAGCGAGTTCGCGAGCAGCTTTCCCAAAACAACATCATAACCCTTCAGGTCCGTAAGAAACAGGAATCCGAGCGTCCCATCCCGTTTCTCTTCGCTGATACAATCAGCAGTCCGGGAGGCGCCGCTGAAAAGGACTTGAAGAAAGGCGATACAACTGAGGCCCATGAAAAGATGGTCGTTGCCAAGGCCAATGGTACCGTGGCGCTGGATGATCCAGAGGCACCAGCCAATGATGAGAAGCATCAGGAGAGCGGGCCAGACCCTTGACCAATAGGTTGTGGATTTGCGACAGGATTTGCGCAACTCACACTCGATCACAGGCCAGGTGGTCATTGCGATTTGACCATGCTATTCAACGAATGTTTCAGGTTGCATAGGCATCCAGCAGTTTCCAGACGCGCAGCGCTTCCGTCATTCCCCAAGCCTGTGCATCGCAACCACGTTGCTGGTGGGGAGCATTGCCATCCATGATTTCCGGCATGTGGCCTAGGCACCCTTGCATCAGGATGCGGTCCATGCTGCCCAAATAGGAGCGGGCGGCGGCAACGGCCTCCGGAGAAAAGTCCCAGGCCTGCGCGAGAGCCTCGCAAAAACCGGGAAAAGTCCAGGTCCACGCCGTGCCATTATGATAGGCGGGTTTTCGGCGTGTATCTTCGTCCCCCTGATATTCACCCCAATAAGGATGGTTGGGATCATTGAGGAGGCCACCCCAGTTGCCATGGATGGGGAGGGCAAGTTTGACCGGTAACGGCGCCAGGGAGCGAAGCCCGCCGGGAACGATCAAGTGTTTGGCCGCAGCGGCAACAGTGGCCCGCGCCTGGGCACCAGGAAAAAATCCAAGCGTCACGGCAATCAACGCATTGCTGCGCAATGCATCATCCACCTGGGCATTTCGCGCCGAGACACCTGGCGCTGCCCGCAGGCAATCAGCCGGATACTGTTCCTGCCGAAGCCAAAAAAGTTCATGGAGCGATTTTTCAGCCTGTTCCGCCAGCTGCTTCCAATGTTCTTCATGCCCGGTATCACGCAGGGCCACCTGTCGCAACAAGCGAATCCAGAGCGCCTGGATTTCGATGGGATATCCTTCGCGCGGCGTCCCGGCGGGATAATTTGTATCCATCCATGTGAAATGCTTTGGACTCCAGATCAAACCCGAATGCGGGTCCATGCGAATTCCATTGGGAGTTCCTTTGGAAATCCCAGTCGCAAGGTCAAGCAACACTTGTGCGACGGTTCGGCCTGAAGAATCGACCCTCGTCTCGTAAACTTCAGGACCGATGACCTGGACCAGTTCTTCGGTGACGATTCCGTACCACAAAGGCGCATCTGAAGTATCCCGATTGGAAGCGTCCTCACCATGAATGGTGTTGGGCATGGTGCCCTCTTTTTCGAAACGACCAAAGGTGACGAGCAATTGCCTGACTTCTTCAGTCATCCCGGCAGAAATCAAACCACGTGCACAAATCAGCGAATCGCGCCCCCAATCGAGGAACCAGGGATATCCTGCAATAACCGTTTTAAAAGAGTGTCGCTTGACAACATAAGATTGCGCAGCAAGCGCCAGTTGCTTTCCAAACAAATCGTCCGGGCGCATTGCGGATGCTTTAATAAAAGCGTTTTGCAGGGCAGTCCGCAGGTCGGCAAAATTCAGGAGCGTTTGAAGCTCGGGCAAGGTTTTCTCAGAAGTAATCACAAGGAGATTACCAGCTTCGCTGTTAAGCGGCAGGTCGAACCAGCCAGGACTATAGGCATCTCCTGAACCGGTCTGCCCACGTGTCCTTTCAACTTCATGAGGAAGATTTAAACTCCATTCACCTCCAGGATAGTAATCGCCGCTGGCTGCGTATACCCGCAGTTGACGATCTGGAGCAGGGGTAAACGCGAAACCCGGAGTGTCAACGAGCACATTGATGTTGCTGGTGAAATGCGCTTCGGACCCCTGGTTTCTCATCGTTTCTGCATGAAAACTGCGGTCCTCGATGTCCACCCGGGCGATGATCCGGACAGGCGGAAAATCGCCGCCATTCCAGCTTGAAGACTGGGTGCGGAATTGCAGGATGGTGCTGTTTTCTCCCTCGATCATATCCGCAACCAGCTCAATCACGACGGCCCGGCCATTCCCGGCGGGAACCTGGAATTGCCAGCGGGCAGGCGGCCCTGCCTGGAATGAGAGGAGATTACGGGCCGTCAGTGCGGTGAAGAATTGATTCGCATTGGCCCAGACCCTGACTCGTTTGGCAAAAACATGCCGGTCAACCGGAACCTCGGGATGCAGGTTGGCGCCGAGAAGACAATCGTATTTGGATTTGATCCGGCCCAGGTCCACACAAAGACGGGCCATCCCGCCACGGCCGTTGGTCAGCAGCGTAATAGGTGAGTCGAGGCCCTCGAATTCCGTAGGGGCAAATCCACGCGCTGGAAAATATTCAGGCACAACCTTGAGCGGGCGGAGGGTGGCGAAAATATACTTTTGATTCGCATGGTAACGTTCCAGGCGAAGCGTGGAATCTTCCTGCTGCTGGACACTGTGCGGCAGTGGCTCCGGGCGGGGAGCAAACAAGGCAAACCAGTGCATGCCGATTTTGATGCTTTCGCGATGCTCATCCATCTCCCCTTTATGCCGAAGGGTCGCTCGAAAAGGGACCTTGTCCTGCACCAGCAACCAATGGCGTGGCGGCAACATGGTGATCCTTGACACATCTGATTCCTGCCAGTGGGTAACTTCTGAATACGCTTCCTTAACAAGGGTTGCTTTGAGGGTTGCGAGCAGGTCGATGCGGGCGGAGGCCGGATCGAGACGGTTCAATGCTCCGACGAATCGCACCGGATCGCGGCTGACCAGTTCGGCCAGTTCCATCCAGTGCGCCGGGCCGATTTGTTCAGGAGAAAGCACCTGGCTGATCGCATCAATGGCCCAATGCGCAATGGCCCGGTCATTTAAATATTTTTCACCAGCAACCCCGCGCGGCTTGTCGGATGCGCTCAGGCAGACTGCGGCACCGGGGTTCAAAGTGATTTCAAGGTCACCGTTTGTCAGGAATTGCCAGTCCACCCGCCGTCCTGAAATCAGGTCATAAACAGGCTGCTCCGCAGATTTGAACAGCGATGAGTTGACGCTGAAACTGTTTGATTGTTCCGCGCTGAGATTCACTGCGACGATCACCTGGTCCCTCAAATCAGCAGAGGTGCGTTGCAGAACATACACAGCCGAATCAGGAGGACTGATCCGGGTGAGCCGGGCTGAATCGAAAAAACAGGGATGTTCCCTGAGCAGGGTGTTCAGGCGGCCAAGCTCAGGAATAATATTTTGCGGGTTTCCCCAGGCGAGACCACGGCTCGAATGAACATTGACCCGCTCCGGCGCAAGCCACTCAACACCACAGGTGAACCCAAACCCGCCCGATGGACTGGTCAACGCACACAGCTGGTTCCGAAGCAGGGACCAATTCCTCCCTTTTTTCGCCATGCGATCGTTATCATGTGTTTCGCTGTAATGGACAAGCAGGCCAACACGAGCGCTGTGATAATTCGCATGGTCCATGTAACCGCTGACTTGGAGCGGTGAGTAATTCTGAAATAATTCCGAATAGGCCCATTGCATTCCACCGGCGCATAACAAGCTTTCGGTCGCTTCCCACGCGCCGCCCAGGCCTTCGAGCAGGAACAAGCAATCGGGGAATTCCTCCCTCACTCTCGCAATGATATACTGCCAAGCAGGTAACGGGACTTTATATCCCGCATCACACCGGAACCCATCCACACCGCGCCTGCACCAGACGAGGAAGGCTTCCGCCAGATAATCCCAGGAGAGAGGCACGCGATGATCCAGTTCCACCAGATCCTCCCAGATGGTCCCCCAGGCACCGGGACTGGCAAAATCGCCATTATGCTCGCGCAGAAACCAATGCGGAAACCGTTCCTGCAACGTTGAACCCCACCCGGTATGGTTGATCACCATATCAAGAAAAACACGCCCTCCGTAGGCATGGACGGCATAGGTCAGTTCACAAAACTGCTCCACTCCGGTGGTGCGTTTATCAAACTCCACCAGCGCCGGATCTACCGCGGTGAGATCTTCGCAGGCATACGGACTGCCAAAGCGCCCAAATCGCGCGTAAGTGGTGGGAGTGGGATTAACCGGGAGCAAATGAAGAATTTTGCAATTGAGCTTCTCGAAAATATGCGGCAGTTCCCGTTGCAAATCACGAAATGTTCCGGATGGCGGTATCGCCGCGTAACCTTGCCGGTCCAGGCGAACCAGTTCCGATTCCAGGGTTTCATTAACGGTTTCAACTGCCGTCTTGTTCGGGCCGAACATTCGGGTGAAAGCACAGTAAATCGTATTGCCGGTCCGGTACCGGTTCGGATGAACGGTAATCCCCACGTTCTGCCCCGCTGGCCAATGTTGCCTCCCGGCACTGTCCAGGACGTAAGCCTTGGCTTCGAAATAACCCACCTGCGCCACCGTCAGCTCAATGAACCAGGCGCTGCCGTTCCAGGTGAGCGGCACATCCCTCCACGCAGTTCCTGGCAATACCAGTACAGGGGTGCGATCCTGCGGGCGCGGCACACCATGAGCAGCCATGGAATGCCAGTAGGAACTAATGATCTCTGCCCGAAGCAGCCCGGCCATCCCGATGTTTGTCCGAAGAAATGCAGGAAAATCCGCTGAGGCGCCGTGAAGCTCGATTCGAATGCGATCTCCGGCAAAGCGAAGCACCTTCTCTCCCGGCGCAGGCGACATTGAAAGCGTCAGCATAGCACCGTAAACCTCTGGATTATTGGAACTGTCCCGGAGCCCAACCAATCATCACACATCGCGCAAGGAATATACGAAGCGGAGGACAAACTCAACCTGTCACACAATAAAAAAGGCCACGCGATCGGCGTGGCCGGGAAATCCTCCGTTTCGGAGCAGATCAGTTCGTGGTGGCAGTTGCTGGAGCCGCTTTCTGCGCAGTAACCCATTCGAAGCTGACCTTGACCTCATCACCCGTTTTAATGGCGCCAAGCGCAATCTTCGGAGCTGGAGGCTGGATGCCGAAATCAGTCATCTTGATGGCGCTGCTCCCCACCCATTTGATCTTGTTCGCCGCCATCGGTGTCATGGTCACCTCCATATTGTTGGTGCGGGTCACACCAGCGACCTTGAGAGTGCCAGTGGTGTCAAAAACGAATGGAGCGCCTGCTGTGCGGGCCCGGGGTTTCATTTCCAACAGGCGATATTCAATTTTCGGATGTTCTTCCTGCTTCATCGCGCCATGCATGACCGAATCCATCGTCGATTTGCCGCTTTTCAAGGATCGAACCGGAATCGAGACTTCAACTTTTGGCGTGAGTTTGAGGTCAGCGGGAGTTTCCTTGCTCGGATCAAGAGGAAAGGAAGAATCAACTTCCACATAACCGGCGATGATCGAACCCTCCACTGTCCAATCATGGATGGTTGAGGTTCCCTCAATTTTCATTTTGCTGCCAGGAGTGGCAACATAGCGAAGACTTGTTTCCGCGATGACAACCGTGGCAAAGAGTGCCGCCACAGTGGCCAGGATCAGGCGTGGTGAACGAAAAATCGGTTTCATAATAATGACTACAACTGATTGGACTCAGGAAAGGGTGAACCAATTCGGATCAAATTCAATTCGCTTGCGTTGCAGGACTGCCTCATTCGCCTTCAATGCCATCAAATTCGCTTCATAGCCCTGCTCGACCGTGGCGTGCTGGACTTTGTTCTTGTTGATGTCCACAAGATACTCTGCCAGCGCAGCCGTGTCCGCACTGTCAAAGCTCGCCTCGAAATCCTCCACCGCGCTTTTGTGCATATAGGCATTGGTAATGAATGCTTCCAACGCATAGAAAAGAGAGCTGGAATCATGCGTCAGGGCGCTGGTGAGCGGATTATCACCATGCGATGCCTGCTTGGTGGCATTTGCTGCGAGAACGATCCCGGTTTCCTTATGGAAGGTTTCCTTCCGCGCGTAAACCTCCCAGCCCAGCAACGGAGAATCCACTTCCTTGAACATCCATGATTTGCGGTCACGCATCATGATTGCCGCATCTGTTCCGTAGAACATGTCGTAAGAGCCATCAAATGAATTCCCCAGCATGGCGCTGTAGGAGGCCAGGACACCACCCGGAAATTCAAAAACCACCTGGATGGAATCAGGCACCTCACGGCCATCCTTCCAATGGACCACATCACCGAACCCGGTCACTGCCACAGGGCGTGAGCGAAGGAACCATGCTGCCTGGTCAATGGAATGAATCCCGATTTCCCCGACAAGACCCGGAGAAATTTGTTTATCCAATCGCCAGTTCAACATTTTTTCACGTTCCGAATCAGAGGAACTGCGCCGCCAGCTTTGCTTTTTATTATACTGGCTTTGAGCCCGAATGGTCCGGCCCATTGCCCCCGCTTCAACAAAGTTCTTGATGTTGATCACTTCCGGATCCGAGCGCATTTGCAACCCGGTTTGGAAATAAATTTTGGGATTCTTCCGGGAAAGAAGCGCGATCTCTCGCGCCTCTGCAACGGTATGCGCAAGGGGTGCTTCACAATAAATATGCTTCCCGGCGGCAATCGCCGCAGCGACAATTTCCTTATGGGTATGCGTGGGTGTCGCAATAATGACCGCTTCCACATCCGGATTTTTCAGCAGCTCCTGGTAACCGATGTAGGTTTTTGCGTTGGGAGCTTCCTGAGCGGCGCGCTTGGCAAAAACGGAGTACAAATCGGAAATCGCCACCACCGGCGCGTTGGGCATCCGGCCAAGAATCTGGACCACATCGCGTCCCCAGGGGCCGCAACCGATCACTCCGCATTTGACCGGAGGGCTGGAAGGCTTCTTGGCGGGAGCATCTGCTGCGGGAGCTTTTTCATCCGCTGCTTTGATGGCAATGCCACCCATCATCATCATGATTGAGCTGCCTTTGAGAAAGGCGCGGCGATTGACATCCGGAGCTTTATCGATTCGATTCATCTTGGCCGTAATGGTTTATCAGTGACACCGCAATCATGGGCATGACTGCGGGTAGCTGAAATAGTTCGCTCGAAATGAGCCGATTGACAACCGCTTTTTTACAGGGTCTTGACGCGGATGTTCCGGAATGCCACTTCGCCATGGTCCCCCTGGAGGAAAAAGGAGCCGGGCTGGTCAAGGTTGGCATCCAATTCACTCCCAGTGGCTTTGTTGACTTCCACCTGGTCATGGATTTTAACGCCGTTCAGGTAAACAGTGACTTTGTTCCCGATCATCGTCGCCTCCACTTCCTGCCACTCACCGGCCTTGCGTGAGACAAACGTGGAAGCAGGCTTGATATTATAAATGGCACCATTTCCACTCAGTTTTGGTTCCTTGGAGTCTCCATCATCAAACACCTGGATCTCATGGCGGCCGCGAAGGTAAAATCCGCTATTTGCTCCTTTGGGGACCATGTACTCATAGCGCACGGTGAAATCGCGAAATTTTTTTTCACTGACAAGGTCAGTGCCGTGCTGGTCTTTGGGAATGGTGTTCACCAGCATGCCGTTCTGGACGCTCCAGCTTTTAAGACCGTTTTCATTGCGATGCTTCCAGCCATCAAGGTTCTCTCCATTGAAAAGCGGTTTAAACCCGGCCTTCTTCTCTTCAGGCGTTAGCGCCGCGCTGGTTTTCTGCGGTGCTGTGTCAGCCTTTTCCAACCCGAGTGCCCATTTGATTCCACCAAGGATATGGTCCTGGTAGGCTTTGCTGGTCCAGACATCTTCCCGATGACCGAGTGATGTGTAGAAAAGGCGGCCTTTGCCAATCTGTTTTGTCCAGGCAATCGGATAATCTCCCGGTGATTTTGTGTTCGGATGCTTATCGAGGGTCAACAATCCATGGACTTTTTCCCGATGAAAATTTTTCAAGATGTAAATTTCATCGTGAACCGTGTACTTGGCCCCAAGATGCTTCGTCGCTGGATGATCATGATGCTGGTTAATACAATCAACGGTGGCCTGTTCACCATGAGTGAGGAATTCGCCGCCGATCATTTCGATAAACGGCCTGAAATTATGGAACGTATCTGATGCAGAATGCATCCCAATGAACCCCTTGCCACTATTGACGAAATCGATCAGCGCCTGTTTGTCAGGCATTGGTAGATCCCCGGTGGTGTTGGCGAAAACAATGCCATCATACTGTTTAAGCGCCTCAGCAGTCATTTTCTCCTTCACATCCGCATCACTTTTTCCATCCGCCCCGCCTCGCACATAATCGACCGTATAGATCCCGGTTGTTTCCCCCAGCCCGGCAAGGACCTTCTCAGCCAGCGGAATGGAACTGTGCCGAAAACCCTGGGTGGCAGTCACCACAAGCAATTTCTTCGGTTTGTCAGCGGCCAGCGTGGTTGCCGCAATTGGCAGAAGCAGTGCGGCTATCATGGCGATTTTCGCCAGAAAACTAATTTTTGATTTCATATGTTTCAACACAACCCGGTTCTCTCCCGGAAATGACTGTGGAAGGAGGGTATAAATTCATTTACCGGATGTCGTGGAACGTCAATCCAAAACGGTTCTCGCTGCGGGACATCCTGATCCTGTATCATGAGCCCATGCAAAGCCGCGCCCCAGAACAACATTACCAGGGAGCAGAAGGAGCGGCTTACCATCAGGTCAAGCGCGGGGTGCCGGAACGAACTATTCCCTGGATTGCCGCGTTGCGAGCAAAAAAACTGCAACCCCATATCAATGTTGGTGACACTGTTTTTGAATTTGGCGTCGGAAGCGGCTGGAACCTTGCCCGGCTGAACTGCCGCGAAAAAGCGGGTTACGACATTTCCGAATGGGTTGAGCAGGAGGTCCGGAACGCCGGAATTGAGTTTTCCAATTCTCTCTCCCCGTTTTCAAATCGCAAATTTGATGTGGTGATTTCCCATCACTCTCTCGAACATCTCCTGAATCCCGCCGAAGCATTAGGCCAGATGCACCAATTATTAGCTCCTGGCGGGAAACTGCTCCTGTTCGTTCCGTTCGAAAAGGAGAGACGTTACCGCTCCTGGGACCCCGAAGAACCGAACCATCATTTATACTCCTGGAACGCCCAAACATTGGGAAATTTGGTTCAGGAATCTCGCTTTAACGTTAAATCTATCTCTGTACAGCGTTTCGGCTATGAACGTCGGGCCGCTTCGATTACCCATCGTTTCGGTTTGTGTGAATTCGGATTTCGCACCATTCATCGAATGTTGCACCTGGTCCGTCCTGCTTACGAGATTCGTTGTCTGGCAACACCTTGATTCCGTTTCTGTTTGAATTGAATCATCGCACCCGCTAGAACGTCTGAAACGAAAAGGAAATTTTGATATGAGGAAAAGTTATCTGATCGCCCTTGCTGCTCTTTCAACCGCCATGCTTCATGCAGATGTAGACGTCAGCAAATTGCCTCCTGCATCTGACAAAAAAGGGGTGACCTTTGATAAGGATATCAAACCGATTTTCGAAAAATCCTGTTTCAAGTGCCATGGCACCGAGAAACAAAAAGGAAAATTGCGCGTCGATTCTCTCGATGCAATCCTCAAGGGTGGTGAAAATGGTGAGGTTATTGCCAAAGGGAATAGCGCAAAAAGCAGCCTGGTGCATGCTGTCTCCGGGTTGGTCGAAGATATGTTGATGCCACCGGAAGGAAAAGGGGACCCGCTGACCAAGGAACAGGTTGGCCTCGTGCGAGCCTGGATCGATCAGGGGGCGAAATAATTTTTTCCGTGAGTTCTCCTGAAGCAGCCCTCAATGGGCTGTTTCTTTTGTACCCCAAAGGATCGCCGCCCGGTAATGGTCGCCTTCAAGCGGACGAGGTTATTCGCATTGATTGCGATGAAGTTTCGGTGCAGTTCACTCGGAAACGGGGAGCGAAGCGTTACATTTTGCGGGTCACTCCTGAGCGGACCCTCAAAGTCACGGTGCCGTGGCAGGGGAATCGAGCTGCTGCCAGGCAATTCGTCGAACGTCACATTCCCTGGATCAGAAACCAGCTTCTCAAGAAACCGCACTCCGAACTTCCCTGGGTTGCCGGAAGTTTAATCTGGTATCGCGGGACCCTGCTGCCACTTGAAGTGATTCCAGCAGGAGAGCACCTGCTGTTAAAACTCGGCGCTGAATCGTGGAAAGTGGAAGCGAACTCCGGCCCCTTCAGACATCTGCTCGGGCGGATCTTCCGTGCACTGGCTGAAGAGACACTTCCCCGGCGCGTCATGCAGCTTGCGGAATTCCACCGCCTGGAAGTTCGGCGGGTAACAATCCGGAACCAAAAAACACGATGGGGTTCCTGCTCGGCGCGACGGACGATTTCCCTAAACTGGCGTTTAATCCAGGCTCCTGACCTGGTGATCGATTATATCATTATCCATGAACTCATGCATTTGCAGGAGATGAACCATTCCGAACAATTCTGGAAAAAGGTTGAAGCTGCCTGCCCGGAATACCGCGCCGCCGAGCAATGGCTCAAGGCTCATGGGCGTGAACTGATGTAACCTTATTTGCCCCTGATTTCCAGCTGGTATGGCTGTGACATCTGGCTGCCCGACTCCGGTTTCGGAATCGCTTTGTACATATAATCGAATTTGTAACGGTAATTAATGAATTGCTGGTCCGCGGGAATGGGAATGATCGCTTCCCAACGATCCGGGACTGATGGAGCCGGTTGCATCGGATATTGCTCCATGCCAATCACGACATACGGCTTGATGGTTTCCTTCTTTAATGTCCCCTGGCGTGTTTCCCAGGCAACCTCGAACGGATAAAGATTATTGGCGTTCCGCGTCGTTTGTCGCGGAGTCAAATTCGTGATCGTGGCGGTGCATCCCGTCAGGAGCATCAGGGCAAGTGAAAGCGGGAGCAGTGATTTCATCGTCATAGCCACGAATGCGTTACAACGAAGTTGAGTTTCTGTAAAGCAAGGAAAACAGGAACGGCTTGCGTGATGCGCCGCCCCTACTCACAATTGTCCGTATGCAGAAGCTCGGAAAATTTTCGTTCGGAATGGGAGACCGGTTTGCGCATCAGGCAAAAGCCCAGTTACGCGCCTGCCAGATGGCCGCACAAAAAGGGGTCCCTATCGTCCCCGTCTGGAACAAATCAAATCGTGAACACATGACGATTGGTTCCGAACCTTCCAGCGTGCGGCAGGCGGCGGATGCCGCAGTGCGGGAACTCGGCTGGACCGGCGAATACCGGGTGGATGCGGACCATATCAACCTGGGAACTGTCGACCGTTTCATCGACCCAAGCGATTTTTTTACGATTGATGTGGCAAGTTTCATCGGCCACCCGGTGGAGGGGGACCGGTTAAAAAATTTTGTGGATCGGCATCCGGAACTGACAGGAAAAATTGAAATTCCCGGAATCAGGAATCCATTTATGATCCAGCGTGCTGATGTGGAGAAAACCGCTGGCAAATACCTTTTGGCGATTGAGGAGGCGAAAAAAATCCAACGGCATATCGAGGAACGAAAAGGCGCGGGCAATTTCATCACGGAAGTGTCGATGGATGAAACCGATTTTCCACAAACACCTCCGGAACTGTTGGTGATCCTGGCAGCATTGGGAGATGCAGGAATTCCGATTCAAACGATCGCTCCAAAATTCACGGGCCGTTTTAACAAAGGAGTGGATTATGTCGGTTCCCTCGAGCAATTCGAGCAGGAGTTCAATGATGATCTGGCCGTGATCGCGCATGCGATTAAACGTTATCCATTGTCAGAAAACCTCAAATTGAGCGTCCATTCAGGGAGTGACAAATTTTCGATTTACCCGCCGATCCGGCGGGCGTTGGAAAAAACAGGCGCTGGATTGCATATCAAAACCGCCGGGACAACCTGGCTTGAAGAGATGATCGGGCTGGCTGAGGCAGGCGGCCAAGGATTGAAGCTGGCAAAGGAAATTTACTCCGAAGCGCTCGAGCATGTGGAGGAACTCTGTGCCCCCTATGCGACTGTGATTGATATCGATGCAGGCAAACTGCCGAGCGCGGCAACTGTCAATTCATGGAGCTCGGAGCAATTCACCAGCAGGTTGCGGCACGATCAAAAAAATCCGTTGTTCAATCCGCATCTGCGCCAGTTGCTGCATGTGGGCTACAAAGTCGCGGCCAAAAAAGGGGAACGTTATCTTTCAGCGCTCCGTGAATTCGAATCGATTGTTGCAAACAACGTCACGACCAACCTCTACGATCGGCATCTGCGGCCACTCTTTCTGAGCTAGACTCTGGCCCGGCAGCCAGCGGGGAGTTAATAAACGGCAAGCTTCCCTCTGGTGGATTTTGCAGCTTTCGGACATACTTTGTGCATGGGACAAAGTGAGACGCACGCCACGAATTCTCCAGCCACGCATCAACCTTATATCGCCCCCGAAACCCGCATAGCGGAATTCACACCGAGGGCGGTCATTACCGGGACGCTTTTGGGGATGATTTTCGGCGCTTCCTCGCTCTACCTGGTATTGAAGGTCGGGATTACTGTCAGCGCCTCGATTCCAGTGGCCGTCATTTCGATCACGCTGTTTCGCCTCCTTTCAAAATTTGGCGTGAAGGACGCCACGATCCTCGAGAATAACATTGTCCAGACCAGTGGCAGCGCTGGTGAATCGCTCGCGTTCGGGATTGGGGTAACGATGCCGGCAATTCTGGTCCTCGGTTTTGACCTTGAAGCAACCCGCGTGCTGCTCGTTGCAATTCTCGGCGGATTACTCGGTATCCTGATGATGATTCCCCTCCGCCGTGCGTTGATTGTGCAACAGCATGGCATCTTGAAATACCCCGAAGGAACTGCCTGCGCGGAAGTATTAAAGGCGGGCGCTTCAGCGGAATCACGCGCTGCGGCAGCGCCATTCTGGAAAAAGCAAATGGAAGAGGGGACAGGCTCCGTCACGCAAGCGACTACCATCTTCACAGGCTTTGGCATCGGGCTGATTTACAAATTTATCATGGATGCGTTGCACGGATGGAAAGCCATACCGGAAAAAATCTTCGGCACTCCCTTCAAGGGTGGCTCCGTGGGAACAGAGGTATCCCCCGAACTGCTGGGGATAGGCTATATCATTGGGCCGAGGATCGCCTCGATCATGGTAGGTGGTGGAGTGCTGGCTTACCTGGTGCTTATCCCGATGATCTCCTTTTTCGGCGAGAATGTGACAGTGCCGGTCGCGCCTTCCCCCGGGACCAAACTGATTCGTGACATGAGCCCCAATGAAATTCGCGGAGCCTATATCCTTTACATCGGCGCCGGAGCGGTTGCGGCGGCGGGAATCATCAGCCTGGTGCGATCATTGCCTTTGATCGGGCGCGGGTTGAGGGAAGGATTGAAAAATGTCGGAAATGCCGGTGCTGCAATCGGGGCCCAGTTGCGAACAGCAAGTGATCTTTCTCTCAAATTGGTATTCGGCGGGATTATTATAATCATCATTGCCATCATGGCTGCGCCAACGCTGCACATGAATTTGCTGGGAGCGCTGCTGATCGTGCTGTTCGGTTTTCTTTTTGTCACTGTCTCCTCCCGTCTGACCGGTGAGATTGGTTCCTCCTCCAATCCCATTTCAGGCATGACAGTGGCAACGCTGCTGCTGACCTGCCTGATCTTCCTCGCTCTGGGCTGGACCGGCGGGATTTACTATGTGACCGCGCTTTCTGTCGGCGCCATCGTGTGTATCGCCTCCTCAAATGGCGGAACGACTTCCCAGGATCTGAAAACAGGTTTCCTGGTCGGCGCGACTCCCAAATACCAGCAGATTGCCCTCTTCTGCGGGGTGGTTGCCTCGGCATTGATTCTTGGCCCGATTTTGCTGCGGCTGAATGACGCCGCGACCGTTTACGTTCCTGCAGCACAGGTCGCCCCCGGCTTGAAAACCACTGTTGACGGATTGAAAAAAAGAGAGTCCTTAAAAGGACCGCAGGCTGCCCAGGACAATAAAAGTTATTATGTCTGGCACAAAACGGAAAAGGAGAATGGTCCCACAGGCAAATATCTTGTGGACGATGCAGGGAACGCGGTTTACCTGGTGGATCCGGGAATCAACGGAAGCTTCAGCAAACGTCCGGATGGGACCGAAGTGAAAAAGTATGATGCTCCAAAGGCAATCCTGATGTCCTATATCATCAAGGGCATCCTGGACCGGGAGTTGCCGTGGGGACTGGTCCTGGTGGGAGTGATGATTGCAGTGGTGCTGGAACTCGCGAGTGTGCCATCCCTGGCATTTGCGGTGGGTGTTTACCTCCCGCTGGCGACTTCCGCGCCTGTCTTCATCGGGGGAATGATCCGCTATCTTGTGGACCGGAAGCGGCGTGCCGCGCTGGAAGCTGCCAACCAGAAAGTGGACGAAACATTTCTTGCGGCGGAAGCCGACCGCAGCCCGGGAGTGCTCGCCGCCTCCGGTTATATTGCCGGCGGAGCGATTGCGGGAATTTTCATTGCCATCTTTGCCGGCTTTTTTGAGAACAATGCCTTGTTGAAAACCGCCACGGCATGGTCTGCCAACAATCCTTTCTACACCGGAGAATACGCGAATTTACTGGCCTTGATCCCATTCGCGCTGTTATGCGGTTTTCTTTATCTGGTGGGCCGGGAGAAGTTGCTGAAAAGCCGCAAGTCGTAGGGAAATTTCCTGAGAAGGCCTCAACGTTTTTCATTGTAGGCGCGCTGCGAATATTTGGTCGCCGCAAGCTGCGTGACGTTGTTCCGCACGGTGTCACTGATTTTCAGTTCCTTCCAGGAAACCTCCCAGCGAGGGTCCACCGAGGTGAGCATCTCCCGCTCCCAGGCATCACGCAATAACCCGCCGGGTTGTTGCTGGATTGAACCCTGGATCAGCAGGCCAAGCTTGTTTCGACGCTGGGCAGCTCCTGCAATTTTTTTCCCGTTTACAAGGAGATCATATTTTTCCGCACCTATGAAGCATTGGCCTGGGATCTCTTTATCACAGCATGGGGAGAGGTTTGACCGGACGCCCAGCGCATCAAAGGCGCGGGCTATCCATTCATGCATGTGTCGGTAACTCTCCTCCGCGCGAAAGGAGTACCATGGGTGTTCCGGCGGTACAGCAATGCTGTAGGTCCAATCGGCATCATGCCTGACCAAACCGCCACCGGTGGGACGGCGAATCAACGGGCGCAGGGCGGTCCATTCGGCAATATCACGGTAATGCTGGAAATAACCGAAAGTGGCGGCAGGTTCCTCCCATGAATAGAACCGGAGCACCGGGGCACTCCAATCCGCCAGATGGTTCAGGAGCGTTTCATCGAATGCCATGTTCCATGCAGCAGGCCCGGGCGCAAGAGGAAGCAGGAACCAATCGTTCATTTCATCCTCCCCGGACAAAGGGTGTTCAATTCACACTCTTCGCAGTCCGGCCTGCGAGCTGCGCAACGCCTTCTTCCATGCCAGATCAGATAATGGCTGAGCATGGTCCAATCATGCCGGGGGATGAGCTTCTGCAAAGCCAGCTCAATCTTTTCAGGGGAGCTTTCACGGGAAAGGCCAAGAAGATTTGAAAGCCGTGCGACATGTGTGTCCACCACCACGCCACTGTTGATGCCAAAAGCATTTCCGAGCACGACATTGGCGGTTTTTCGCCCCACACCAGCGAGTGCAGTCAGTTCCTCCATCGTCTGTGGGACCTGGCCATTGTGTTTCTCGATAAGGGATTGGCAGCAAGCCTTGATATTTTTTGCCTTGTTCCGATAAAGGCCAATCGCCCGAAGGTCATTCTCCAATTCCTGCAATGGAGCCTGGGCGTAGTCAGCCGCTGATTTGTATTTTTCGAACAGTTTCGCCGTGACAATATTAACCTGCTTGTCGGTGCATTGCGCGGAAAGAATGGTGGCAATCAGCAACTCGAGCGAATTCCGGAAATGAAGTTCGCAATGCGCATCAGGATAAGTCGTGCGGAGTTGTTCGAGAATGGCGCTGGCTCTTTGCTGAAGAGCTGTTCTGGATTCGCGCGGCATAGCTCATACAGCCACGGCCTCGCTTCGTTTTACGGAAGCAAACGCCTGAAGGGTCTGTTCGGCAAGAGAATGCAATGAGAAATGCCCCTCGACAGCAGCACGGGCATTCCGGGCCAGCTGCTGCCGTTTCGGTTCATCAAGAAGCAATTCCTCGATTTTGAGCGCCAGTGATTCAGGGCTGCCGGGATCGCAAAGCAAACCGGACTTCGCGTGGGAGATCAATTCCGGGAAGGCAGCGGTGGCAGGTTGAACAACCGGAACGCCTGCCGCCCACGCTTCCAATAAATAAAGACCAAACGCTTCCCCATAAAGCGCCGGGACTGACATCACCGACAACGATTTGAAAAAGGACTGTTTTTCCTTTTTATCCAGGTTGGGGAAAAATTCCACTTCACCGGTTAGTCCTTCTGCGGCAATCCATTGCTTGATCGCCGCAACGACAGGTTCATCGCTTGGGCCCATGCCGCCGCCGATCCGAAGCTTTAACCCGGGCACCTTGTTCCGTTTGCGCAGGAGAATGAACGCTTTGACAACCGTGTCGACACCTTTTTCCCGGCACATCCGGGCAAAATAACCAAGCACCGGGGTGGTCGATGGAACTGTGGCGGGAGTGTAGGCGGAGGGGTCAATTCCATTATGGATCACCCGCACTTTGGCCGGGTCCAGCTTCAAACGGGCGCTCATCCGCTGGGCAAAATAAACGCTGGGAGCGATGAACAGGTCAATTTCCTGTGCCCGTTCTGAAAGCACCGTCCAGGTGCGTTCACGATGGGTCGGCTTCAATGCATCAAGGAAATAATCCTCACCCTGCAGGGTGCAGATGACCGGGACATTTAATTTTTGCTTCAGGCCCCTGGCCACCCCAACCAGCAGGGCATTGGAAAGGCAAATCAGGTCGGCCTTGCCATATTCCTTCAACCAACCGGCCAGTTCCTCCACTTCACGGGCCTGGTTGCCTTCCTCGCCACGCAACATCGAAAGGGTCAATTCACCAAGTTCATCAGCGCGGGTCTTGGCCGCCCTGCCCGCGGCCAGCTTGAGCAGGCCGGGGGACCGGAACATTCCATGGAGCCAATGGGGCATCCTGGAAAAGAGCGGGGAAAGCTGCTCAAGGTAAACGTTGATCCCGCTGAAAAAAATCGGGGTGCCGCTGCTTTGGTCCGCATCTTCCAGGGTCATTGGAAGATAGAGCGGGATCATCATGGTCTCATGACCCATCGCGCGCAATTCAGAGACAAGAGCGTTGTCACGAAAACAATTTCCGCAATACATCCCACCGGCGCCGGGAGTGATCTGGACGATGTTCATCAGGGGGATGAAATCATGCAGCAACCGCCGAGACAAGTTCCGCTCCCAGATATGGTTTGCCATAAGGCAATGGCGCAGGAACGGGCGCAAACTCGGCAATGGCCGCGAACAACCGGGAAAAATCCTTGTTCACATCCCCTGAGAGACAATCAGTGACATCCCCGGCCAGGTCAGGATATTTATCAGTCAAGGTCCTGAAGCTGAAATCCTGGTCGTAAAATGCGTAAACGAGTTTTCGCATGTTCTCGATTCCTTCACGGAGGACCGCGCCGTAATTTTCAAATCGGGCTGGTGAAAAATCATTGGCTGCGAGCGCCTCGTTGACCGCGTCCCCAGCCAGCACGCCGCTCTTTAACGCAAGCATCAACCCGGAGGAAAAGACAGGATCAAGAAAACAGAAGGCATCTCCTGCAAGGAGCAGCCCTTCGGAAGCGCAATAACGGGAATGATAGGAATATTCCCCTGTAATATAATGCTGGCCGAACTGTTCCCCTGCATCGAGATGTTTTTTGATCCAGGCATTCTGCCCGATCTCACGCTCAAAAATGGCTTTCGGATCTTTCACCCCGTCGCGCGAAAGATATTTCCCTTCAGCAACAACCCCGACACTGACGACATCGTTGTGCAACGGGATGTACCAAAACCAGCCCTTCTCAGGCACAAACGCCACCGTGGTGCCCCCTTCATCAATACCGGGATCGCGCAACGCCCCTCTGTAATAAGTCCATACGGCCACCTTATTCAGCATGGGATCCCCTGCACGCCAGCTGTTCCTCAGCGCGGCAAAAGCATCACGACCAGAGCAATCGATGGTGATCGGCGCGCGAAACTCCAGCTTTTCACCTTTTGTATTCCGTGCGCGCAGGCCGATGACCGCTTCGCCATCACGGACCAGCTCTGTCACAGTGGTTTCCTCACGGACAGCAGCCCCCTTTTCACGGGCATTGTTTAACAGAAGCAGATCGAATTCCGAACGAAGCACCTGCCAGGTTTGGGCCACATCCTTTTCGTAACGGTTGAAAAAATAAAACGGCTGGGACGCCTTGCCCGAGGGGGAGACGAATTGCACGCTATACTTTTTGACGAACGCGGAGCTGCGCATCCTGTCGATCAGGCCGAGTCGTTGCAGAGGGTAGTAAGTAAAGGGAAGGAGCGATTCTCCAATGTGATAACGAGGAAATTTTTCCCGTTCCAGGATCAGGACACGCCTTCCCTGCTCGGCGAGGACCGTCCCGGCAGCGGCACCTGCAGGACCGCCTCCAATGATCAATGCGTCATATTGTTCGATACTCATAAAGCGGGTGGAAGAATTTCAACAATTTCTGCGATGGGCCTCATCTCCTCACTAAAAAGCGTGTTGCGGCGACCGTACAGTTCGGCGGCAATGGGACAGCCAAGCAGGGCGCTGATGAATTCATCCGCGCGGACACTGAAATAACCTTTCGGTTTCGAGGAATGAATCACCTTGTATTTTGCGAGGACATTACCGAACGGCATCAACTCGGAAACCACTTCCTTTTGCGCAGGAAGCGGCAGGGAGTTCAGGTTGATTTTTATGGCGCCAAATTCGATCGGTTGGGCCTCGTTCGGATTGGCCGAGGAAAAGAGCAGGACCTCCCGGTAATAAAAGCCACCCCGCTTCTGCCGGGAAAGGACCTTGAGCCGGACCTGTGACTGGTAATGCTCCTCCAGTGTGGGAGTCATGTCCCGTTCATGCACCAGGAGCGCACGATACGGCTGCGGCACTCCCGATTCGCTCAGTAGTTTCACATCCGGAAGCGGTCGGCTGGCCTGGGAATAAAAATCATCCAGCGGGTGAAGCATCGGATTCACCTGCGCGGTTGCCATTGGAATTCCTGGTGCCATGAATCAGGCGTAACGCGTGTTATTATGCTGCGGCAGGAAAAATTCATGCAGCAGACGGTCCACCTGCAAAAGGCCTTCGCGATTCAGGCGAATCCGGTCCCCTTCGATCGTCAGGTAACCCCACTCCTTTAATGTCTGGAGCGGCCGCGCAAATTGCTCAAACACCCGGGCGGCAAATTTCTCATCAAAATACCTGGCGCTGACTTCACCGAGCTTCAGCTGGAGAATGAATTCACGGATCAACCGTTCTTCGTTGGTCGGGGTCAGGGCGCGGAAAACCGGGAGTTGGCCGGCATCCAATGCCGTGACGTACGGATCGAAATCATGCTGGTTCTGGTAATGAGTGCCGTTGATATGGCCGAACGAGGCAACGCCCAGCGAAAGAAGGTCTGCACCGGCCCACAATTTATCACGATAAACGAATTTGGTATTGGCTTTGTTTTTTACAGCGGTATAGGCGCTGCCAATTGTGTAACCCGCTTTCTCAAATTCAGAGAATGCCTCGGCTACCCAACCACGCTTGGTTTCCCAGTCAGCCACGGGAGCCACAAGTTTCCCCTCCGCCTTCATTTGCTTGTAGATGGTCGTGTTATAGGGAACCTCCATCTGGTAAATCGTGATACTGTCGGGACTCATCTCGATGGTTTTGCGGATGTTCTCCCGCCAATTCTCTTCTGTTTCCTCGACCATTCCCGCAATCAAATCGATGTTGATCTGCGGAAAGTTCAATTCCCTGGCGTAGCGATAAGCACGTTCAATTTCCTTGCTGTGATGTGCACGGCCATTGATCTCAAGGATCTGATCGTTAAAATTTTCCACTCCCAGGCTCAGGCGGGTCACCCCCATTTCGCGTATGGCCTTTAACTTGTGATCGGTCAGGGTGCCAGGCTCGCATTCAAAAGTGACTTCCTCGACTTCATCCCATGGCAAAAAGCTTTTCATCCCATCTGTCAGTTGCTTCAACTGGTCCACAGAAAGGTAGGAGGGAGTTCCACCACCGAAATAAATAAAGGAAGGTTTGCGACCTCCAATAAACGGTTTGGAAGCGTAAAGAGAAAATTCCTTCAACGCCGCCTGGATATATCCACGAATGGCCGCTGAGTCTTTATCCGTATAAACGCGAAAATAGCAGAAGTGGCAGCGTTTGCGACAAAACGGAATGTGCAGGTAAATGCCAAGAGGAGTGCCGGGACGAGGTGCGGTTTCAAGCGCAGTATAAAACTCAGGCAATGACTCCTGCTTCCAAAACGAAAAGGGCGGGTAGTTGGAAACAAAATAATTTCCAGCGGTCGTTTGTTTCTCAATTACGGGGGCGACCCGCTTCTCTGGAACTGTTGCTGCGCTCATTTTGATTCTTTTTGCCCGAAGGCGTAAACGTTTCCATCCTCGGAACCAATGACGACCGTGCCGTGACTGACCGCTGGCGAACTCGTCAACGGCTGGCCAATTTCATAGCTCCAAATTTCCGATCCATCCTTTAATGAGACGAGGTACAAGCGTCCATCTTCAGATCCAACGACGATTTTTTCTCCACAAATCACCGGGGAACTGTCCACCTTCCCACGGGTGGCAAATGCCCAAAGCTCGCGACCGGTCTCCCGGTCCAGACAATGAAGCCGTTTATCCCGTCCGCCAAAAACCACCTTGTCCCGGGTCAGCGCAGGTGATGAAAAGTAGGGAAAGTTTCTGTCCCGGAATTTCCAGAGGATTTTTCCTGCTGCAATATCGAAGCAAAGAAACTCATTCTCATAATGTCCAATGTAGATTTTCCCATCTGAATAGGCACCTGAGCCAGCGATATAAGCCCCTGCATCAATCTCCTTGAGTTTCTCCCCCTTGGCGAGACCGATCACATGCAGCAGGGCATCACACCCGCCGAAAATGGTTTGCCCCTCGTCAATGACCGGAGTGCCGTTGATGTAATTGCCCGTTTCATAAGTCCAGACTCCCTTGCCTGTCCCCGCTTCCACGCAATGCAACTTGTAATCATATCCGCCCACAATAATCCAAAGCCCCCCAGCCTCCGGACGATAGAAATTTGGAGAGCTGAGAATTTTGTCCTCAGTTTTGTACTTCCAGAGCAGTGAACCATCCGTGGCATTCAAGGCGTAAAGATAACCATCGGTGGACCCAAAAAAGAGCTGGTTACTTAAGACCAGCGGGGAGGATTCAATCGGTCCCTCGGTTTTAAACAGCCAGTTTGTCCTGCCCGTCTTCAGGTTAAGGCAATGAAGAAACCCATCATCTGAACCGATGTAAACAGTTCCCTGCACAATGGCGGCGGAAGATTTCACCGGACCGGCGGTTTTGTAGCTCCAGAGCAGCTGCGGTTTGTCCGGGATGTTCTCCTCGGAAAAACCGGTCAGGTTCGGCTGGCCACGAAACATGGGCCAGTCCGCCGCGTTAAGGGAATGAAGAAAGCAAAGTGCCGCGATCAGAGGCAGGACCGAGAGAATGTGACGGACACCATTCATGAAACACCCGCGCCGCAGGACGAACGCTACGGCACATGAGGGGAAGGTCGCTCAGGGCGCGAAGGGATGCAAGAAAATTAATACCTATACGTATTAAATTTCAGGACCGCGCAGATCACTTCTTCAAGGTGTTTTCAAGTTCGGCATTGGGGGCATGCCCCCCAGCCAATGCCTTTTCGTAATGAAAACGTGCCAGTTCCAGATAGGGAGGCTTTTGCGTGGCGTAAATTACTGCAAGATTATGATGTGCGCTGGGATACCCAGGGGCGATCTCCAGGGCTTTTCGCAAGGCCGCTTCAGCGGCGCTGCGCTGCCCCTTCTGACTGAGGGTAATCCCAAGATAATTCTGGGCTTCCGGATTTTTGGCATTCAACTGCACCGACCGGCTTAATGCATCCAGGGCGTCATCATACTTTTCCTGTCGGAAACGAAGAATTCCCATCAGGGAAAGAATTTTGGCATCTTCAGGATCAGCGGCAAGGGCCTTGGAAAGTGTGGCTTCCGCTTCAGAAAGTTTTTCCTGTTCCAGTTGCACAACCGCCAGATTACCCAGGGCAAAGACATTGTTCTCATCCATGCGCAGCACCTGCCCATATTTTTCAGCAGCAACATCAAATCGCTTGTTGGAAAAAGCGCGTTGCGCTTCGGCAAGGATCAGACCTGCACCGGGAGGCAATTCGCGAGTTCCCTTTTTCGCGGTGGTGTTGGCCGGAGGGGTGGCAGCCACTTCCGCCTGGGGAGCTTTCATGAGGGCAAGCTCTTCGCTGGTGTAAGGGGATTTTCTTGCCTCCAGAGCTTCAAGGCGGGCGCGGAGCACAGCGATCTGGTTGGCCGTGCGAGTGGCCTGGGTGTTACCCGATTTTTGACGCACCTGGTAAAGCTCATCACGCGCTTCGGCCAACTGCAGCAACAAATCGTCCCGCTCCTTCTGCAATTGTTTGGTCTGGGAATCCGCATTATCGGGCACTGTTGTCGGCGGAGGGGGAGGACGTTGCGCGTTCAATTGTCGAAGGGAGGCCTGCAACGCCTCCACCGCCAGGGCATTGGTCCGCGCTCCTTCACGGGCGGCTGCGAGTTCCCGCTCCAACGCTGCCGAATCTTTGGTTTGCGCCAGCTTTTCCTTCAGCTGCGTGTTTTCGGTGCGAATTTTTTCTATCAATTCAGCTTCGCGACGGAGCGCATTAATTGTGGCTTCCTTTGCGGCGAGTTCTTTTTGTAAATTTTGCAATGCTTCCGCCTGGGAAGCGCGGGTAGTCGCAGCCTGCTCTTTTTCAAGGGCGACCTTGAGCAGCTCGCGGTCTTTTTCAAGCGCCTTGATCCGTTCTTCGGCCTGAGCCAGCTGCGCCGGATCGAGTGTTGCCGGTTGCGGGGAGAGCGCTTCCTGAAGTTTCGCTTGCAGCACCGCATTCTCCTGCTGCAAACGGGCGATCACCCCTTTCAACATTTCAGGACTTTCGGGGTTTGGGACGACCGGAGCAGGTTCTGCCGGGGTCACAGGAGCTGTCGGCTTCTCCGGCGGCTGTACTGGTGGAGCAGGTGTGGTTGAGGGCTGAGCAGCAGGTTTGGTCGTTTCAAGCCCCAGTTTTTCCTCCACGTAGGAGAGACGAAACTGCACGACTTTGCTGTTCCAGTTCGGGTAAATGGATTTCAGTTTTTTGAGTTCCGCCTGCGCCTCCTCAAGGCGGGTTCTTGCAAGATCAGATTGGCCGGAGCCCTGAAGTCGATCAGCTTCCTGGATCAGTTCGTAGGCATTTAAGTAACGCTCATCCGGGGTGCCCTGAGCGAAAAGTGGGCAGCACACGGCCGCGAATAAAAGACCAGCCAAAAACAAACGCATAAAAGGCACTATAGAAGAACCGCAAACCGCTTTGCAATGGGGATCACTGGGGATCACTGTTCCATCGCAGCAGCATCTTCCTTGTCCGTGGCCAGAACGAGGTTGGCGCTCGCCATTTCCTTGCGGAACCAGTCATTGAATGCATCCGAGCTTTCGCCACGGCGCAATGTTTCCATGTAACTGGCCAGTTCGGCTTTGACCGTGGCATCATCCACTTTCAGGAAGCGGTTGACATGCACAATAAATCCGCCATCCCGCGTGGTGGTGAATCCACTGGTTTGATTTTCACCGAGAGCAAAAGCCACGTTTTTGACACTGGCAAAATCCTGCCGCGCTTCCATTTCGGGAATGGTGCGGTCCGTTTGGGTGAAAGGAGTCAACGCCAAGGGGGTGTAGCCTGCCTCCCTGGTAATCTCGGCAAATGATTTTCCCTGGGCGAGGCCATTCGTGAGCGTGTTATGGAAAGCATTGCCTGCAAGACGGGCCAGGGTTTGTGATTGCTGGCGCTGATAATCATCCGTGACTTTTGCGCGGATGGAATCCAGCGAAGGCAATTCACTGGGAATCCGCTTTTTAAACGCAGCCACGTAAACAGCATCTTCACCGATGGTTGGTTCATCCGGGAAAGGATCGGCTTCGCTGAGGCGGAACATCATTCTGCTGAAGGTATCAACGACCTTCATGCCCGGTGGTTGTTCAAATTCTGTAAATGGCTGGCTGAGTTTGCTGGTGATACCACGGGCTGCTGCAAGGTTTTCAAGGTTCGCCGCCTGTCGAGGTCCGGGGAGTTCAAGCAATTCTTCCATGAACTTGTTGGCCTGGGCGCGTGCATCGATCAAAGCATACGCTTCACGCACTTCGTCGCGGATTTGGGCCTTGGCGACTTCCGGGGAAAGCATCATTCCATTCGTGTCCACAAAATAGTTGGTCCCTCGCTGGGTGTAGATCTGGTCAATCCGTTGCGAAAGATTGGTTTCGCTGTTCATGCGCTGTTCGGCCTGGGCAAAGTAGTTGGTCAGGTCAAACGTGACATAACTGACCTGGATACGATCGGGAATGCGGTAAGCGGATGCGTTGTTGGTGTAGAAAGTGGCAATTGCGCCCGGATCGATATTAACCTTGGAAACAAAATTGGAAGCGGAGAAGAACACAGCCTGGGCTTCCACTTTTTCATGCTCCTCACGATAACGAACTTCTGCGGCCTGCGGGGTGATCATACGACCGGGAAGACTGGCCAGGGTTATCAGATGCTGGAAAGCTACTTCATTCCGGGCGAAACGCTCAAAATCACGGACTTCAAGGCCCCGCCGGGGGAGGACCTCTTTTACGAAATTATCATAGGATGCCTTCCTGAATGTCTGGGTTTCGCGATCCCGAAATGCCTGGGCAATCCATTGCGCCACCGCATCGTCACTTACCTTAATATCCATTTCCTTGACTTTTTCCTTAAGGAAAAGGCGGGTGCGGGTCTCCCGTTCGACAGGCCTCATACTTCGGGTCATCTCATCATTGCCAGGCCATTCGCCATAACTGAACAGGTAACGCAATGTGGCTTCCTCATAAGCGTCGCGGTATTCGCCCAGGGAAATGGGGCGCCCATTAATAGTCCCGGCAGGCACATCTCCCCCGGCACTCACGCCTTGTTGGTTGTTTGGATTGAAGTACCAAACAAAGCTGATGATCACCAGACCGCTGATGACAATCCATAACCACTTCTGATGACGCCGAATATTTTGGAACATACGAATTAAGGCGTGAAAAGTAAGCACCTTCTTGAAGGCGGGTCAAACGAAAAGCCTTTCCAGAGACCTTATCTTCCCGCTGATATTTCGGCTTTCAAAGGTTTTTCCCCGAGAGTACGGTTTCGGCTTTTCGAAAATCTGATGTTTTATTTTTTTTCCATTCTGATCTGGGTGGTGGCAGTTGCCTGTGGTCCAGCCTCCTTTGCAGTCGAAAAATTAATCCGCAAGCCAATCGTCACCGATTACTCAGTCAGTGATCCGCAATTTTTGCAAACCATTGGGCCGCTGTTGGGTGCGTCGATTGTGCAGGGCAATCAGGTGGAGGAACTGCTGAACGGGGTTGAGATTTTTCCGGCGATGCTTGAGGCAATCCGAAATGCGGAAAAAACAATTACCTTCGAAAACTTCATCTGGCGCTCAGGAAAGTTAAGCGATCAATTTATCGAGGCGTTATCAGAACGCGCCCGTGCCGGGGTGAAGGTTCACTGTATCGTCGATGGTTTTGGCGCTTTTCAATTTAAAAGTAAGGATCAAAAACGGCTTCGCAAATCCGGAGTTCAATTAGAAATCCATAATCCAATCCGCTGGTATAATCCTCATCGCTGGAATCATCGAACCCACCGGAAAACTCTCGTGGTGGATGGTAAAATCGGTTTCATCGGAGGGATTTGCCTTGCCGATGAATGGATGGGGAATGCGGAACGAATGCCTCTTTGGCGAGATACGGAATTTCGCGTGGAAGGCCCGGTGGTGGCACAGATTCAACGCGGATTCATGGACAACTGGATTCGCAACAAGTCAGGGGTTCTTCATGGGGAAGATTATTTTCCAAAGCTTGAAGCAAAAGGTGGAATGGCTGCCCAGGCCTTTATCAGCGGGGCTCGCGATGGTGCTGAGAACGCACGCCTTTTGTACCTTTATTCCATCGCGGCTGCTCGGAAATCCATCCGCATCTGCCACTCATATTTTGTCCCGGACAATCTCGCCCGGAATATGTTGATTGATGCAAGAAAGCGGGGAGTAAAAATTGAAGTGATCACCCCTGGACATATTGACTGGAACGTGGTTCGGCGCGCAGCGCGTTCCCGGTTTCAGCCTTTAATGGATGCTGGCGTGGAATTTTTTGAATATGAGCCCACCAAACTTCATACAAAAGTAATGATCGTGGATGATGTGTGGGTGACTTGCGGCTCGGTGAACTTCGATGATCGCTCCTTCCGGATCAATGATGAAGGCAACCTCAACGTCTGGGATCGGGATTTTGCAGCAAAGCAGATTGAAGTTTTTGAGGCTGACAAAGCCAAATCGATCTACCTTGATCCAGTCGAGTTCAGGAAACGCTCCTGGAGAGTCAAATGCGTGGAGGCAATTTGCGGTTGGTTCCGCGGGCAGCTTTAATTTGTCCCTATATAAAGCCGAAACCCCCTTTATGGGTTTTTGGCCTTTGGAGGGGGTTTTGGGTTTTGAAGAATAATCTGGCGACGACCTACTCTCGCGGAGCCTATAGAACCACTACCATCGGCAATGCTGCGTTTGACGGCCGA
>JANRLX010000029.1:0-9112 GCA_033762115.1 Verrucomicrobiota bacterium
CAAGTCGCCGCGTGCCACGGCGGTCGTAACTTCGGCGATGTTGCGGACTTGGGCCGTCAGGTTCGAGGCCATCGCGTTGACCGAGTCGGTCAAATCTTTCCAGGTGCCCGCCACACCTTTCACATCCGCCTGGCCACCGAGTTTTCCTTCAGTGCCGACTTCACGGGCGACACGGGTCACTTCCGCCGCGAATGATGAAAGCTGGTCCACCATCGTGTTGATGACGTTCTTGATCTGGAGAATTTCCCCACGGACTTCGACTGTGATCTTCTGGGTCAGGTCCCCATCCGCAATCGCGGTTGCCAACTTTGACATGTCGCGCAATTGTACGGTCAGGTTGGAAGCCATGATGTTGACGTTATCAGTCAAATCCTTCCAGGTTCCCGCCACGCCTTTAACCAATGCCTGGCCGCCGAGTTTTCCTTCGGTACCGACTTCGCGGGCCACGCGGGTCACTTCCGCTGCGAATGATGAAAGCTGGTCCACAATCGTGTTGATGACGTTCTTGATCTGGAGAATTTCCCCACGGACATCGACGGTGATTTTTTGGGTGAGGTCGCCGTTTGCAATCGCAGTGGCCACCTTGGAGACGTCTCGCAGCTGGACGGTGAGGTTGGAGGCCATGAAATTGACGTTATCGGTCAAATCCTTCCAGGTTCCGGCAACACCTTTAACCTGTGCCTGGCCGCCAAGTTTTCCTTCAGTACCGACTTCGCGGGCCACACGGGTCACTTCCGCTGCGAATGATGAAAGCTGGTCCACCATCGTGTTGATGGTGTTTTTTAATTCGAGAATTTCTCCTTTGACATCGACGGTGATTTTCTTGGAAAGGTCCCCGTTTGCGACCGCGGTGGTCACTGCTGCAATATTACGAACCTGAGCTGTCAGGTTGGATGCCATCGAGTTGACGTTATCGGTCAAGTCCTTCCAGGTACCTGACACACCTTCCACGCGGGCCTGACCACCGAGTTTGCCTTCGGTACCCACTTCACGGGCCACGCGGGTCACTTCAGAAGCGAACGAACGCAGCTGGTCCACCATCGTATTGATGGTCGCTTTCAACTCGAGGAATTCCCCTTTCACGTCCACGGTGATCTTTTTGGAAAGGTCCCCCTTGGCGATAGCAGTTGCCACTTTGGCGATGTTACGCACCTGACCTGTCAGGTTGACCGCCATCAGGTTCACGTTATCGGTCAAATCTTTCCAGGTACCGGCAACACCTTTCACCCTCGCCTGACCACCGAGCTTTCCTTCGGTGCCGACTTCGCGGGCCACACGGGTCACTTCAGAAGCAAATGAACCGAGCTGGGTCACCATTGTATTCACAGTGGTGGCAGTGCGTTTAAACTCACCCTTGAGCGGACGACCATGGATCTCGACTGCCATCGTCTGCGACAAGTCACCATTTGCGACCGCCCCGATCACGCGGGAGATTTCAGTGGTGGGCCAGACCAGGTCAGAAATCAGCTGGTTAACTGAGACTACCCAGTCTTCCCAGGCGCCTTTAACGTTACCAATGTTGGCGCGGTCACTTAAGCGGCCTTCACGACCCACGGCGCGGGTAATTCGTTGTAACTCAATGGTAAGACGGGAGTTAAGCTCGATCACCTCATTGAAGGAATCGGCGATGCGTCCATCAATTCCTTTCCAGTTGCTGGGCAGGCGGGTGCCGAAATCCCCTCGTTTGAAGGAATTCAGCGCCTCCAGCAATGCTTCCTTGTCCAAAGAGTCGTGAATTGAAGATCGTTTTGATTTACGACTCTTCTCCATGACTTCATGCGGTTCTGGCGCAGAAATTTCTGCTTCTTGATGATTTGCCATAGGCTGAATGGTTTCTATTCGGTGGGTTGTAAAAAGATGGGAATCTGGGAAGCCGCGACTTCACAGTCAACAGTGCGTTTATTGCTTAGCGGGACCATGGTTATAAAGACAGGGTTCAGGGTAGCTCGAATGCTGACCTCTTCAATCAGGCACCAATATGAAGGCAGGGTAGTAAATTGCTTTAAAAAGTTCTCAGGGTTTCCCCGATAACCGAGTAAAAAGAGATTGGTACCATGAGGCACCCTGTTATGCTTCGGAAGCCGTAAACCATATGATTGAATCAATCTCCCTCTGCCGCCACAGGGCGCTCAGTTTCCTTCTTTTAGCTGCGGTTGTTTTGACCGTTCAGACCAGTTCAGCCGTTCCTCAGGCAGGAAAACATCGCCTGACCCCCAAACCCAAACCGGTACAAACAACAAATAACCCGGCATCTACCGAGCCGGTCAGGTTTGCCGATGAAAAACCGTTCGCAGAGATGGTCAAGGAGATGGAAACGATCAGCGGATTGTTTACTTTTTACCGGAAGGGAGACGAAAATAAGTATTATCTTGAGATCCTGCCGGAGCAACTGGACAAAGTGTTCCTTTTCAGCGGGACAGTGGATCAATCAGTGGGTGAAAAGGGGTTGTACTCATCCCAAATGGGTGGAGAATTCCCGTTTTATTTCAAATTGGTGGGAAAACAGCTGCAATGGCGAATCAAGAACAGCGGTTTCTCCGCCCAGGATGGAACTCCGTCGGCCCGTGCCACCGCCCGTTCCTTCAGTGATGGGATCCTGGCAAGCACGAAGGTAATCTCCCAACTGCACCCTGAACGGAAAAGCATCCTGATCAATCTTTCGGAGCTGATTTTATTTGATCTGCCCTATTTTGCAGGAACGTTGAAGGAAGTTTACAAGCCATCCGATTATCGTTTTGACCGTAATTCCAGCACGATTTCCCAGATCAAGGCATTTCCAGAAAATGTCCTTCTGGATCTCAACCTGCATTATATAAGTGACAACCCAAAAACCGGTTCCCTCACATTACCGGACACTCGCTCGATTCCCATTATCCTGAAGTACGATTTATCGAAAATCCGGGAAAGCTCTTACAAACCGCGCGCTGCGGATGATCGTGTGGGGCATTTTCTTGTCGTACATAACGATTTCACCTCGGATCGCGCCAGCACTCCCCATGTTCGCAGGATCAACCGATGGAACCTTGAGAAAGCGGACCCTTCCGCCCCGCTTTCCGCCCCGAAACAGCCGATTGTTTTCTGGCTGGAGAACACCATTCCGCTGGAATACCGGGACGCCATGAAAGAAGGCGCGCTCCTCTGGAACGATGCTTTTGAAAAAATCGGGTTCAAGGATGCAATCGTGGTGAAGCAGCAGCCTGATGATGCTACGTGGGATGCCGCGGACACTCGCTATAATACGATCAGGTGGTTTGTCGGGGTGGACGCGGCCTTTGCAATCGGGCCATCGCGGGTGAATCCGTTCACTGGCGAAATTTACGATGCGGACATTGGTTTCAGCGAAGGAATTGTCCGATTTGCCCGCAGGCAGGGGGAGGAATTTGTCACCCCCTTGTTCCCGAAAGCTGTGCTGGAGCCAGCACAACCGCCCAAACTTGCCTGGAACCGATGTGACCGGAATTCCTGTGAGATTGCCGATGGACTGGAGCACCAGGCTTCTCTCAGCGTGAACCTTCTCGAGGCACGCGGGGCGCTGACACCGCAGATGGAGGAAAAACTGGTGCGGGAATTTTTAATCAGCATCACCGCTCATGAGGTGGGGCATACCCTGGGGCTGCGCCATAATTTTCGGGCAAGCACCCTGTTAAAACCGGAGCAATTGAACGATACCTCCATCACTTCCGGTGTGGGGCAATCCGGTTCTGTGATGGATTACAACGCAATGGTGATTGCTGGTGAGAATGAAACACAGGGCCATTTTATGCCAGTCAAACTGGGGCCATACGATTACTGGGCAGTTGAATACGCCTACAAGACGATCGAAAAGGATGAGCCTGTGGAACTGGCAAAAATCGCCTCGCGCGCTGCCACCCCGGAACTGGCTTATTCCACTGATGAAGATGCGCTGGGCACATTTTCCCCAGCGGCCATTGATCCGCTGGTGAATCAATGGGACCACTCCTCTGATCCCCTTCGCTTTTTCACTGAACGGGTCCGGATGGTCGGGGAGCTCTGGAAAAAGATGGATACCCGCTTGCTCAAGGAGGGTGAAGGTTACCAGGTGCTGCGCCGGGCGGTTGGACGTGGATTAAATGAGTATGCACGGGCTTTCGTGACAGCGACAAAATTCATCGGGGGGATTTATCATTATCGCGATCATTATGGTGATCCAAATGGCCGTTTCCCATACATTCCGGTTCCGGCAGTGAAGCAGAAGGAGGCGCTCGATTTTCTACAACGGACCGCGTTCAGCGAAGATTCGTTTGCCCTGCCTGCCAGTGTGCATAACAAGCTGGCTGTGGACCGTCTCCCCGGCTTTGATGGCTACTTCGGGCTAATCAACAATCCACGGGTGGATTTCCCGTGGCACGATTCGGTGCTAAATATCCAAAAATCTGTCCTGGCTCGACTTTACCAGCCATTGACGCTGGCGCGGATTCTCGACAACGAGCTGCGTTTTGAAAATCAGTCTGATTCATTCCAGCTTGCGGATTTGTTCGAAGGGATTGACCGCACGATCTGGTCGGAATTGAGCAATGATTCAAAGGAGATCAGCAGCCTGCGGAGAAATCTCCAGCGGGAGCATGTCAAAACATTAGGCCGACTTGCGTTAAGAACAGTCGGTGGAGTGCCTGAAGATGCCACCAGTCTGGCGCGGTCGAGCCTGATTTCAATTCAGGAAAAGGCCACAAAAGCGCTTGCTGATGAAAAAATTTCAGACCGCACCAGCCGCGCTCATCTTGAGGAAACCAGGGAGCGGATCGAAAGCATGCTCCAGGCGCGCCTGGCCAAAAATTTTGAGTAATTCCTAAAGAATCAGCATCGCATCGCCGTAACTGAAAAAGCGGTACTCGTTTTTAATGGCGATGCGATAAAGTTCCAAAGCGATCTCCCGGCCTTCCAGCGTTCCGGGAGATAAAAATGCGGAGACCAGCATAAGCAGGGTGGACTTTGGAAGATGAAAGTTCGTCAGGAGCGCATCGGTCAGCTTGAATTGATAGGGTGGGTAAATGAAAATTTTCGTTCTCCAGGACATTGGCGCGAGATCCGGCCCGCGAAGGGCGACGCTTTCCAGGACGCGAAGGGAGGTGGTGCCCACGGCCACAATTCGTTTTCCAGCTTTTCGGGCCTGACTAATCGACTGGGCGGTCTTTTCCGGGAAGAAAAAGCGCTCCTCATGCATGGTATGCTCCTGAAGCTCCTCGGCTTTGACCGGAGCAAAGGTGCCGGGTCCAACGTGAAGTGTCACGAATTCCCACTTAATCCCACTTTCTTCCAGTGTGTTCAGCAGTTCAGGGGTGAAGTGCAAACCGGCGGTGGGAGCGGCGACTGAGCCGGGAGGATTGGCATAAATTGTCTGATACCGTTCCGCGTCCAGGGCGGATTGGGTCCTGGCGGGCCGGTTAATATATGGAGGCAAGGGCACTTCACCGATTGTGTTAAGCAATTCCAGGAAATCTCCCTCTGCGTTAAACTGCATCAGGCAATGGCCGTCCTGATTTTTCTCAATTAAAGAAGCAAAGCAGCCGGATTTTTCTTTCGATAACGTTAAAATTTGAACAACTCGACCTTTTCGAAGGCGTTTTGCCGGCTTTGCCATGCACCACCAAAGACGGTCACCGACTTCCTCGAGCAACAGAAATTCTACATCACTGCCGGAATCTTCGAGAACTCCCCGCAACCGGGCGGGAATGACCCTGGAATTGTTGAAAACAAGCAAGTCATTGTTGGAGAGTAATTTGGGCAGGTCGGAAGTGGTCAAATGCTGGATCTGCCCGGTAGCCCGGAGAAAAACGAGCAAGCGGGATTGATCCCGTTTTAGAACGGGATGTTGGGCAATCAGATGAGGGGGCAACTCGAAATCAAAATCTGTTGTGCGCACTGGGGGAATAAGCTGTGAACAAAAGGAACAAAAAAGAAAGATGAAAGATGTTGACCCTGTGGAGCAAAGTGGATAAAAGTGGGGCGTTGTGGGGCAGAAGGGATAGGCCATCCCATCTGACGCTATGTCAAACGCCGAAACCAAAACGCCAACCTACTATAATTCCACCTACAGGCATGGTGTGGATGAGAAGAGGCGTTTACAGATTCCTGCGAAATGGCGTCCTGCTGATCCGGAATTGCAATTTACCCTGATTCTTTGGACGACTCCCACGCAACCGCATCCGTGCGTGATGGTATTACCGCCCGATGTTATGGCTGACCTTCTTCGAAAAATGAAGGAGATGCCGTTCACCGACCCCAAAGCAGAATCGTTACGTCGTTTGCTGGGGCGAAAATCCGACCAGGTCACGATGGACAAAAGCGGGCGAATTTGCCTGCCGGACTCGATGGCCAAAGGAGCGGGCATAGACAAGGAAGTTGTTTTGATCGGGATGTGGGACCGTTTTCAAATCTGGAATCCGGAACGTTTCGAATCGATGAGCCAGTTCGACGATTCCCTTTCCAACGAAGCCATCAAATTGATCTAACTATGAGCCTGAAAGATTATCTTGCGGTAGGTCAAAGTTTTGTGGGGAAAAAAGATGGTCCAAGCCCATATGTGATGCGGCAGGAAAACCTTCTTCCCCGTTTCCAGAAGCAACCTGTGCAAAAGGTGAGTTTGGCAGCGCCAGCGCGGGTGTTGGCTGAACCTGCTGAACCTCTTTTTGCGAGTGGGGCGAAGTGGGTTGAAAGGGCCGCAGAAGCAGAGGTCCCAAAAGTTTCGAAAAAAATGGAACCGGCAGTTACCTCCCTCCCTGCTTCAAAAGGGCCGGTCTCAATCTGGAAACGAATCCGGGGATTTTTCAAAAAGGACCGGACTGAGCAATTGGTTCAAAGCGAGTTAAAACTCAAAAGTGTACGGGTGGTTTGCAACGACCTCTCGGACGCTGATCTTGAGGTGATCCCTGCCGGGCATGTGAAAAAAGAGGACAAACTGAACTGGAACCAGCTCAGCGCCAAATTGTTTATCGCTGGAAGAGACCAGTTTTAAAGTGACTGAATTTATCCATCATCCAGTGCTGCTGAAGGAAACGCTTGAAGCGTTGCAACCTGCGAGCAATGGAGTCTATGCCGATGGAACGATTGGCGGCGGGGGGCATGCGGCAGCGATATTGGAAGCCTCCTCCCCTGCGGGATTTCTTTATGGTTGTGACCGGGACCAGAGCGCGCTGGAGGCCGCAGGGAAAAAACTGGCGTCGTACCCAGGGCGGTTCGAGTTGCATCACGGAACATTTACGGAACTTCCTCAATGGGTGGGAAATGGGAGTTGTGATGGGATCCTGCTCGATCTTGGGGTGAGTTCGCCTCAACTGGATAAGGCTGACCGGGGGTTCAGTTTTCAGCAGGATGGCCCGTTGGATATGCGAATGGACCGCAGCCGGGGAATCACGGCCGCGGAGCTGGTGAATCAGAGCGGGGCCTTGGAATTAGCGCGGATTTTCTGGGAGTTTGGCGATGAACAGCAGGCCCGAAAAATCGCCCAGGCGATTGAATCCCGGAGGAAATCAGGCCCGATTGAAACGACAAAACAGTTGGCGGACCTGATTGAGCAAGTTTCGCCCCGGTTGGGCCGAAAGAGCCATCCGGCAACAAAAGTTTTCCAGGCGCTGAGAATCGCGGTGAACCAGGAAATGGAATTGTTGCGCGAGGGATTGGGCCGGCTTTGGTCATTGCTTAAGGTGGGAGGACGTTTTGCGATTATTACGTTTCATTCCCTTGAAGACCGAATTGTCAAAGAGTTTGGGCGAAAACTGGAAAAGGATTACACGGTCCCGGGAGAAATGGATATTCCAGAGCTTCGCATCCCCCGCCCTGCGATTGCGAAATGGGTGAAACGGAAACCGATCCTGGCCAGTGATGCGGAATTAAAAAGCAACCCGCGTGCGCGAAGTGCGCAGTTAAGGGTGCTGATCAAGCTGGTTGCCAGCACAGATCTGGAGGTGGCGAATGGGAACTAACCGTCGTTTGAATGGCGCGCCGGTGCGGTTTGGAAGCGCGATCAAAGTGGGATTCTTGTGCAGTTTCTTTGTGCTCTCGGCAATTGGCTATGTCTGGCAGAAGTCACAAATTTTCAATCTGGGACGACAGATCAAGGCTTATGAACTCCGGCTGGATGAATTGAGAAAGCAAAAGGAGATGCTCAACCGGGTTTACGCGGCAATGTGCTCTCCAAGGGAACTTGATGAGCGGGTCCGGCGGATGAACCTCGGGTTGGGAACTCCACATCCGAGCCAGATCATTCGCCTGCAACCAAGCCGGGGAACCCAGCCTGTGGTTGAAGCTCCCAAACTTTACGCCAACAGCGGGAAATGATCGCCAGCAGCCCCAAACAACTTCGCCGTCTGATCCTGCTCTCCGCAGGATTGGTGATTGGTTTTGTGGGGCTGGGGGGGAAACTGGTTGACCTGCAATTTGTTCGCCACGAAGAACTCAAGGCAGCTGCACGGAAAAACACATACAAAAAAATCGTGGTGGAACCGCGGCGCGGAGACATTCGGGATAAAAAGGGAATCCTGCTGGCAGTGAGCAAAGGGGTGAAAACGATTGTTGCCGATCCCAGCATTGTCGGGACGAACAATTGGGCGATTGCGCGGACCGTTGCGCCAATCTTGAAAATGGATGTGGTTGAGCTGGCGGAGAAGCTGAAGCCGGTGATGCTGACGAATTCGGCGGGGCGGTTGTATGTGGACCGCCATGTGGTTCTGAAACGAAAGGTGGATGAGGAAACCTGGCGGGAAATTCAAACCCGGGTGGCTGCGTTGGATTTTGGCTTTGACCTGAAGAGCGTTCCCAAAAAGCAGCTGGCATACTTTCAGCAGGTTCGTTCCTTCGCGCTGGCGGCAGAGCCTGAGGAAATGAGGGTTTATCCCAACCAAAGCCTGCCACTCAGCGAGGATGCCAATATCGAAGAATGGCCGAATTCGGCCGTAGGGCAGATTCAACTTCGGCTGGAACGTTGGACAGTTGAACAATTTGCATCGGTGTTCATCGTGCGGCTTCCCACTTTGTACGGGCCGGGAGTAACTGCCAACCCCATGCATGATCTGATAACCTCTGGGCGCGCGCACCACATCAATCCCGTTGCCATCCATCAGTGGTACCCGCTGACACGCTTGGAGCGCGACATCGT
>JANRLX010000030.1:0-17109 GCA_033762115.1 Verrucomicrobiota bacterium
CCTTCATCCAAGAGTAACCATCCGCCCCCCATTCCGTCAAGCTGCCCCCCCGTGTAACTATGTTCCCCGCTGAAGTTCCCGAAGCTCCTCACGAGCGGCCTGGATCGAGCGGCGCTCCGCAGCAGTGAGTGCATGCTGGCTGTAATACGCCCGGCAAAACAATTCAGTAATCACTCTCGCCGGTCCGCTCGCAGGGTGATTGCTCGCTTCCAGCAGCTTCAGGAACTCGAACGGCGTTTGGAACATCTCCCGCCACAATCCCCGTTTTCCCAGTATTTTCAATAATTCACTGTAATACTCATGCGCCGCATCCACTCCTCGCGATGATTTTTTGGTAGGGACCGCCCGGGCCTTTCTCCACAACCGCGGCCCACATGCAATCACCAGCGCTCCTCCGAAAAATAAAATCAGCCAATCCCGCTGTGCGGCAATCCACCCCGGCAAATTTCCCAGCATCGCCCCCCATTGACTGAATAATTGCCTTTGGGCAGCCGCATCGAAACCCACCACCCGCGAATACCAGAAAAGATCCAACCCCTCCAAAAAATCCTGGAACCCTGACAATGCCCCGTTTCCGCTCTGTCCCGGCGTGGCATCCAATGTCACCCATCCCCTTCCCTCCAGGTAAGCCTCCGTCCAGGAATGCGCATCCTTGAACCGCACCTGGTGCCATCCCGTAAATCGATTCAGCGGGCCCGGCACATAACCCATCACCACCCGTGACGGAATCCCTTTCATCCGCAGCAGCAATGCCAGCGTCGAGGCAAACCGCTCACAATGCCCCTCCCGTTTCTCGAACAAAAAATCCTCCAATGTATTGATCCGGCTCAATGCCGGCGCTCCCAGCCGATAGGTGAAATTCGTTTGCAGATGGTTCACGATCGCGCTCGCAATTTCTGCATCTGTCGTTCTCCCTCCCACCAGCTCATCCAGGAATGTCGCAATCCTCGCCGAAGGCTCAGGATGCCGTGTGTAATATCGCACCAGCGCTGGCGAGATCGGTTCCTGCACCGGGCTGGCCAGGATTTCATACTCGAAACTGGCGTTCTGCCTCCTCCCGGTTCCCTCATACTCCACAACTCCCTGGCTTGTCTGCAACGGACGTTTCAACACATCTCCCTTCACAAACACCACCTGCCCATCCGTTGGCAGCACACGCCCCAAAAAACCTGCGCTTTTGATCCGGATTTTTCGATTGAGTCGCTTTTCCCCTGAGGTTGGCCAACGCATGTGAACCAGCGGCGAAAGTTCCGTCTGCCATTTTCCATCCTGAAACCGGCTCAGGACCATGCATTTGAAATAGCTTAACCGTTCCCCCTGCACCTGGAACAGGACGCTGCCAGACTCTGAAAATCCGCCCCCCGTTGGATCAAGCACCGATGAAAAAAATGACCCCTGACGTCCAATCCCCCCCTGCAACTGCAACGCAGTCCCCACAAACAATCGTGGAAACGAAATGAAGAACAGCACCGCACACGCTCCCAGCACCAATCCCGGCCCCCAGCCCGGCTTATGCCTCAACTGCCCCGGTCCCCCGAACTCAATCTCAGTCAATGCCCGCGGAATCAGTAAAATGGCCGCGGAAAACAATGCGGCAAACCGAACATCCGGTGCCAGTGTGCATGCCACACCAATGTGAAAACAGGCAATCAGAAGGGAAGTCACCTGCTCCCGCCGCGTCAACGGGCGCATCATCCGGATGCACTGCAACACAATCAAACCATCTCCCAAAAAGAAATGGGCGCTTCGACTGCTCACCTTCGCAATCAGAAAAGCCAGCCCGCATCCAACCACCAGCGCAATCCCTTCCCCCATCAACGGAATTTTCCACCTCGCCCGGAACATCCCCGCCGCCAAAATCCATAAACCGACGCTCACTCCCCAATGGACCCATGAATCCCACGCCAATCCCTGCGCAAGAAAACCGACCAGCATTAATTGGTGGAGCGGGCTTTTCATGTCAGAATGCCATCCCTCAAAATTTTTCCGAGCCGCCGCGAACGTCGCGAACCGCTCTCCTCACTCACCGTGCTGTAAAACGCCACCCGTTGCTCCGTGGCGCGCTCCTCCAGGAACTCCTCCACCCCACGGCTGTTCCCGGCAATCACAAGATTCAATGCGCTTTTTCTTGAAATCCGTTCACCCAGCAGTTCATTCAATTTGTTCACATCAAAACTTTCCGGCTTCTCCGGAAGCCGCGCCAGCAACCCAAGCAGTTCCCCACCATCATTGAAAGGGGGCACCAGCACAGGCGCGGAAAAACCCGCTGCCCAGAATTCAATATGATGTCCCTGGTCCAATCCCGCAAAGGCAAGCGACCCCGCTGCTCGAATCGCATCCTCCCACTCCTCCTCAGTTCCATCCGTCCTCAGCAGCAGCACCGCAGCCCTTCCGGAAAGCTCCTCATCATACGTTTTAACCATCCACCCCTGTCCTTTGGCGCTGCTTTTCCAATGGATTTGTCGAAACGAATCAGTCGGGCCCATGCTCCTGATTCCACCGAAATGAAAACCGGTCGCCTGTTGGGAATGCCCATTCTGTTTCCCACCCACCATCACATCAAACCCACTGACCACCGGCGGTTCACATGTGAACAATTTCGGATACACCACCAGTTCCCCGTTCAATCCCGCGTTCTCCTCAATCGAAAGCAACCCGAACGGAAAATTGGTCCGCAACGCCACCTGTTTCAATGAATACACCCCGCGCCGCAGCATTCCCAATTCCGGCGCCACACTGATTTTCCCGGAAGGTTCCAACGCCGTGAGGGTTGCCAGTGTCTGGCCAAATCCAGCCACCACAAACGAACCGGGCGCTTTTTTACTGCTGTTCTCCACCGTCCAGGCTGTCGTGCTTCCACCTCCCTCCTCGATCATCGTCGTCACCGGGGCTGAGACCTGCACATGCAAAAGAATTTGCCGCGCCGTCCAGAAATTCAGGAGAAAACAACCCAGCAGCAATCCAATCAGTAATAACAAAAGGCCGGATTGCGAAGTAATCGAAGCGAAATACAGTAGGACAAGGACAGCCAAAAACAATTTTCCTGTCCGCGTCAGCCGAATCATAAAAATCTTGCCTACACCGGGACCCGCGCCTTTTCCAGGATCTGGTCGATCACCGCATGATGGTTCATCGCTGTCACCCGGCTTCCTCGCCGCACGATCAGTCGATGCGGCAACACCGCGCGCGCCCCTGCTTTGATATCGTCCGGCAACAGGTAATCCCTTCCCTTCAAAAATGCAAATGCCTGGCTGTAGGTTTGCAGGTCCAGGCTCCCTCGCGGGCTTGCCCCGTACTCCAATCCTTCATGCTCCCTCGTCGCCCGCACAATCTGCAACAGATATTCCCTCAACGAGTCCTTCACCTCCACCTGCCGCACCTGCTCCTGGATTCGCAGCAACGTCCCGCAATCCATTACCGCCCCCAGCTCCTCCAGCGCATAACCAAACTGCTGGTTCCGCAACATCTGCAATTCCGCAGCCTCATCCATGTAACCGATCCGCAATCGGCTCATGAAACGATCCATCTGTGCAAACGGAAGCGGGTAGGTTCCCTCAAGCTCCACCGGGTTCTGCGTCGCCATCACGAAAAACGGGGACAACAATCGATGCGCGATTCCATCCACCGTCACGCTCTGCTCCTCCATCGCCTCCAGCAAACTCGATTGCGTTCGCGGTGTCGCCCGGTTGATCTCATCCCCCAGTAAAATGTTCGCGAAGATCGGCCCTTTCCTAAAAACAAACTCCTGCCGTTCAGGAGAAAAAACCGTCACCCCCGTGATATCTGAAGGCAGCAGGTCAGCCGTAAACTGGACCCGCTTGAAATCTGCTGAAATCGATTTTGCCAGCGCCTTTGCCAGCAATGTTTTTCCCACACCCGGCACATCCTCCAGCAGGACATGCCCTCCCGCGATCAACGTGACCACCGCCTGCGTGATCACCTCTTCCTTCCCCACAAACACCTCGGAGATATTTTCGATCAACCGCACAGCCAGCGCATTCGGTCGCACACTCTCGCTTCGGGACATGACAGCAGTTTGGGACATTCTATTCAGTATCGGCAAATCCAATCACTCGCTTCACTGCACTCAAATGGACACCGCAAAACAACCATGGTTTCGTTATTCGCATCATGATCAGTAAAAATATTCATGATTTTCATTGCAAAATGGAAGTTTCCTGATACAAATGGTCTCGAACCCTGAAATTAGAAGTGATGGCGCTCGGCTGTATTCTCATGCCTGTCGGATTGTCCAACGATCCTCGCTCCCTGATTTTTCCTTTTCCCACAACACAACAAACACCACCAACTACCCTGGCCCGATTATCCTTGGATCGTCGGGCCAGTTTTTATTTTCCTTCAGCGTAGAAGGGAAGCGGGCTGTGCAGATCGGTATTCCGTGTGTTCTGCACGCCCGCTTATTTTTTTTGTCTTTCGAAATCCGCCCCTCACCGCATGTAATCCAGCAGCGACATGCCCAGGATCGATCCGCCGCTTTGCAACGCCGCCTGGTAGGCGTTCTGCGTTTCATTCAATCGCACCAGCGTCTGCGCCAGGTCCGCATCAACCTCTTTTGAAACTTCGCTGCTCAATGAAAAATTCCGCTCCTTTAACAGGCTCAATGTCACATCCAGCCGCGATTGCGTCGCCCCGTTCAACCCATAATGATAAATCAGGTTCTCCTCATCCCGTTGCAATGCCGCACGGTCCGTGTTCGCCACCGCGTTCGTATCTCCCGCCCTCAAATGGTTCTGCAATGAAATCAGATGCGCAAACAAGTCCGCCCCGCTCCGCGAATCCGTGATCAACCCGCGCGGCCCACTTCCGGAATTGTTCTCACCCAGCGTATGACCGGACGATTTCACATTGTCCCCGATCTCACTTTCAGGAAGGGAATCATTCCCCGCATAAACAACCGAGGTAACCTGCCCATCATCGCTATAACTCGCGACAAATGGCGCCGTGTTGTTCCGCGTCCCGCCAAACAGGTAATCCCCCCGGTGCGTCGTGTTCACCAGCTGGATGCCATGCTTGATCAACTCCGTCACCTCGTTTGCATAAATCGCCAGCTGCTGCGGTGAATCAAGCCCATCCGCCAATGTGGCAATTTCATTTGCGCGGTCCGAAATTGTTTTGAGCGATTTCATCACCGTATAGGACGCAGTCGCCGCCTCCTGCTGCCGTTCGATGTTTCGCTGGTACTGGTCGATGCTTCGCGCCTCCGTTTGCATATCCAGCACCCGTCGCATCGCCTTGGGATCATCCTCAGGCAATTGGATCCGCTGCCCTGTGGCCGCCTGGTTCTGCAATTTCGCCTGGCGGGTTGTCAAATCCCCCAGCTGGTTGATCAACGCTGTGGGAAAGCTGTTAGATGTCACGCGCATAGCTTACCTGATTAAATTCACAACTGTGTCCAGCATCTCATCCACCGTGGTGATCAGCCGGGCCGATGCTTCGAACGCCTTCTGATACTTGATCAAATCCGTCATTTCCTCATCCAGCGAGACCCCGCTGATGGAATCCCTCTGTCCCTTCAACATCTTCTCCACCACCCCCTGGTCCACCACCTGGAAATTCACCTCGCTGATCGATTCACCCAGCGACGCCACAATCTGCGTGTATCGTTGCGAAAAAGTCTGCCCATCCAATCCTGCCTGCTGTTTCGTCTGCAATTGGGCCATCCCCACGATTACCGAATTGTCACCGGTAACTCCCGCTTCACCGCTCGCCTGCAACAATCGCGGGTCATCCACCAACGTGCGATTCACCTGGATATCCGAGGCATCATTGCCCGTAAAAAATGGATTTCCGCTCGATCCGTCCAGCCCGTAACCATTCGCATGAATCGCATTGACCTCGGTGATCAGCAACCCCGCCAATGCCCGCAGGTCCGTTTGCAATTCCGCAATCTCTCCGTCACGCGCCGTGATGATTCCATGCAGGCTCCCCCCCATCACATTCAACGGGGAAGTGGAATTTTTTGCCCTCAGCATCATCTGCCCGCCACCCGCATCGTAAGTCTCAATCTGGTCCAGCGTCTGGCTCCCTGAAACCATTATCGTCCCGTCAATGCTGATATTGACCGCTCCTCCATCCCCTTCCGACACCTCAAATTTCACCAGCGCGGCCAACTCCTCCAGCTTTGCCGTCCTCGCATCCCTCAGGTCGTTCGCTGTGCCTTCGCTCAATAATTCAGCCGTTGAAATCCGGTCGTTCAACCGCGCCACTTCACTCATGATTGTGTTCGCGCTCTTCGCATCCACTTCAAGGTTGCTGTCCAGCGAACTTCTCAGGGCACTCAACCGTTGGTCCGTCTGGTTGAACCGGTTCGCGAGCGACGCTCCCTTGTCCAGGACGATCTTTCGCTCCACCTCCGAAGTAGGTTGCGTGCTCAGGCTTTGGAACGAATTAAACATGTCCGCCAATGCTTCCGCGATGCCATGCTGTGTTCCTGTGCCATTCGCCGCTGCGCTCCCTTCCGCACCCGTTGCCAAACGATCAATCTGCTGGCCCAGGTTCGCCTGCGCATACTTCAGCGCCTGCTGCTGCGCCAGCAACGACCCGCTCACACTGCCTTCCCTCGCGATCTGGTCGTCCAGCAGTTCATTTCGAATCCGCTTGATCGCTCCCACATCTGCGCCGGTTCCCTGGATGCCCTGCGTCGTCGCAAACGCCCCTGCTGTCTCCACCGAAACACGTTGCCGCGAATAAGCCGGATTATTGGCATTGGCCATGTTATGGCCTGCAAGTTCAATCCCCGTCCTCTGCGTCGAGAGGGAACGGGAACCCATGTTTAATGTGCCAAATAATCCTAACATAACTCAGCCCACCGCTTCGTAGAGGGATATGGACGGCGTCGTTCGCTGAAACACCTGCCCGCCCGGATTGTAAACTTTCGTTTCCACCGTCGGGAATAAACTCGTGATAAACCGGTGCATCAACTCCACCGATTGCGTCAGTAACAGGTGGTTCTGTCGTGCACGTCTTTGAATCCGCAGCAGCAACTCGTTATTCTCCTGCACCAATGCCTCCAGCAATGGCCGGTACTCCTCCGGCAGCCGTGGAATCATCTGCGCAAATTCTGTCTCCTTCAACCCAAGCTCCCGCGCCACCGCCATCTGGCGCTCCTCCCGTGTGGCTCGTGCCGTTTGGATGGCCACACCCTGTTGTTGGATGGCGGCCACACATTGCAGTAGCGGGTCGGCTTCGCGCCGCATCACCAGGTCCTGCTGCTCGTCCAACCGCGCCAGCATCTCCCCATAATGCTGCAACTCTTCCCTCAACGCGGCGATTAACTCTTTCAATGCGGCGATCATATAGACTCCGTTGCCGCGCGGGGCGACCGCAACGGCTCTTGACTGTTATTGGTTTCCAAAGGCATGGAAGGTTCCGCTGCCTTCGATGGCTTCCGGATCTCCCGTGAAAGTTGTGATTCCAGCGCTTGCGCAAACCCGATGTTTCGGCTCGCGCTGATCTTGTCCGCAAGCTGCGTCGTGATCATGTCCTGGTAAATGCCACCCACCGCTCCTGACTGGCCCGCCGACCCACCCCACATCGGCTTCTGCGCCGACCCCAGAATGTTTCGAAGCAAAATCGCCTCAAACTGGCGACTCACCTCCGCAATCTTTTCTGATTCCGGTATCTGGCTGTTCTGCGCCAGCTTATCCAGCGGCACATCCCGAACCTCGATTTTTCTCGTTAAATTTGAAATCTCCATCACTTCATGATCAGTTCGGCTTGCAACGCGCCCGCCTGTTTCATCGCCTGGAAAATCGCCATCATATCTCGAGGCGTCACCCCGATCGCATTCAACCCCGCCGCCACCTTTTCAATCGTCGGCATCTCCTCCAGCGTGATCATTGTCCCTTTTGATTCCTTCACGCTCGTGTCAGTCCTCGGCGTCACCGCGGTGCTGCCCGTATTGCTCAACGGCTGCGGTTGCGACACATCCAATGTTGATGCCACACTGATCGTCAGGTCCCCGTGCGACACCGCGCAACTTGCGATCTTGATTTTCGAGGTCGCCACAATCGTCCCTGTCCGTTCATTAATGATCACTCGCGCCGTGATGTCCGGGTTCACCGTGATCGATTCAATCCGCGCTATAAAATCCACCGCATTCTGGCCCATTCCTTCCGGCACTTTCACTTTCACACTCATTGGGTCCACCGCCTGCGCACTTTCAGGAAACATCTCATTGATCGCCGCTGACATTCTCGCTGCCGAGGTGAAATCCGGGTCCCGCAACAACAACTCGATATGGTTCTCCCGCACGATTTCGGTCGGAATCTCCTTTTCCACCAATGCCCCACCGGCAATCTGCGCCACCGTCGGATGATTTTTCGTCACCGTTGCTCCACCGCCGCCCCCGGCCCCTGCCGTGAATCCGCCCACCACCAGCGCTCCCTGCGCCACCGCGTAAACTTTTCCATCCGCACCAAGCAGCGGCGTTTGCAGCAGGACTCCTCCCTGCAAACTTTTCGCATCCCCCATCGCTGCGATCGTCACATCCAGACGCGTTCCATTTTTGACAAATGCCTTGATGTCAGCAGTCACGATCACCGCCGAAATGTTCTTTGAAGTCAGCGTCGCTGGCGGCACAGTGATGCCAAATCGCTGCAACATGTTCGCCACCGCCTGCACGGTGTAAACCGGGTCCTTGTCCCCATCCCCCGCCAGACCCACCACCAGCCCGTAACCCACCAGCTGGTTGTCCCTCGCACCGGAAATCATCACCAGGTCCTTGATCCGTGCCCCATACGCAAATGTCGTCGGCCCAGCCGACAACACAGCAATCAACGCCAGCGAACAGAGTTTGTGCAACATACCTCTTAAAATGGAGAAACCTTGTCCCATACCTTCGTGAACCACCCTTTTCGCTGCGTGTCCGAAATGCTCCCGTTCGAGACATACCGGATCGTGGCATCGGCAATGTTATAACTATAAGTCGTGTTGTTCGCCGCAATGTCCGCCTGTCGCACCACACCGCGTAACACCGCATCCTGCGTCTCTCCCGCGAATGCCGTTTTCCGGGTTCCCTCAATGATCAGGTTCCCGTTCGGCAGCACATCGATCACCTTCACCGCAATCCGCGCCGTGATCCGTTCCGAATTATTGATCTGCCCGCCGCCGCTGAAATCGTTCGCTGAACTCAGCTTCATCGCCGGATACTTCCCGTTGTGCGTCAGCAACCCGCTCCCTCCCGGCCCATACAAAAAACTTTGGATGCTCGCATCCAGGCTGCTCTTTTTCGCTGTCTTGGTGCTGTTGTCCTTGCTCGCGCTGTTGTTCTCCTGCACCAGGATCGTCAGGATATCCCCCACTGCCATCGCGCGACGGTCCGCCACCATCGACTTCGCCCCATCCTCCTTCCAAAGGGATTGGGCAGTCGCACATTGGGCAACTGCCAGCAAAATCGCAAAAAACGTTCCTTTATAAGTTAACATAAACAGTTTGTTCATCCTGCACCTTTCCTCGAAACTCCCGCCGTGATTTAAGATTCCTTACCCGGACGGTCTGCCCTCTCAACGCATCCTCCAGCGCTTCCACCTTAACGCTGATCGTCAGCCCTCCATCCTGCACCAGCGCATCCATCACCTTCCCACGCCGGACAATTGGCCGCGCCTTCAACGATCTCACCGTCACCACCGCCCCAGCCTGGAGATTTTCCGCAAGTTCAATGTTCGGATCGTTCATCGGCAATGCCGCCAGCCCGTCCCGCTGCACCAGCACATCCCTTCGTTCCAGCGCAATGTCCGCATCCTGTAACAGCTGTCCCCGTGATAACCCGGAACGCGCCACCCAGATCTCCCTCCAGATTTTTGCCTGCAACGGCAGTTGCCACGTCCCCATTAAATCCTCTCCCGCCTTCACCTCGATCCGCGCAATAAAGCTCGGGCTCACTCCCGAGGAGGGCATATCCACAATGCGCAACGAAACCGGCTCGTCAGGAATCGTCAGCGAAGCCCAGGGCCGCGAAAAACGCAGTTCCAGTTCCCCACGATTCTTCACCTGCTCCTGCTGCAACAACTCCGTCACCAGCTGCTTCATTTCCCCCTCCGCAAGGGTCCGCCACTTTCGCACCACCTTGATCCGTTCCGCTCCAGACCACCTCGGCTGCTCCAGGTCAGGCGCCGTTTTTGAAATCAGCTGATTCAATTGCGCGCGGGTCAGGAAAAAAGGACGTCCCAACGCCGGAGCATTGGTTAATCGCAGCCGTGGCACCACTCCGCGAAATCCCGGTTCCATCAGGTCAGTCAGGTGGAGCCCCTGGCTGTCAACCTGCACCTCGGTTTGCAGCGGCCACACCTCCACTTTGTTCGTTTCCCCAAACACTCCCCGGCCCGTCATCAACAACAAAAATATTAAAACTGCCTTCATGCTTAACGTCGCAGGTTATTGCTCATCTGCATCATCTCATCCGCTGCCTGCACCGCTTTCGAGTTCACCTCGTAAGCACGCTGCGCAAGGATCATGTTCACCATTTCCTCCACCACCTTCACGTTCGACATTTCCAGGTAACCCTGCTGCAACTCCCCAAAACCATTCTCACCCGGGCTTCCCAGTTCCGCCTGCCCGGAAGCCTGCGTTTCCCGGTAAAGATTATGCCCCACGCTCTCCAACCCTGCCGGATTGGCAAACCGGCTCAACTGCACCCGGAACGTCTGCCGTCCACTCGCCCCATCAGTCGTCACCTCGCCGCTCGGAGAAATATTGATGCTTGTTGTCCCGGCGGGAATCGGTTGGAACCCACCCTGCACCACCATCCCATCGCTGGTCATGATCCGCCCATCAGCCCCCATCTTCAAAGCCCCGTCACGCGTGTAGGCCCGGTCTCCATTCGGCAGCTGAACCTCGAAAAATCCGTCACCCTGGATCGCGATATCCAGCTTCTCCTGCGTTTGCGTCAATTCCCCTGTCGTAAAAATTTTTGAAGTCGCCACCAGCCGTGATCCATGCCCCACCTGCACACCCGCAGGCAGCTGGTTTCCCCCCCCTTGCTCACTTCCGGCTGCCCGGGTCGTTTGATAAAGCAGGTCCTGAAATTCCGGCTTGTTCTTTTTGAACCCCGTCGTGTTGACGTTGGCGAGGTTGTTCGCAATCACATCCAGGTTCGTTTGCTGGGACTGCATCCCCGCTGATGAAGAATAAAGTGCGCGCAGCATAACTCAGATCAGTTCGGGCTCCCCAGTTCGCTGATTGCCTTCCCCATCCGCTCATCCTCCATCTGCACAATCCGCTGGTTTGCTTCGGAAGATCTCATCACAGTGATCAGGTTCGCCATCTCAGCAACCGCGTTGGTGTTTGCCCCTTCCACATAACCCTGCCGCACCACGCTTGTCGGATCACTGTTCTCTGTCAGGTTCGGGTCACTCGCCAAAAAATATCCCCCCGGGATCGACGTCAACAGCTCAGGCTTGCCGAACTCCACCACCCTCAACGTCCCTTTCACTTCCTGCCCCTGGCTCACCTGCCCATCTGTCCCGATCACTAGCGGCCCCGGATTATTCCGGTCCAGCTGGATCGGTCCTCCCTCGCCCAAAACCAGGTACCCCTGCTTGGTGATCAATTGTCCCTGTGCATTTTGGCTGAATTCACCATCCCGCGTATAAGCCTTGCTTCCATTCGGCAACTGCACCTCGAAAAATCCTGTTCCCTCCACCGCCACATCCGTTTTCAGCCCGGTATACTTCAACGGCCCCGCTGCAAAACTCGTCGAGGCTTTCGCCTCCGGTAACGTCCAATGCTGCGCCCCCCCCACCGATCCGGCTGCGCTACTTTTGGGGATCATCCCGGCTTCCACTGCCGAAAAGGAAAGTTCCTGCTTTTTAAATCCAGGAATGGAACTGGCCGCCATGTTTTGGGAAATGACCTCCTGCCAGCGCTGATTGGCATTCAGTGCGGAAGCAGCTTGATAAAGGCTTACATTCACATCTGGCCGTGTAGCAACGGCTATGCCACACAGGATACAACCCTATCCATCAATAACTTACAAATTTTAACCGGAAATCATTGCCCTTCTTTTCATCCCCCCGGGCAGGCACTTTTTTCCCACCCCTCTCCCTGTCGAATCCCTTGCTCTCAGGGTTGCCACCTCCCTGCTGCCCCCCTATCCCCTGATTGCCTCGCTCTTCCAAATCGTTATCGTTTCGCCTGCAATATGGACGCGAAAAGAAAAATTCTCGTAGCAGATGATGACCCTCATGTTCGCGAGATCGTCACCACCATTTTGCGCCGCGCCGGTTATCCCCTACTCGTCGCCTCCTCAGGAGAGGAAGCCTTGAAGCTCTTCAACGAACACTCCGATCAAATCGATCTCCTCATCACTGACATGGTCATGCCCGGCCTGACAGGGGATGAACTCGCTGCCCATCTCCGCCAGAACAAGCCGGAGCTTAAAATCGTTTTCATGAGCGGAAACATCTCCTACACCTTTCAATCGGAAATCTTCGAAGCCGAGCAGGCCACCTTCTTGTCAAAGCCTTTTGCCTCCCGCGAACTGCTTGATGCCGTCCAGCAAAAACTCAATACAATCTGAAGGCTTTTTGAAGCTGGTTTAAACCAATTGTGGTTACCCCAATCGCGGACGTTCCTTGCGCCATGCAACGGTCTGCTCATACGCATGCGCCAGCTTCAGGATCGTTTCCTCTCCAAAAGGTTTCCCCAGCAACTGCAATCCAATCGGCAATTTTGGCCCCGATGTAAACCCGCATGGAATGCTGATCCCGCAAATCCCCGCCAGATTGCACGAAATCGTAAAAATATCCGAAAGATACATCTGCAACGGGTCACCTGACTTCTCCCCAGCCTTGAACGCCGCCGTGGGTGTCGTGGGGGTGATGATCGCATCCACCCTCTCGAACGCCTTCAAAAAATCCTGCCGGATCAACGTCCGCACCTTCTGCGCCCGCAAATAAAAAGCGTCATAATACCCGCTGCTCAGCACATACGTCCCCAGGATGATTCGCCGCTTCACTTCCGCTCCGAAACCTTTCCCCCGCGTCCTGCTGTACAACTCCACCGGGTCGCTCCCATCCTCCCGCAATCCGTATCGAATCCCGTCGAACCGCGCCAGGTTCGCGCTCGCTTCGGCCGTCGCCACAATATAATAAGTCGCCACCGCATAATCCGTGTGCGGCAGCGAAACCTCCACCACTTCCGCCCCCAGTCTCTGCAACTGCTCCACCGCCGCCCGCACCGCGCCGTTCACCTCCGGATCAAGCCCTCCCACCATGTACTCCCGCGCCAAACCAATCTTCAAACCCTTGATCTCCCCCGTCAGCGCTCCCGTATAATCCGGCACCGCTTCCGGCACACTCGTTGAGTCCCTCCGATCCACTCCGCTCAGCACATTCAGCAACAATGCCGAATCCCTCACATCTTTCGTGAACGGCCCCACCTGGTCCAGTGACGAGGCAAACGCCACCAACCCATATCGCGAAACACGCCCGTAAGTCGGTTTCAACCCCACGCATCCGCACAATGCCGCCGGTTGCCGGATCGATCCCCCGGTGTCTGTTCCAAGGCTGGCCAGGCATTCATCCGCCGCCACTGCCGCTGCCGACCCGCCTGATGATCCCCCCGGAATCCGCTCCAGGTCCCACGGATTTCGCGTCGTGAAAAATGCGGAATTCTCCGTCGAACTCCCCATCGCAAATTCATCCATGTTCAACCGCCCGAACACCACCGCCCCTGCTGCCTTCAGCTTCTCGATCACCGTCGCATCGTAGGGGGACCGGAAATTTCCCAGAATTTTTGACGCACAATTCAGCGGCTGCCCCTTCACCGCCAGCACATCCTTGATCGCGATTGGCGTCCCCAAAAGCGGCTTCCCGCCAGCCATCCCGTTCGATAACGCCTTGTCCGCCTCCGCCGCCTGCCGCAACGCATCCTCCGCGTCATAACTCAGGAACGCCTTCACATCGCAATCCACCGCGCTGATCCGGTCCAGGCAGGCCTGCATCGTTTCTTTGGCGCTGGTTTTTCCGGAACGAAGCTGCTCCTGAAACTCTGAAATGGTGAGCTGATTCAACATGAGGAAAGAAAAAATTTACTCCACGATCTTCGGCACCAGAAACAATCCGTTCGCCTTTGCCGGGGCATTTTTCAACGCCTCCTCCGTCGGAAGCGATGGCTGCGGCACATCGGGTCGCGTCACATTCACCAATGGCACCGCATGCGCCGTCGGTTCCACCCCGGTCACATCCAGTTCATTCAACTTCTCGATATACCCAAGGATTTGCTGAAGCTGCGCCCCCAGCTTCTGTTCCTCTTCAGGACTCAGCGCAATCCGCGCCAGATGCGCCACATATTGCACATTGATTTCAACTGCCGCCATATATCGCACAGAGTGTCAAAAGCGGGTCCAAGGGCAAGCCTTTGCTCTCCACACCTCCGGGAATCATTGTTACAGATAATTCCGCAGCAACGGCTTCAATTCCGAAACCGTCTTCTTCGGCCACAGTTTTTTGTCGGTCATGATCGCGTTTTGCAACGCCCGATGGCACGGCCACTTCTCCTCCAGCGGAATTGCCGGAATCACATCTGCCACGATCTTTTTCGCCATCGCCGCGTTCCGCGTCAGATTCTCGATCACCATCTCCACCGTCACATGCGCCTCATCCACTTTCCAGCAATCATAATCCGTCACCATCGCCATCGTCGCATAGGCAATCTCCGCCTCCCTCGCACATTTCGCCTCTCCAAGATTCGTCATCCCGATCACTGAATAACCCGCCTTGTGGTTGGTGATCGATTCCGCCCGTGTGCTAAAGGCAGGCCCCTCCATGTTCACATACGTCCCGCCATCATGCACCGTAGCCCCCATTTTCCTCCCGCTCTTCAGCATGATCTGTCGCAACTCCTCACAGATCGGATCCGCAAATGCAATATGCGCCACAATTCCCCGCCCAAAAAAGGTATGCTCCAGTGATTTTTTTGTCCGGTCCACAAACTGGTCCGGCAGCACAATGTCACACGGCTTGTATTTCGCCTGCAACGAACCCACCGCGCTCACACTGATGATCCAGTTCACCCCCAGCTTCTTCAGCGCGTAGATATTCGCCCGGTGATTCAACTCCCCCGGCAGGATTCGATGCCCTCGCCCATGCCGTGGCAGGAACGCCACCTCCCGCCCCTCCAGCAATCCAGTTAATACCTGGTCGGACGGCTCCCCGAATGGCGTCTTCACCGTCACCCATTTCTGCCTTGAAAACCCCTCGATATGATACAGGCCGCTCCCTCCAATGATCCCAATTCTCGAAATATCTTGCGTTTTTTTCATGCGTGGCGCTGTTCCTGTAAAGACCCCCTCCCTCCACTGCAAGCAAAAACCATTTCATCCACCCCTCCACTCATTCCAAATACTCCCTTGAATTATAATTCCGGAACAGCGAGCTTAAATTGTTCAATAGGAGTATGGACAACACAACAAACATCCCTCACCCAAACGCGGGAACAAAAACCGACCTCCAGATGTGGCAGACCCTTTGTCACCTCTCCGCCCTCACTGTCTGGCTTTTCTTTCCCTTCGCCAACGTGGTCGGCCCCCTCATCGTCTGGATGCTCAAGCGCGATCAATCCCCCGCCATTGATGCTCATGGCAAGGAAGCCGTTAACTTTAATCTCTCCCTCGCCTTTTACCTCTGGGCTTTCGGATGCATCACCGGGGTCCTGATCTTTTTTATCGTTGGACTCCTTTTTATTCCATTCCTCATCGTCATCTCGATCCTCTTTCCCGTCATCATCACGATCTTCGCCGCGATTGCCTCCTTGAAATCGAGCAATGGGGAATTTTACCATTACCCATTCACCATCCGCTTGCTCAAGTGATCCTTGTCCCCTCCTCAAGCCCTGGTCTTTGCTGATTCCAGGGCTTTTTCATAAACTTTCAAATACTCCTCGGTCGTTTGCTCCCAGGAAAAATCCACCCTCATCCCATTAAGCCGGTAATGCTCCAGCAGTTCCGGTTCCTGAAATAAAACAATCGCCTTCCGGATCGCCTTCGTCAGCGCCCGCGCGGAATATTCGTAAAACTTGATCCCATCCGCTGCTTCCAGGTCCTCTGCAATATCCACCACCGAATCATCCAGCCCCCCGGTCACCCGCACAATCGGGATCGTTCCATAACGCAGGCTGTACATCTGGTTCAACCCGCACGGCTCAAACCGCGACGGCATCAGGAAAAAATCGCACCCCGCTTCAATCCGGTGCGCCAGCCCCTGGTTATAACCCAGCCGCACCGCCACCTTTCCCTGGTGACGCAACGCCAGCCTTTGAAACGCCGTTTCAAATTCCGCCTGCCCGCTCCCCAGCAGCACAAACTGGATATCCGCCGCCAGCATCTCCTCCAGCGCCGCAATCGAGATATCCACCCCTTTCTGGTCTGCCAGCCGCGTCACTGAACCAAACAGCGGCACATCCCCCCGCTCGGGAAGCCCCATCTCCTTTTGCAATTTCCTTTTTGCAATCCCTTTTCCCTCGAGGGCCTCCGCCGAGTACGCTTCCGGCAGATAAGGATTCCGCTCCGTGTTCCATTCCCCGTAATCCACTCCGTTCAAAATCCCGAACAGCGATTGCTGCCGCGCCCGCAACGCCGGGTCAAGCCCGCACCCATACTCTTCAGTCGTGATCTCTCGCGCATAACGCGGGCTCACCGTCGTCAACACATCGCTGTAACTGATCCCTGCCTTCAGGCAATTCAACCCTCCGAAAAATTCCGCTCCATCATGCCGGAAATATTCCCACGGCAGGTTCGTTAATTCATAACTCTCACGCGGAAAAAAACCCTGGTAAGCCAGGTTATGGATCGTCAGGCAGGTTCCCGGTGAATGCCTCCACCCATCCCGTTTCGCCTGCTCCAGCACAAAAAGTGAAGCCAGCGCCACCTGCCAGTCATGCAGATGCACAATCTCCGGTTGCCAATCCAGGTACCTCGCCATGTGCGCCACTGCCTTCGACAAAAAAATGAACCGTTCCGCATTGTCCGCGTAATCCCCTCCCCGCTCCTGGTAAAGCGAACCGCGATCATAGTACCCCGGCTGGTCCACAAAATAAACCGTCAGCCCAGGATGCGGCTCATGCATCCACACCTCAGCCGAAACCTCCCGC
>JANRLX010000031.1:0-47557 GCA_033762115.1 Verrucomicrobiota bacterium
CCTTGGTCTTGGATTTGGAGAGGGCTGGCAAAAGCATCCCGGCCAGGATCGCGATGATGGCGATGACCACCAGCAGTTCAATTAAGGTAAATGCCTGCCGTTGAACAGGAGGCACAGTGAGATATTTCACTCGGCGCATAGGTTTTACGGGTTCGATTCAGGTTATGAAACCTTGTTCACCCTGTCAACCTAGCGGAAAAAGGAAGTTCCTCCCACTGTGCGTTTTACCGCACATCATGTTTCCGGGGGGATTCCCGTGGTGTTTCGGGAGAGGCAGCGACAAAATCGGTCAGACTGCGGGATCCTTTTGGAAGGAGGGTAATTCGTGCTTCCCCATCGATCAGCCGTTGAGCTTCCAGGACATCGAAAAGAGCAGCGCTGATGTCAGGGTCCTGAGTGATACGGGTGAGTGAGGAACCGACGATCTGAGGGCGAATGGCGGCAGCTTTGGCGAATTCGATTGCAGCCATTCTTTCGGCTGTGCTGGTAATGATACTTACCTGGTTGGCACCATCCTGCTTGATGGCGGAGGTGACCTGGCGAAGGCGGTTGACGACTTTGCTTTCGATCTGCTTGATCATGGCGTGATCGCGGAAATGGACTTTCCGAATGTAAACGGAGCCGAGTTTATAGCCCCATTCATGGGATTTGGGAGAGACTTCAGCCCGCACGGTGCGGCTCATCTGATGGCGATTGGTCATCATTTCAGCCAGGGGCATGTTGCTGAGGCAGCGAACGGTGGAGTTGCTGACATTGGCAGAGAGGGAACCGCGCGGGTCGGTATTTTTGAAGAGGTAATCAACGGGATTGCTAATAAACATTTCATACCAGATCCCGATGCCCACGGGAGCACCTTCTTCAGAATTGACAGGCTGACTGCGGAGATATTCCTGGTCCAGTCGCATATCCAGGACATGGCGTCGGCCCAATAATTTGATGACCACGCCGCGCCAGCCGAGTTTGCCCCAGAGAAAATGAAGGCCTGGCTCATCGATGATGGCAACCACCTTCCCGAAGAGCATGTAAACATGGCAGCGCCGCTCCTTGACGATATCGTAGAAACCGAACAGCTTTATAATCCCAAGGAGGAGCGGGAGGGCGACTGAAAGAAGGATAAAGGTGATAAACGCAACGAGGAGTGTGGTCATATCAAGGTTCCATCTCGATGAAAGCTCGTTCAGCTTCGCTGAAAATTCTCAAGCGGGCATTGCGGACATAGCCCCCGAGGGCTTCGGGACCCGCTTTTTTTAATTCGGTGAGTTGGGCGGAAAGTTTTTCAAGGGGCTCGATTTCCGCCTGGGCTTTGAGGGTTTCGATTTCGACGGCGCGACGTGACTGGACGATTTTTTGATCGGCTGCGGCCTGGGCCAGGCTGATATCGGAGGAAACCTGGTTATGGGCAGTGTTGATGGCGGCGAGAGCGGATTCCACTTCAGCTGGGGGATCGATCCCGGTAATTAAGGAGGCATCGAGGACCATGCCATAACGGGCGGCGGAGGAGGCGCATTCCTTGTCCATGTGCTCATTGAGGTCGCGCAGGTTTTTTCGAAGATCGTTAATGGAAATGCCAGCCGCGCTGGCGATGTCTCCACTGTCAGTCAGCGCTTCAGGAGAGTTTGTTGCAGGAGGAGCTTCAAAGGTGGCGATCCGTTCGCGCAACACGGAAACGAAATATCCCATGACATGAGCGATGGGGTTCTTGACCCCGAAAAGATAGGCGTAAAGGTTGCGTTCCGAGACGCGGTAACGAATCTGGCCGGTCAATCCAGTGTTCAACTGGTCCTTGGTGACCGCTTCCAGAAGAGTGCCGCCCTGGTTGGCGGAGGGTTGCTGGGGGTCGAAGGCCATATTGATGGTTTCGGTGGCGATGGAGACTTTATGGACCTTTTCCCAGGGCCATTTGAAGTATGGACCTCCGGGTGGGATGACCACGACCTGGGGATAAACATACCGTTCCCGTTCATCCCCATGCAGCGATTCGGCGATGGGATCCTGAAGTGTGGTGGCGTCGGGAATGCGCTGGGCGCGACCGAAGCTGGTTTTGACGGCACGCTCGTTTTGATCGACGGTGAAAAAGCCGGAGAGAACACAACGTACCGCGAACCAAACGAATGCCCCAATGATCACTCCGCCCAAAATGGCCGTAGTTGTGAATTGCACGGGGCTTTCATAGCAGAAGCTGAAATTAACACCAACAAAAAAGCCCTCCGCAGAGGGAGGGCTTTTGTCGAGAAGAAAAGTGTTACACGACTTCGTCGGTTTCGAGGAAGCCTTGAAGGTGGCGGATCCGGGTTGGATGACGGAGTTTTCGCAAACCCTTGGCTTCGATCTGGCGAATGCGTTCGCGAGTCACCTTGAACTGCTTGCCGATCTCCTCGAGAGTGCGAGCATAGCCATCGACGAGGCCGAAGCGAAGTTCGAGAATTTTACGTTCCCGTTCGGTCAGGCTGCAAAGGACGTCAGCCAGCTTGCTTTTCAGCAAACTGTAGCTGGTCATGTCCATGGGGTTTTCGGCTTTTTTATCTTCAATGAAGTCGCCGAAATTAGCTTCATCACTGTCCCCAACGGGGGATTGCAACGAGATCGGTTGCTGGGCCATTTTGAGGATGGCGCGAACGCGATCGACCGGCAGTTCCATTTCGTCCGCAATTTCCTCTGGGGTTGGCTCGCGGCCATAATCCTGCACCAACTGCTTCTGCACGCGCATGAGCTTGTTGATGACTTCGATCATGTGCACGGGAATACGAATCGTGCGGGCCTGGTCAGCGACTGAGCGGGTGATGGCCTGGCGAATCCACCAGGTGGCATAGGTGGAGAACTTGAAACCGCGGCGGTATTCGAATTTTTCGACACCTTTCATCAGGCCCATGTTTCCTTCCTGGATCAGGTCGAGAAAGGAGAGGCCGCGATTGGTGTATTTTTTTGCAATGGAGATCACAAGGCGCAGGTTGGCCTCGACCATCTCAGTCTTTGCCTGGTGCGCCTTGTTGGCGAAATTCTTTAGTTCGGAATAGGCATGCAGGTATTGCTGGCTTGGCATGCGGACGAATTCCTCCAGCGCTTTGATCTTCCGTTGTTCGGACTGGATGATCATCTGCTTTTGCTGGGAATTCTTCTGTTGCTCAAAATCCTGAATGACTTTGAGGCTGGCCTGTATTTTGTCGTGAATGTTGTCGGCAACGAGGGCCATTTCCTCGAGGACTTTTTGCTTGTAAAAGAACTTGGCGAAGGTTTTTTGCAGTTTGGCGTCAGCCTTGCCGAATTCCTGGTGGAATTTTTCCTGTTTGGAAGAGGCATTCTGCCAGGAGGCGTATTTATCATCCACTTCCTGATCGAGTTTGCGGACGAGCTTGACGAGGCGGCGTAATTCCTTGAGGTGAGCATCGCGACTGTCCACCTTTTTATCGACGATGACGCGGTCAAAGCGTTCTTTGGGAGGTTCGGAAATCAGTTTTTCGGCAAGGGCGATATGCTCTTTGCCGGTGAAGCCAAAGCTATAAATAATGCTTTTGACCTGGTTTTCTGCTTCTTCGATGCGTTTGCAAATTTCGACTTCCTGTTCGCGGGTGAGGAGAGGGACCTGTCCCATCTGCTTGAGGTACATCCGGACTGGATCATCCAGGATGTCGAGGCGCATTTTGGAATCTTCCTTGTTTTCATCCTCATCCGGCTCGGGTTGCTTGACGACGTCCACCTCAGCCTGATCAACGATTTCGACATCCAAATTATGCAATTTGGTGTAGATCTCATCCAGATCGTCGGGAGTGACGTTATCCGGGAGGGCATCATTGATATCATTGTAAGTGAGGTAACCCTGTTCCTTGGCAAGGCGAACGAGTTCCTTGACCTTTTCCGTCAGGTCGAGGACGCCATCGACTTTTGCCCCGGGAATGCCGTTGGGGAGTTGGCCATTGGGGGCGACTGGATGTCCTTGAGGAGCGCCGTTGATGTCAGCAGCAGCGCCATTTTTTGAGGCGCCCGGTTTGCCATGCGGTGGTCTTGGGTGGGTCTTTCGATCCGGTTCGACAACGGCCTTGAGGGCCTTGGCTTTTGCAGGGGCAGGGGCGTGAATTTTCGCCGTCGCTTTGCGTGGTTTCGTTTTCGAAATTGATACGGGGCGTTTGGCCGTCGCTTTAACCATAGTTCGTGATGCTGAAATCAACAAAAATAGCCGGGAATTGTGTCTGCTGTGGTCTGGAAGTCAAGCATTAGCATGGGAGAAAACTTTACGGAAAAAGGAGAGTGTTTGATGAACACCCCTTCCGAGCAGAGGACCTGGATGAATGGTTTCAATGTTTGCTCAATGCCCTGGCCGAAAACTTCAGCCATTAAAACTGAGCATATAAAATAGCGGAAGAGTGCCCAATTGCAATTGACCGTCTGCAAAAACCGAAATTTTTCATTTAAAGTGTTTCAGGGGAACTGGTTGCAGCATTAAAGGTGATTTTCCTTGATGGCAGGAGGATGGAGCGGGTTTCTGTGGACAGGAAAACTGTTCAAAGGCAGGTTGTCTGACTGGTGAAACGAAGCGGGTTTACTCTAGTAGAGTTGCTGGTGGTGATTGCGGTTATCGCGATTCTGACAGGAGTCCTGTTGCCGGCGATCTCAAAGGCCAAGTCCAGGACTTTGTCGACAGTATGTTTGAACCAGCTTCGGCAAATTGGGCTGGCCTCCCAGATGTATGCCAATGACCATGACGAACTGCTGCCGCAATCGCAGCATGTCAGGTCTTCCTGGATTGGGACCTTGAAGCCTTACCTGGGTGGGACGAACGTGTATCGCTGCCCTGTGGATAAACGCACAAACAGCCCAAGCGGATATGCGATCAACGATTATCTGACTTTGAGGCGAAGCGGATTTGCCCACCTGGATTTTTCAAAAATTTCGCGCATCCCATCACCGCTTGAGACGATGCATATGACTGAAACGGCGGAAGAGTTCGATGGAGGGGACCATTTTCATTTTGCTGATTTCGACACCGGAAATTTTGATACTAACCTGTTTGCGTATCAGGTGAGTGTGGGAAGGCATCAGCATGGGGCCAATTACCTGTTTGTGGATTCACATGTGGAGCGCTTGTCCTGGGTCAATGTTCGTGCGTTCCTTGCCAAGCCGGGATCACGATTCATCCATCCGGGAGGGCAGTGATGATTGGGGGGTTGACTTCATTAATTTACGAAATTCAAATGACTCAGATGAAACGGTGGTGCGGCATTTTATTTTTCATCGCAATGGTTTGCCAGCAGATCATGGGGCACGATCACCTGAATGCCGGGGCTGTTGCTCCGGAGGAAGGGAGCAGGCTGGTTTTTCAAAATGGAAGCAGTTACGAAACAAATTCCGGCTATTTTTTTCACCTGATCCCATCCACGACGAGTTCGTTTTATCGTGGGCAATATTTTATTGGAGCGCCATTTACGGCACTGGCAGCAACTTCCGATCTGGGAGGTCCCGCGGCGGGGCATGCAGCCCTCGGTTCCTATATTGAGCTGGAGTTTGTTTCCTTGAGCGGACCGGAGGGGGGACGGTTTTCGCTTTGGGAGACGCTTTCTGCTATCGACGAGGTTGTTCTGCTCAGCCTGGAGGCGGGAACGACGAATGGCTCCGCGCGAATCAACTTGAGTGACAGCGATAAATCTCCCGGTTCTGACCCCTGGGGGCATATTCATGGCAGGAAGATGGTTGTTGATAAACCGGGTCTTTATACCATCGGGGTCAGATTGATCGATAGTTCCTCCAACGGGGCTGGAAACCAGCCGATCCATACTCCATCTGAGATTTACTATTTTCACCTGCTTACTTTGAACAGCATTGCCGGGTTCAGGCTGGATGAAGAAAATGAAGCCATTGTTGTGGGAGTGACGCCCGGACGGACATTTCAATTGGAATTTACAGGGGGGATCGGAAGCGGGTGGAATGCCATCGGTGAGCCGCTCAGTTCTCCAGAGAACCGGTTGATCGAGGTGATGCAGCCGAAAGCTGAAACGAACCGAATTTATCGATTGCGGATTGAGTGAACGAAATCGATTTATTGCCCGAGGCCATTGAGTTGGCAGGGGTCAATCATGTAAAGGTCAGGATTAAGTCCGGTCCCAGAAAGCTTTTATATTTTGGAGGGTGCGACTATTTCCGCCTTGCCCGATCAGGAATCATGGGAAGGGCATTGATTCGGGCCGCAGCATCTCAGATGTCTGTTTCGGCTTCTCGAATGACGACCGGGAATCACCCCCTTTATACGGAAGTAGAGCAGAAAATGGCCCGCTTTTTTGCAGCAGAATTTGCTTTGATCGTTTCCAATGGTTATTTGACGAACCTCATCGCAGCGCAAGGGATGGCAGGGGATTTTGGCCAGGTCTGGATAGATGCCAGAGCGCATGCTTCCTTGCAGGATGCGGCGTTGCATTTGAAGGCAGGAAAAATTCTGAAATTTGAGCATCGATCCTCCTCAGGTGTGGCCAAACTTTACCGGAAGCTGCCCTCTGGAAGCCGGGCGATTCTGCTAACAGACGGAATGTTTCCTGTGGATGGGGCAGTCGCGCCACTTGCTGAATATGTCAAGGTGACCGCTTCGGAGCGGGTTTGGTTGATGATTGATGATGCGCATGCGGCAGGGGTCCTGGGAGAGAACGGAAGAGGAACGATTGAGCACTGGGGGATTAAACGGGAGCGGGTGATTCAAACCGTGACTTTGGGGAAGGCTTTTGGCGCCTTTGGCGGCGCAATTATTGGAGGGAAGGAGTTTTGCAGAAAGGTGGTTGTTAAAAGCCGGGCTTTTACCGGCAGCACTCCGCCTCCATTGCCGTTCATGGCAGTGGCCAAAAAAAGCATTTCGATCCTTGCGCACCCTCGTTTAAGAAACGCTTTGCATAACCGTTGCGATCATCTGGCCAGTGAACTTGAAAAGGGTGGATTTAAATGGGAACGGAACCCTGGGCCGATCCTTTTTATTCCGATGAAGGATGAACAATCTGCTTCAAGAATGAGAGGGCGATTGTTGAAAGCAGGGATTTATCCTTCACTTCTCCGATATCCGGGAGGGGGTTCGGAGATTTATTTCCGCTTTGTTATTTCAAGTTCGCACACACCGGGGCAACTCAGCACCCTGGCGCATGCGGTGTGTTCAGTTTAGAGAACGGAGCCGATCCAGCGGATGAAAAGGCCATTCATCACTGCGTTGGGTCCGGCAAGGCGTGTGACCCTGATACGAATGCGCCCATGAAAATCGTAGTTCAGGTAAACTCCATCTCCGAAATTGCTCATTGTGTAGGAATGAAGGAGTGATCCTGAGACAGCATCGAACACCTCCACCTTTTGAGAGCGGCCGAGACGGTCCCAATCTTCAAAATAAAGAGCCAGTCTTTTGCCGGTATTGATAAGGTCAATTTCGACATCGAAGCTGGTGGATGAGTAGTAGCAACCCGCAACGCGGTCTGTGCTGTTGATTTTTTCCAGGGCGCGAACATCGCTGGTGGACGATTGCCAAAGATGCTCGAGGTGTCCGATGTAACGAATATGAGCAGAGGAAGGAATCTTGGCGGCGTTTCCAATGACGTTATACCCTTCCGAACCGTATTCGCCTTTCCAATTTCCTTTCCGCACCCAATCAGCCCCGCGCCAACCAAGCTTGGTGGGAAGGTAAACCAGACTGGTGGGCTGGGAGACTGCGAATGTTGAAGAAGAGACGCTGCTCTCGTTTAATCCAGTGGCAAATGCCCTGGCTTTGACGGTGGCGGAAGCTTTGAGCGCAAATGGCGCAGAATAAACTGTTGAAGTGGCAACTGGAACAGTCCCATTTGTTGTGTATCGAATGGTTGAACCAGCCGGCCCTGTAATCGAGACAGTGACACTGCCGGTGAATGAGCCGCCTCCCGGTGTGATGACTGGCGCAGCAACCGTGGCCAGATGGGTGGAAGCGACGCTCTCGTTGGAAAAGCTGGAATCCCCTGCGCTGTTTGATGCCACGATCCTGAAATAGTATTGGGTTCCCGCTGCAAGGCCGCTGTTGGCATAGGTGACGCTGTTCGCAGCGAGGGTGGCCACCAAGGCATAGGTGCCATTCACTCCTACTTTGCGATAAATTTTGTAGGCTGTTTCATTATTTGCATTGTCGACCCATGACAATGTGATCTGGCTTGGACTCAAAGGCAGCGCAGCGAGCATCGAAGGCGCTGATGGAATCGTGACAGTGGGAGGTGGAGGGGTGGAACCTGTTGAGCCATTCCCGGCAAAAATTCCCTGGCTTGCGTTGTAATATGAGCCGCTTCCGGATTTCTCCAGCTTGACCGCCCGCACCATGTAAGTGTAACCGGCAGCCACCGAATCGATGAAATTATTTCCTGCTACCGGTGTCGATGTCAGGCGAGTAAAGGTTCCGTTCAGAGAACTTGCCCGATAAACATGATAGCCAACAAGATCAGTGTCTGTTGAAGCGGTCCAGCTCAAAGTGGCGCTGCTGCCGGAGAGGGCAACATTCAAATTGGAAGGTGGAATTACGGGGTGCATTCGGAGGGTGGGGTCTCCCAATAATGCCACGTGGACCATTCGCGAGCCATAGCCAGGACCACCATAGAGACCGTTATAGGGATTGTTCTGGCTAAGCTTTGTGCTGTGTCCAATCGGCGCGCCAAGCCCCATATGATGATAAAACCAATGAGGGCGACCGGACCAGGAAGCGGTCAGCGTATAACTGCTGGATCCGAGAGGGGCCCTGAGAAAATTGCTTTCATTGTCCCAGTCACCAAAGTAGCTGCCGAGAAACATGGTGAAAACCGTTTTGATATCGTTCAAGGCGAAGTCATCCGAACCTCCAATTCCATTGCAGGTGTAGTAACTTCCTCCACCTGTACCGTAAGACCAAAGGTAATCCTGTGAGTTCAACGTGCTGAAGAAAGTCCCGTAGGGAACCTTGACAGTGTTGCTGGCGCCGAAGAAAGGCGCAAAATTTCTCCAGCCACTGGCGGCAAAGGCTTCGCCGTCCCGTTCACCAAAGTTGTCACAGACCAATCCGCGTCGAGCGAGGGTAAATTTACGATGACGGAACGAATGATCCTTGTTGAGGTATTGCCGAAGCAGATCGAGTTCGCTGCGGGAGGGAGACTTATTAGCAAAGCAGGTCATGTTGAACAAATCCACACGTCCGACCGCGAGTTCCACGTTGGAGGGGATCTCGGTGTGGTCGAATTTACCGTCGCCGGGCACGTTGTGGTTGGCGGGGCGATGAGCGGAGGCGTTATTCACGCTGATATCGGTCCATGTGCCATCCATGTCGCCATAATACAGATCAGCTGGCCATGCTCCGTTATGGTCGTCATGTCCGTCCGGGTTAAAATTGCCCGAGTAGGGAATGGCGATATGCCCAAAAAGAAATACAGCTTTTACATTGTTCGGATCAGCATTGTATTCGGCTTTAATGATGTTTTTAATGGAAGGCACGGAATCGTTCCTCGAAACATCTTTGCGGATGACAGACCAGCCATCACCGATGAGGTCCTGCTGAAGACGGGAAAGTTCTGCTGAAAGGGCGGAAGCGTGGGTATTGTCCACAAGAAGGATGACCTTTCCACGAACGTCTTCAAGAGGGGCATTAATGCCAGCGAGAACGAAGCCGTGTCCCTTGTAACCAAGCGTTGTATTTTTGACGATTTGATATTCGTAAGAAGTTCCCGACGTGACATTTAAATCGGTAAAGGAAACCGCAGTTCCGGGAAGTGTCCCCACTTGAGTCCAGGAACTGGCAGAGGGCGCCTTACGGGAAATGGTATAAGTTGTCGCGTTGGGATCAGCAGGCCATTCCAAATTCACCCGGGCAGGTGAAACCTGGGTAGCGGCGCTGACCTCCACCGCATAAAATTTTGGGTCTGTTTCTGCGAGGAGCGCCGTGACTGAGGAGGATAGTGTCCCCAACAGGAACAAGGTCCCGACAAAACGGCAAAATAAGGCGTGTAACTTCATCGATAGAATTTTGAGGAGACGGTTCTCCTTTTGGTTTTTGAACAAACGCTCTGCTCATGCAGGGCGATCATCGACGAGGAGGGGCTTGAACCAATTCAGGTAGTTCCCTGATACCTGATAGGGTTATTCACCGAGTCGGGACGGCGGAATGTAATCCAGGAATATTGCTTTGCAAGTAGGAGTTTCTGCAAGGCAAATGCCGAGGTTGTGAAAAATTTCACAAGGTGCTTGCTTCGTGGTTAAAAGTCTATATTTTACGGGAGTGGACTCTCTCACGGTCGCTCATTCTCCTGTTCGCTCCGGGCAAGACAGCCAGTCGACTGCTATCGTCACCATTCGCGAGTTATTCAAAATATATCGCCAGGGAGAAATCAATGTTACGGCCCTTAATGGGATTAGCCTGACCATTTCCGAAGGGGAGTTTTTGACCTTAATGGGACCGTCAGGTTCTGGGAAATCGACGTTGCTGCATATTATTGCGGGTGTGGATCGTCCCAGCAGCGGCGAATGCTGGGTGCAGAATGTCAATGTGGCAAAATTGAATGAGTCTGAGCTGGCGGATTGGAGAAACCAAAACGTGGGGTTTGTCTTCCAGACATTTAATTTGATTCCGGTGCTGACAGCGTTTGAAAATGTGGAACTGCCATTGTTGTTGACCAAGCTGAATCGGAAGCAACGGAAAAAACAGGTGGCGACGGCGTTGGATTTGGTGGGGTTGGGAGAACGGATGCACCATTTGCCAAAGCAACTCTCCGGCGGACAGGAGCAACGAGTGGCCATTGCCCGGGCCCTGGTGACCGATCCAAAGTTGATTGTGGCAGATGAACCGACAGGGAACCTGGATTCAAATTCCGCGCAGGAAGTTCTGCACATACTTCAATCCCTCTGCCGGGACGCAGGAAAAACCGTCATTATGGTGACCCATGACCCGAAGGCGGCGGCATTTGGCACTCGGACCATTCATCTGGAAAAGGGAGAATTCGCGGAATAAGCGATGAGCATTACAGGATTTATCGCCAAGAACGCTTTTCGAAACCGACGCCGTGCGGCGTTGTCAGTGGTAAGCGTGGCGGTGAGCCTGTTCCTGCTGGTGACCTTATTGGTGGGAGTGAGGGAGCTGACTGTCCCGCCAGAGGATTTAGGGACGGCTTCACGGATTATTGCGCGCAACAAAATTTCCCTGGCGAATCTGCTGCCTGCCCGCCAGCGTGCGACGATTGAAAAAATTCCGGGAGTCCTGGCGGTCACCCCATTTACCTGGTTTGGAGGCACTTACAAGGGAGAACAAGCGATGACCTTTGCCCAGTTTGCGGTTGACCCGGCAACACTGTTCCAAGTGATGGAAGATGCGAAAATGCCTGCTGATCAATTGGCCGCCTTTCAGGCAGAGAGAACGACCTGCATTGTGGGCAAAGTCACGGCAGAGAAGTATGGAATCAAAGTGGGGGATCGTTTTCAACTGGGAGGAACGTTCTGGCCGTATGACCTGGATATGCGGGTGGCAGGGATTTACCAGGGGACAATTGATGATCGAAACATTTTTTTCCATCACAAATACCTGGATGAACTCTCAGGTGGAGGACAAGTGGGGACGTGGTGGATCCGGGCGACCAGCACTGAACAGGTCGGCCCGGTTGTGGAGGCGATCAATAAAGCGTTTGCCAATACTTCCGCGGAAGTCCGGGCAGAAACGGAACGGGCTTTTCAACTCAGCTTTGTCTCGATGATGGGGAACATCAAATTGTTGATTCATTCCATTTGTTCAGTGGTGGTGTTCACATTGGTGCTGGTCAGCGCGAGCACCATGAGCATGGCCATCAGGGAAAGATTTCGTGAGCTGGCGGTTTTGAAGGCACTGGGTTTCAGGCGCAGGGAATTGTTCAGTTTTATCCTGGCGGAGAGTTTTGGACTGGCGATGGCGGGAGCGGTGCTTGGAGTTGGCGGTGCGTATTGCCTGTTTACCTATCTGGATGTTTCAAAATTGACGAATGGCATTTTTGTTGTGCTGGAAGTCACGCCAAAAATAATTGGGGTATCATGCCTTGTGGCCGCGAGCCTGGGAATTGTATCGAGTATTGCGCCGGCGATTTCCGTGGCCCGGATGAGCGTGGTGGAGGGGTTGAAAACGTTGGATTAATGAGCAGAGAAATTTCACTCTAATGGCACTTCCCATCACATATAATATCCGGAATGTTCTGGTGCGATGGCGGTCCACCCTGGCAACGATATTGGGAATCGCGCTGGTGGTGGCAGTTTACATGATGGTGCAGGCGCTGGCGGTGGGTTTGCAGCAAAACAGCGCAAATACCGGGGATGAACGGAATTTGCTGATTGTGCGGAAGGGCTCCACCGCCGAATCCAGCAGCCAGGTGACACGTGAACAACTTCAATTGCTTAAATTTGTGGAAGGGATCGATAAAGATGCCAAAGGCCAGCCGCTGATCTCGGCGGATGTGCTGGTGTTGATAAACCTGCCGCGCAAGGAGGGGAGAGGAGAGGCCAATGTGCTGGTGCGCGGCGTTTCACCGGCCGGCTTGGAGCTTCGGCCACAGGTGAAACTGGTTGAAGGACGATGGCTTTCTCCCGGCAAACGGGAAGTGGTGGCCAGCAAAAGATTGGCGGGACGTTTTGCGCAACTTCAGATCGGGGACAAATTCAAGACAGCAGGCCAGGAGCTAACGGTGGTAGGCTGGCTTGAGGCGGGCAAGAGTGCATTTGACTCGGAGATCTGGATGGATGCAGATGAAGCAAGGTCGGTCTTTGATCGAGAGTTTTATTCCACAGTGTTGGCGAGGGTTTCAAATGCCGCTGCGGCAGCAGCGATCACCAATCGGCTTGAAACAGACAAGCGCCTTCCACTAAGGGGATTGCGGGAAACAGATTATTACAAAAGCCAGACAATGACAGCGACTCCCATTCGCTTTTTGGGAAATTTCCTTGCCACTGCAATGTCTGTAGGCGCGATTTTTGCGGCGATGAACACGATGTACGCGAGTGTTGGTGCCCGCACACGGGAAGTTGGAACGTTAAGGGTGCTTGGGTACAGGCGACGAACGGTGTTGCTTAGCTTTTTGCTTGAGGGAGCGTTCCTGAGTTTGCTGGGGGGGATTTTGGGTTGTCTGTTATCTCTCCCCATGAATGGCTACTCCACCGGAACCCTGAGTTTTGAAAATTTTAGTGAAGTGGTTTTTGACTTTTCCATCACGCCTGCGCTGATCATGAAGGGATTGATATTTTCCGTGATTGTCGGATTGATCGGGAGCCTCTTTCCGGCATTAAGGGCAGCACGCTTGCCGGTGATTGCTTCGTTGAAATCGTTATGAAACCGGACCGCGTCAGCCAATTACAGATCCCGGAATCATCAAAGGTCCGGCCACAGAAACCAGTTTGGATTATTTTCCTGGGAGTGCTGGTAATTACCGCAGTGGCAATTTATTACGCATGGCCTCGGCCCGAAACGGACGAACGACGAATGCCGAAGGGGGCAAAAAGTGCTGATGCCGCCTCAACAAAAATCACCGCTTCAGTGACATCGACATCAGCTGTTCCCTCGAACGCAGTTGCGCCAAAGAGCGGGGATGTTCTGCTGACTGTTAGTGGCTATATTATTAATCGTGAGCGGATTGAGCTAAGTCCGCGCTTCATGGGGGTGGTGAAATGGATTGGGGTTAAAAAGGGGGACACCGTCACAAACAATCAGGTGGTCGTGTTGCTGGATGATGCAGAGTATAAGGCGCGATTAAAGGAAACGGAAGGCCGCCTTGCCAGTGCAAAAGCGAACCTTGAACGCGCACAACTGAATTACGACAGAGTTGCGCGCCTGGCAGAGGAGAGTATCGAATCGCGCCAAATGCTTGACAATATGAGGCTGGATGTCACCAGCGCCCGAGCAATCATCACTGAGATCGAAGGACAAATTGAAGGGATCAGGAACTGGATTGACTGGACTGTGATTCGTTCACCCATTGATGGGGTGGTGCTGGAAAAACTAGTGGATCCAAATGAGCTGGTCACTCCTCAAAGTTTTGGTGGAACACGTGGTCCAAGCACTGCGTTGATTGCCCTGGCGAATACCAGGGATTTGCAAGTGGAGATCGATCTTAATGAAGCGGATGTGGGGAAGGTTTTCCTGAACCAAAAATGCCGCGTGAGTCCTGAAGCCTATCCTGATAAAACTTATGAAGGATACGTTGCGGAAAAAGCCCCGGAAGCAAATCGCCAAAAGGGAACATTGCAGATCAAGGTCCAGATTGTGAATCCGGATCATTTCCTGACCCCCGAACTGAGCGCCAAGGTTGATTTTCTTAATGAGTCGAGGGAAGCGAGTTCGCCGGGAATTTGAGGATCTTGCCGGTGGAAATCGGTTGTAACCGGGCTTGTAACTGGCTGAGCGTGCGGATTTGTTTTTCAAGCTGAAGCAAGCCAGCCCTGGCTTCGTTATAATCAAAAGACTCGGAAGAGGTGACGACTTTTTCCAGGAGACGACGGGTTTCTCCCAGCGCATTAATCGCAAGTTCAACAGCTTCAGCGTTCATCCTGCCATGACCTTCAGGGTTTCCCTTAAAAAAGGTAAAAATCCAGTGAATAATTCTGGTGAATAACTAGGTAAAAGTCTCGAATAAAATTATTCCAAAACTACTCCCGGCCTTCTCTGATTTGTATCGGATGAGGCCTGCCTGACTTTCTCAAGGGCTTTGAAAATGTGCATATTTTCAGCGTTTTTCGCGCGGAAACAACCTTGCTTTGAAACAAATTATTTCACAATGAGATGTTATTGGGAGTTTTTCACAGCAGTTCTCAGTTTATTCACATTGGCCTTTTGGCCTGATTCCGAAAAAAAAGCCAAAAAAACGTCGTTGGGATGGATTTGGATTCCTTGGTGGAGAATTAATGGGCTTTAGAAGCAGGCAGGAGGATGGTAAAAGTCGAGCCTTTATTGACCTCTGTTTTCAGGTTAATCCCGTATCCCATCTGTTTGGCCAATTCATAAACCATGGAAAGGCCAAGGCCTGTCCCACGCCGCGAGGAAAAGGCTTTAGTGGTGAAGAAAGGTTCAAAAATGCGCTCAATATTTTGTGGAGGGATGCCGATTCCATCATCTTTAACTGAAACTGCGATATAACTGGCCGATGGCGCAGGTTGAAGGATCAGATCCGAAGGCAAATTAACCAATAATTCCGTTTGGAGGAGAACACGGCCCTGCCCTCCGATGGCGTCCACCGCGTTCATGACGAGGTTGAGCACCATCTGCTGCAGAATCTCCCGTGCACAAATGATCCTGGGCAGACCAGGGGCTGAGTGGATCTCAATGACGACTTCGTTGGAATAACGGTCTGACGCAATTTTCCCCAGTTCCTCCACGATTTCACCGGGATTGCACTCGATAAAATCTTTTTCCGTGACACGTCCCAAACCAAGCATTGCCTTCACGATTCCACTGCCTTGATCGACAACTGTCAGAATACGAGAGACGCGGGTTTTGATTTTTTCCTTATCTTCAGGATTGGATTCAATCACCTGAACGGAACCTTTGATGATTGAAAGGATGTTGTTGAAATCGTGAGCAATTCCCGCCGCCAACGTTCCAAGGGCGCTCATTTTCTGGCTGTGAAGCAATTCCTGGTGAGCTTTTTCCAGCTGCGAGGTGCGTTCCCGGACTTTCAGTTCCACTTCGGCATAACTTCTTTTCAGTTGAACATGTTTGTTTACCGCCACCCCGGCAAAGAACAGGACCAGTGAAATGCCCAGGAGAGAAACCGCCACCAAACGCGGGTCTTTGAACCAGGGCAACACGACTGAAAAAGTAACCGTCGCAAAAAGTGGATCTTCATTTCCGGAACGGTCCATTGCCCGGATATCAATTTTATGCTGACCCGGCCCCAAATCCTTGAAGACCCGAAATTGATGGTTGGTGAATGGAGACCAGCCCCCTTCATCCAATCTCCAGGAATAAAGCAATCGAGTTGAAGGGGTATATTCCCAGCGATCCAGCCCCCGGAAGAACGCAGTGGTGATCACTTCAGTCCCATCCCGAAACGTTTGCACATCGGCAGGAAGACTTTGTGGTGGATCGATGTCGGCGGAGGAGTGAAATTGCAACAGCCCCTGGGCGGTCGCGGCCAAAATACCATGCTCCGTGTCGAAGTATACCGAGTAAACAGGCCGTGTGGTCAAGCCTTCCTCATGCGAGTGGGAGACCCAGGTTCCATTCTGTAAGCGATGAACAGCCCCGACAGTGCCAAGCCAGACTGCACCATCCTCTCCTTTGGTGATTCCTGTGATTCGTTGTCCCGGAGAGTAGATAGGTTCCCAGCTTCTGCCCTTGAGTTCAAAGAGGGTATCACTGCTGGCGCACCAGGTTCGATCCCCAAACATTTGGACAACCCACTGAATTTTTTCACCAAGGCCGCGCTCGAGAGGAAGCGCTCGGTTCATGGTCGAATTTGCCCGGCGATGCCACAAATTATTATCAGCGGCAATCCAGAGATCACCATTCGGCATCTCGCCCGCGAAATGAATGGAAGCAATTGCTTCGCTGCCCCCCGGAATCTCCAAAGTGAGGGGAGAGAGGGAATTCCCATCAAACAGGTAAAGATTGGTGGCGTTAGTCCCCGCTCCTGAAACGAAGAGTTGTCCATCCTGGGCCTGACCAACAATTTTTCCGGGTAAGAGGGGGTGGAGGTTTTCAAAGCTCCAGGAATCACTCCTCAACTGGAAAGTCCGATCTTCAGTATCAATCACAAGTCGTCCATCCGGTAATTCAAACAAACGACTTTCCCCAAGCGGGTGTAACTCGAAATCAGCAGGCCAGGGAACAAGGTCCATTTGGTCGTTAAAATCCCGCACCAATCCTTCGGCAGTCTCTATCCAAAACGTGCGGGAAGTCCTGGACCGAAGCACCGCGTGAACAGGGACCTGGAGTGGCGCAAATTTAACGGGCGGTCGCCATATGGAAGGGGCATACCTGATGAGCCCTTCCGATGAAGCGATCCAGAACACCCCATTGGTTTCAACATGGACATCGTAGTTGGCGGTCAGCAACCCTTCGCGAACAAAAAGATCGCCAGAACGTCTGTAGAGCGCGTTAAAGTTGTAAGCCCATATGGACTGGTCCCAACTTGTCCACAACTGCCTCAACCGTTCTCCTTGAATAGGCTCTGCCTGCAAAGTGCCGTTGAAGGTGATCTTATATTTTTCCCCGTTGTCCAGCTCATTGAAACCAAGGGTTGTCACGCTTCCATCTGCCCCTTCCCAAGGGACCTGCAGGTTCTGAATCGGGCTTGCTGGAGGAAGCAGGTACTCTGTCCAGGAAAGGTTCGTCCCCATGTTGCGGAGTGGTCCTGCGATTTTAGCCAAACCATTCATGCCGGAGAGCCAAATCCCGCCGTCGGCTGATTCGCGCATTTCATTGAACTGGCCCAACCCGGTCTGGCTTGCCAATTTAAGAATGGTGACACGCCGGGGAACAGCTTCGTAAAGGAGAAGCTTGTCCGATAGCAGGAGGAGAACATGATTTATTTCGAGGGGCAGAAGTGAAATTTGGCGAATCTGGCGGAGGGGATTCCCCATGAGTTCGTTTCTGACATCGACGATTTCATGTGTTAACCAGCGGCCTTTCTCAAACAGCAGCAAACCATTGGGGGCAATTGTCCAGAGCTGGCTTGAACGACTTTCATGCACTCGATAATTGCCCGTCTCCGGAAGGCTCAACGCGCCGTTGGTGTAACCATCAAACCAATAAGCCGTGGGTTCCTGCGTTTGCTTGACCCAAACCTTGCCTCGGGGACTGATGGTGATGGTTGAGAAAGAATCACCCGGCCTGAAGACGCTCCATTGAAGGGTTGGGTCTGCTGCCTGAACCTGAATCGCACTCCATGAAAAGAGAATCAATATCAGGAGTTGAGGAGTGCAAAAGCGCATCAGTTTAAGGCTTATTCGATACTCCTGTGAGGAGATATTGGCACTTCAGAAAAAAATCTTTTATTGAGCGCAGCGCCGGACCTTCCTTCTCAAAACGGCGGGCGGAACTGATAACGGGGGGGCTAAGAGTGACCAGTTTGCCGACTTTCCCCATTTTCCTCGAAAGCTCCAAATCTTCAAAACGCGGTATTTCTGGAAACCCTCCCAACGCTTCAAAAACATTCTTGCGCACGAAAATACCCTGGTCACCCAGATGCCACCCGATCAGAGAATTTCGAACGCGGGCCAGCATGCAGGTTCCATGCAGGATCAAAGAACGGGAATCAAAAATGCGCTGGAATGCGCCACCGACTACTGATGAGTTTGCCAGGGCTTTGGAGATCAACGTTAACCCATTTTCGGGCAATCTGGTGTCCGCATGGAGGAAAAAGAGGATATCACCGCTCGCGTGAGAGGCGCCAAGATTCATTTGGCGGGCTCGATGGCGAGTTGCCTGATACAGCCGAACGGAAAATTGCCGTGCAATCTCCACTGTTTCATCAATGCTCCCTCCATCCACCACGATGATTTCTGAGGATGCGTTCTCCTGCTTCAGGGCTTCGATTGTGCTGGCAAGACACTTCGCCTCATTCAGCGTTGGGATTACCACTGAGATCATTGAGAAATGGGGAGAAGGTTATCGATTCGTCCCGAGGGATTGAAGCAATCGATCAATAAATTGCATTTGGGTAGGTTTGATTTTGCGGCGGGCTTCGTCGAGTTTGAAAAAAGCCACCCGGTCAATCTCTGGAAATTCCTGCCATTTGCCGGAATAAGGAGGCCATTCCATCCGGAATGTATTGCATAGATGGATCGAGTTGTCATCCCAGGCTCCTTCAAAAGCCCAGCCATGAACCAGCTTGCCACCTTTTTGCCGGATGCTTCCCAATTCGAGATATGGGCCTGACGAAGGAATGCCCACTTCCTCCTGGAATTCCCTTTTTGCCGTTTCCAGTAATTCCTCCCCTTCATGCACTTCACCCTTGGGAATGGTCCAATGACCTTCATCCCTGGAGACAAAAAAAGGACCTCCTGGATGAGCCAGAAAAAACTCCACACCATCCCGTAACCGGTACATCAGTAATCCTGCGCTGACTTTACCCCGTGCCATGGAGGGTTACACAATTTCCAGGTTGCATTTGGGAGCTGCATCAAGGAATGAGCGACCATATTTTTTGGATAAAATTCTATTGTCCAGCACAACCACAATCCCGGAATCGCTTTTCGTCCGGATCAGTCTTCCAACACCTTGTCGGAATTTCAAAATCGCTTCCGGAAGTGAAAATTCACTAAATGAATTCCCACCGCGCGCTTCGATTTGTTCGATTCGCGCTTCGATCAACGGATGGTCCGGCACCGCAAAAGGGAGCCGTGTGATGATCACATTTGAAAGAGCTTCACCGGGTACGTCCACACCTTGCCAGAAACTATCAGTCCCGAACAGGACGGAATTCACATCCGCCTTGAATTTTTCCAGCATCAAGGTTCTGGGGGTGCCGGTGCCCTGAATAAAGCATTCAACGTGCAGTTCCTTGAAAAAGGGCTGCATTCGTTCTCCAACCTGCTGCATCAGGCTAAAATTCGTGAAGAGAACAAATGCCTTTCCCTGGGTCATTCGGATGAAATGTTCAATCCAGTGCACCAGAGCGTCTTCATACCCGGGTTCGCGTGGGTCAGGCATTTTTCCTATGACGAAAAGCTTCATTTGCTTTTCATAATCGAAAGGAGAGCCCACCTGAAGCGCGGTGGCCTTTTCTCCGCCGATCCGTCCTGCAAAATAGTCGAGGCCCCTGCTTTTGCCACTCTCACGGGAGCCACCCGATTCGGTCGAAAGCGTGGCGCTCGTCATGATCACCGAGGTTTCACTCTCAAAGAATTTTGCGCGAAGAAATGCCGCAACATCCACAGGCGCTGCATGCAATCCAAGATTGCGTTGCGTTTTTCCACCTCGTTCCACCCAATAAACGTATGTCTCCTCTGGTTGGGATAAAAAAACTTTAACCGATTCGTAAATTTCCACCAATCTCCGATTACATTCGAGCAGTTCCTGGGCGGTATCCTTATCGTTGCAGGTTTTAATCAAATTGCTTACGACCTCACGCACACGCTGCAAAGGAAGTGTCACCCGGTCCTGCACCAGATCAGATCGGCGAACACGCAGTTCTGTCCAGGCTCGGTTGCGTTCCTGAGTTGTCATGCGACTGCCACTTTTATGGAGTTCATTGCAGGCCTCTTCGACAGAGGCAAAAAACGCCTGCACTTCTCCAAGCAATTCGCTGACCAGGCGGACTGCGTTTCCTTCCCGGAGCAGGGCCAGCAATCCTTTTTCGGTATGTGGGTTCCAGAGTCGGTGAACGGCAAAACGGACCTGGGCATTGCTCACACTGCTGCCAATGTGCCGGGAAGCGACCTGTTCCACTGTGTGTGCCTCATCAAAGATAACAAAATCGTTCTTGAAGAGAATGCCTTCACCCACTTCTTCATCCAAACCGCCCAAATGCATGAAAAACAAGGTGTGGTTCAACACCAGGACATCGGAAGAAAGAATGCGGCTCCGGGCACGTTGGAAAAAGCAGACGCCATGATCGCGGGAAAAATCTGATTCACGACCACAGATTTTCGGTGAGCACAACCCTCGCTCGGAACAGACCTGTTGCCAGACTTTCGGGTCCGGTTCGATTTCAAAGTCAGACAGGCTTCCATCATCTGTTTTTTTGGACCATTCAAAAATCCGTTTCAACTCCTCGATTTCAGGGGAGGTGAAAAGTGCGTCTGCTTGGAGCATCGCTTTGTGCAATCGACGGGTACAAAGGTAATTCTGGCGACCTTTGAGCATGGTGTAGCTGAATGAGACCGGAAGAATTTTTTCGAGTAGGGGGAGATCCTTTCCAATCAACTGCTCCTGGAGATTGATCGTATGGGTGGAGATGATCGCTTTTTTGTGATTCGCGACTGCAAAAAGAATGGATGGAATCAAGTAGCCAAGGCTTTTGCCGACGCCGGTGCCTGCTTCGACCAGAAGATGCTGGCGGGTTTTTAATGCACGCGCCACCGCGACCGCCATTTCCTGTTGCTGGGGGCGGTACTCGAAATTGCTTGCCCGCGAAAGTATCCCCGTTGGCGAAAAAATTTCGCGGACTTGTTCCACGAGATCCGGTCCGGAGGGTTGAGTATCAACAATGCTGATCATCTGGGCCGTCTCGTAACAACTTCCTGTTCAGCACGATTTTTGGCGATGCTGTTTTGGGGAAGAATTCCCCGCCAATTGGTATTTGGATAAATAACAGAATTCCTCCCGATGATGCTTCCGGGATTCAGGACAGAATTACAGCCGATGTCAGTATGGTCACCAAGAAGGGCGCCGAACTTACGCAGTCCCGTATCAAAGGGGAAACCATTTTTTTCCACGGTTACATTTCCCGGGACAAGTTTGACGTTTGAAATTTTTACCCCGGCGCCGAGGTGGGCTTTATATCCCAAAATAGAGTCACCGACATAGCTGAAATGCGGGACCTGACAGTTATTAAAAAGAAAAGCGGTCTTGAACTCGCAGGCATTTCCAATCACGCAACCGTCTCCAATAATAACATCCTCACGAATATACGCATTATGTCGAATCTGGCAGTTTTTTCCAATGATAGCAGGCCCTTTGATCATGACACCTTCTTCAACAACCGTGCCTTCGCCAATATAGACATGCTCACCAATATAACAACGTCCTTCGCTGATGTGATGCAATCCTGGGCGCAGATGTTCTTTGATATAGTTCTTCAGCCCTTTCAGTGCATCCCAGGCATCAATGCAGTTTGTGAAAATTGATGCGTGATTAGTTTCGGAAAGCGTGAACAGATCCTCAGGTCTAAACATTTCTCAACAATAAACGGCAAAGTGCATCTCTCGGCAAGCTCCGGACAGATCCGCTTTAAAGTGTCAAACTCATAAGAGATCGATTACAATCCCGCAATGAGCTTTATCATGTCTACCTCTCGAAGCCTCACTTTTTCTATTTGCCTGCTTTTTGCCGTGAACAACGCGAATGGAGCAAGTTTCAACACCCGCGTCGCTGATGGAAAAATCGAAGTTTTTGGTGAGGATCGCCCGTTAGTCACCTATCAATTGGAGAAACCTAAAGATTCCAGGGTGCCAATTGAGAGTGCCTGCTATTTTCATCCACTGGTCACGCCGAAGGGCGTGACAATCACAGATGTCGCCCCTTCAGATCATCTTCATCACCGTGGAATATTTTTTGCCTGGGTTGAAATGCATGGGACAAAATCGGCTGATTTCTGGGGCTGGGGCGAGCATGCGCCAAAGCAAAATCGAAAGATTGTTAATGTCGGCACGGCCATCTCGACCACTGAATCGTCGGCAACATTTGTGGCTAATAATGAGTGGCGTGCAGAGGACCATGTCATGATCAGGGAAGAGGTAAAGACAATCGCTTCCATCCGGGAATCAGCCAATGTTCTCCGAATCGAATATACATTGACCCCTGCTGAAGATATCAAGCTTCCGCAATGGGCTTTCAGCGGCTTCTGCGCCAGAGTCCCAAAATCGGAAAACCTGATTATCAGTTCTCCGGACGGGACTGTTAATCTGCCTGCGCCTCACCATATGAAACCTGACTCAGATTGGCCTGACAAAAACTGGTATGATTTCTCTTTTCGTTCCAAGAGCGGGAAGGTTGCGGGGTTGGCGATCATCAATCACCCATCCAATCCGAAAACGCTTTGGCATAACATCCCTGGCATCGGAATGATCAATCCCTGCATTGTGGCTCCCAACCCGATCCAGTTGCGTAAAAACGTGCCGCTCAAATTGATTTACACAGTGGTCGCTCACGATGGCCCCGCGCCGACCACACTCCTGAACCAGCTTTCTTCGGCGTCCTCAAAAGGGGAATAGTGAATCTCCATTGAGCAGGCGAGCGGTCCCAAATAATGGGCAGAACGAAAGTCCACTTGAATTTTTAATAATTTCTGTGGATTTCATCCACAAATTTGCTAATGTCCTCCTCCCCTCTCCCAAAGCGAGAGTCTCTGGGATGATCTGAGGGGGTGGAGGCGCTCAAATCAGCGCTCGGATTTGTCTGAAAGGTGGAGGCTTTTCGGCCTTGCCTTGAAGGGCGATTTGTTTTCCCGATTGCAGGGCTTTGAAAAAGCAAAATTTTTTCAAATAGCTATTGCAACGTAAATTTTGAGTGATAATATTCGCGCTCCGTTTCTCCAGAGGTCGGGGAAGCGGTCGTAAACAGTTTTTGAAAGCAGCTAATGCCGACAATTAATCAGCTCGTCCGAAAAGGGCGAAACAAGTTGAAGTACAAGTCCAAGTCGCCAGCCTTGGAAAACGCTCCGTTTCGCCGTGGGGTCTGTCTTCAGGTGATGACACGCACACCCAAAAAGCCGAATTCGGCGATGCGAAAAGTGGCAAAGGTCCGGTTGACGAATGGCTTTGAAGTGATAGCCTACATTCCCGACGAAGGGCATAACCTGCAAGAGCACTCGATTGTGCTTGTCCGCGGCGGGCGTGTGAAAGATCTCCCTGGGGTTCGGTATCACATTGTCAGAGGCACCCTGGACGCTGCTGGCGTTGAGAAACGTCGTGTCAGCCGTTCCAAATATGGTGTTAAACGGCCAAAAGCAGCCGCAGCAAAACCCGCAGGCAAGTAATTAAGAATTTGTTATGTCGAGAAGACGTCAGGCAGTCAGGCGCAGTGTTCAGGCGGATGCCAAGTACAATAGTGTGCTGGTTTCACGCCTTGTAAATGTCGTCATGCAGGGTGGCAACAAGAGCGTTGCCCAACGCATCGTTTACGGCACCTTTGATAATTTGGCTGAGAAAAATCCGGCATCCAATCCGCTGGAGATTCTTCAGCGGGCAGTGGATAACGCCAAGCCCCGCCTGGAAGTTAAGGCCCGTCGCGTTGGTGGCGCTACTTACCAGGTACCGGTGGAGGCCGCGCCCGAGCGGCAGGTGGCTCTTGCCTTACGCTGGCTGGTTGATTTTGCAGATGCCCGCAAAGGAACGACCATGAAGGAAGCGTTGGCTTATGAAATCATGGATGCTTTCCAGGGGCAGGGGAATGCCATACGAAAGCGTGACGAAGTGCATAAGATGGCGCAGGCGAACAAAGCCTTCGCGCATTTCCGCTGGTAAACGAATTTAACAATTGTAAACGCGCCCCGTGCGACAAGCGGGGCGTTTTTAGTCTCAAGAAGAAATGGAAACAGCAGTGGACAACAAGAAACCGGTGAATTCGCCCAATCGGCAATACACCCAGGAGCGCACCCGCAACATCGGGATTGCGGCGCACATTGACGCCGGCAAGACGACAACGACTGAGCGCATCCTCTTTTACACAGGGCTGATCCATAAAATGGGTGATGTCGACGATGGTAACACAGTCACGGACTGGATGGAGCAGGAACGTGAACGTGGTATCACAATTACTTCCGCTGCAACCACTTGCTATTGGACCCAGAAAGAAGACGGCATCGACAAGCTGTTCCCGAATATACCGCACCGCATCAACATTATTGATACTCCCGGTCACGTAGACTTCACTGCTGAAGTGGAGCGTTCAATGCGTGTGCTGGATGGTGCTGTCGCAGTGTTCTGCGGGGTTGCAGGCGTCCAGCCTCAATCTGAAACTGTTTGGCGTCAGGCCACCAAGTACAAAGTTCCCCGTATTGCTTTCGTCAACAAGATGGACCGGACCGGCGCGAATTTCGAAAACGCCGTCGATCAGATGCGTAAAAAGCTGGGTGCCTATGCCTATCCTGTCGTTATTCCGATCGGGCGCGAAGATTACCTGAAGGGTGTTATTGATCTCGTCAGCCAGAAAGCGGTGATTTATGACGAATCCGATCCTGTCGGCCTGAAATATACCGTTACTGAAATTCCGGAGGAACATAAGGAACGCGCCGCGGCAGCCCGCGCTGAGTTGATCGACGCCATCTCCAACAAGGATGATGCCATTGCTGAACTGGTGATCGAAAACAAGCCAGTCGAGGTTTCTGTCCTGAAGAATGCGATCCGACGGTTAACCTGCAAAATCGAGCTTGTCCCGGTTCTTTGCGGCTCTGCCTTCAAAAAGAAAGGTGTCCAGCCGTTGGTTGATGCCGTGGTGGATTACCTGCCTTCACCCTTGGACATTCCTCCCGCAATGGGGCATGACCCGGTGAACCAAACCGAGTTGCCTGTTCAATCCGATGATAATGGCAAGTTCTGTTCTCTGGCATTCAAGCTTTGGACTGATCCATTCGTTGGTAAGCTGGTCTTCTTCCGGGTTTACAGCGGCATGCTCAAGAAAGGGGACACCATTTACAATCCCCGCACCCGTAAGCGCGAGCGTGTCAGCCGCGTGATGATGATCCAGGCTGACAAGCGGATTGACGTGGAAACAACTTATGCTGGCGATATCGCCGCTCTGGTTGGCCTCCGCAACATCACCACCGGTGATACGCTCTGTGATGAGTCTTATGACATCATGCTCGAGCCGCCGACGTTCCCGGAACCGGTCATCTCAATGGCAGTCGAACCGAAAACAAAGGCTGACCGTGAAAAGATGTCCGAAGGTTTGCAACGCCTGGCGGAAGAAGATCCGACCTTCCGTTGCTTTACCAATGAAGAGACCGGGCAGTTGATCATCGCCGGGATGGGCGAATTGCACCTGGAAATCATTCGTGATCGACTCCTGCGTGAGTTCAAGGTGGAAGCCAACGCTGGTGCGCCTCAGATTGCTTATCGCGAAACGATCACGAAACCCGCCGAAGGCGAAGGCAAGTTCATTCGCCAGTCCGGCGGTCGCGGTCAATACGGTCATGCAGTCATCACCATTGAACCCAATGAACGGGGCAAAGGCGTCGAGATTGAAAACAAGATTGTTGGGGGAACAATTCCAAAGGAATACATCCCTGCCGTGATCGATGGAGTGGAAGAAGCGATCAAAGGCGGTGTGATGGCAGGGTACCAGATGGTGGATGTCAAGGTCCAGATTATCGATGGTTCCTTCCATGAAGTCGATTCCAACGAATTGGCCTTCAAGATGGCTGGCATTTTTGCCCTGAAGGAAGCAGCCAAAAAAGCCAACGTGATCCTTCTTGAGCCGATCATGAAGGTTGAAGTCAGCACCCCTGATGAATATCAGGGTGATCTCCTCGGTGACCTGAACCGTCGTCGCGGCAAGATCCAAAGCATTGAAGCCAAAAGTGGCGCAACGGTGTTGAATGCCGAGGTTCCCCTGGCTGAAATGTTCGGCTACGCCACTGCGATCCGCTCCCTCTCAAAGGGCCGTGCGGCTTACTCAATGGAACCGTTTTGTTTCGAACCGGTGCCGTCCAGCATCGTTGCAACAATCATGGACACGGCAAAAGTCAAGCCGGCACGTACATAACCATTTAGATTATTGTTCTTTTTATATGGCAGGACAACGAATTCGTATTCGACTTAAGGCCTTTGACCACCGTGTCATCGACCAGTCGGCGCATGACATAGTGGAAACAGTCAAGCGCACCGGCGCACGGGTCGCCGGGCCCATTCCGCTGCCCACTCGCGTGGAACGCTTTACCGTGCAACGGTCACCTCACGCTGACAAAAAATCGCACGAAACTTTTGAACAACGCACGCACAAGCGTCTGCTCGATATTATCGAGCCGACTGCCAAGACAGTGGATGAGCTGAAAAAGCTCAACCTCCCTGCCGGCGTGGATATCACCATTAAAATCTGACGCGTATGATAGGCTTGTTAGGCAAAAAACTGGGTCAAACCAGCGTTTACGACAGCAAGGGAAATTTAATCCCTGTTACTGTGGTGCTCGCCGGGCCCAATCGCGTCATCCAAACCAAATCGGTTGAAACTGACGGTTACAAGGCGGTCCAACTCGGGTTTGATGATCAAAGCGAGAAACGGCTGACCAAAGCCGAGCTCGGTCACGTCAAAAAATTCAGCGCCGCTCCAGTTAAACGGATCAAGGAATTCCGCGATTTCACTCTTGAAGTCAAAGCTGGAGACATCGTGGGACCAAATATCTTTGCCCAGGGCGACTTTGTTGACGCAATTGGCCTTACCAAAGGCCGTGGTTTTGAAGGTGTGGTCAAACGCCATCATTTCCGTGGCGGTGATATGACTCACGGCGCCAAAGGATGGCATCGCCGTAGTGGCGCCATCGGTCAGCGTCTCTTTCCCGGCACAGTCATGAGAGGGATGAAGATGCCCGGTCACATGGGGCAGGTCCGGCGGACAGTTCAGAATCTGGAAGTGATCCAGGTTCGTGAATCTGAAAACCTGATCCTGATCAAAGGTGCGATTCCTGGATCCAAGGGCGATTACGTCGTGATCCGTGAATCCAAAAAATATCCAAAACAAGCCGCCAAGAAGTAAGGAAAGGCAGCCATGAAATTGACGGTTAAGAATTTAAAAGATAACAGCCAGCAGGAGATTGATTTCCAATTCCCCCTGGTTGAAGGCGGCAAGGGCAACCAGGCTGTCCATGACACTGTGGTGGCCTATATGGCTGCCCAGCGCAGCGGCACCGCATGCACCAAAACCATGGGTGACGTCGCCGGTACCGGCAAGAAGCCCTGGCGGCAAAAGGGAACCGGTCGCGCTCGCGCAGGTTCTTTCGCTTCCCCTCTCTGGCGCGGTGGTGGTGTGGTTTTCGGCCCGAAACCTCGTGATTTTTCAAAGAAAGTCAGCAAAACCACACGCCAACTCGCGTTGCGCAAGGCTTTGACTGAACGGTTGCAGGCTGGGGATGTTCTGGTTATTGAAGAAATCAAACTGGAAAACCCAAAGACAAAGACATTCATCAATGTGCTGGATAGCCTGGACATTGTGGGAACAACATTGCTGGTTTCCAGCGAGCGGGATGAGAATTTGTCTCTGGCTTCCCGCAACGTCTGGAATTTCGAGCTGACAACCAGTGAAGATCTGAATACCTACCAGGTTCTTCGTTACGACAAACTGGTTTTCACCCGTGGAGCCCTCGAAAAGGTCAAATCACGCCTCTCCTCAAACGAACAGGCATAACCGAGACTCACATGAATTATTTTGATGTCATCAAGACGGTTCGCCTGACTGAAAAAGGCTCAACCCAAAGCGACCGGTTCAACCAGTACACCGTCATCGCGGACAAGCGGGCCAACAAGGTTCAAATCCGTCAGGCAGTGGAACAACTGTTCAAGGTCAAGGTCACTCGCGTGAACACCCTCAATGTGCGCGGCAAGGCGCGTCGTCAACGGACCAGCCAGGCCGGTGAAACCAGCGCCTGGAAAAAGGCCCTAGTGACCCTGAAAGAAGGGGATAAAATCAGCCTCACATAAGAATTTGTATGCCAGTCAGAAGCTATAGACCACTTACTCCTTCAACACGCTACATCACCGTCGCGTCTTATGAGGAGATCACAAAATCCAAGCCCGAGAAGAGCCTTGTCTTTATCCGGAAAAAAACCGGGGGCCGCAACTCCTATGGAAGAGTGACCAGCCGTGGTATCGGCCAGGGGCACAAGCAGAAAATCCGCAACGTGGATTTCAAACGGAACAAGTTCGGAGTGGAAGCAAAGGTGACCGCCATCGAATATGATCCGATCCGCACAGCGCGATTGGCTCTCCTGACTTACAAGGATGGCGAAAAGGCCTATATCATCGCACCGGTCGGATTACAGGTTGGCGCCACGTTGACCAGTGGCCCTACCGCTGCTCCTGATGTCGGCAATTCATTGCCGCTCAAGAATGTTCCGATTGGTTTGTCAATTCACAACATCGAGTTGACTCCGGGCAAAGGTGGGCAGATTGTTCGCTCCGCCGGATCCTCGGCTACGCTGATGTCACGTGATGAAGGATATGCGCAAGTGCGTCTTCCTTCCGGTGAAATCCGCCGGATCAATGAAAATTGTTACGCCACAATTGGTCAGGTCGGCAATACCGAGCATGAAAATGTCATCCTGGGCAAGGCAGGCCGTGCTCGTCATCGTGGGATTCGCCCTCTGAGCCGTGGTGTTGCCAAGAATCCGGTGGACCATCCAATGGGTGGTGGCGCCGGTAAAACCTCTGGTGGCGGACATCCTGTCACTCCCTGGGGTGTCATCACCAAGGGATATAAAACCCGCAAAAAATATAAAGATTCAAACCGATTTATTGTCGTGCGCCGAGATGGTCGCCCGATGAAGCAAGCCTAAGTGTATGGGACGCTCGATTAAAAAAGGTCCGTTTGTTGACGGCCATTTGTTGGATAAAATTGCCAAGCTGAATGCAGCTGGCTCGAAGAAGCCGATCAAAACCTGGTCGCGCCGCTCCATGATTACGCCTGATTTCGTGGGACATACCTTCAACGTTCATAACGGCAAGGTATTCAACCCTGTTTTCGTCACTGAAAACATGGTCGGCCATCGTCTGGGTGAATTTTCCCTGACACGAACCTTCAAGAAACACGGCGCTCACACCGCCAAAGCGGAAGCGAAGTAGCCTATGGAAGTTCAAGCCATTACAAAGAACATCCGAATGTCCGCGCAAAAAATGCGCGAGGTCGTTCGCCAGATTCAGGGGTTGCCCGCCCAACAGGCAGTCGCCGTGCTCAAGGTGGTTCCTCGCAAATCCGCACGGGTTGTTGCCAAGACGCTGAAGTCAGCCATTGCCAATGCGGAAAACAACAACAATTTGAACCCTGCCAATTTGGTGGTAAAATCTGCGGTCGCTGGCACTGCCACCACCTTGAAACGGGTGATTCCAAAGGCGCGTGGATCGATGGGCCCGATCCTTAAGCGCAGTTGCCACGTTAAAATCGTTTTATCCGACAGCTAAGAGTATGGGACAAAAGACCAATCCAATCGGCCTTCGCGTCGCCGTCACCAAAGACTGGCGCTCCAAGTGGTATTCCGACAAAAAGGAATTTGGCAAGCTCCTTGCCGAAGACCGCAAAATCCGCGAGATTCTTAAAAAGAAACTGGAATCGGCCTCCGTGCCAAAAATCCAGATCGAACGCGCCGCCACCCGCTGTCGTATTACCATTTTTACTGCCCGTCCCGGCGTTGTCATCGGCCGCAAAGGCGCGGAAATTGACAAGCTCAAGGAAGAATTGAGCAAAATGACCGGCAAGGAAATTTACGTGGACATCCAGGAAGTCAAGAGTCCTGAGATCGATGCGCAATTGGTCGCTGAAAACATTGCCCTTCAGTTGGAACGCCGTATCTCCTTCCGCCGCGCCATGAAAAAGGCCGTGCAGGTGGCGATGGATTTCAAGGCTGACGGCATCAAAATCCGTTGCGCCGGTCGCCTCGGCGGAGCTGAGCTGGCCCGTGTTGAAACCTACCATGAAGGCCGAGTCCCACTGCACACCCTTCGTGCGAATATTGATTTTGGGTTTGCCGAAGCCAATACCGTTTACGGCAAGCTGGGAATCAAATGCTGGATTTGCAAGGGCGAATTCAAACCTGAAGACAAAGAAAAGCAGGCTCGCGAACGCCAGGAAGCCGCAGCCGCACAAAGCGCAACCCCCGCAACCCAGGGTTAGTCGAAACGCAATTTTTAGCAGAGGATTTTTCGTATGCCAATGATGCCAGCAAGAGTGAAGTACCGCAAAATGCAGCGCGGCGCCCGTCGTGGTCTGGCCACGCGCGGCCAGACAGTTGCATTCGGCGAGTATGGATTGCAGGCGCTCGAACGCTGCTGGATGGATACCAAGCAGATCGAAGCAGCCCGTGTTGCGATCACCCGCTACATGAAACGACGTGGCAAGGTATGGATCCGCATCTTTCCGGACAAATCGTTTACCAAAAAACCGTTGGAAGTCCGAATGGGTACCGGTAAAGGCGGTGTCGAATCATGGGTGGCGGTCATTCGCCCCGCAAACGTGCTGTTTGAAGTGGATGGCGTTCCGGAGGCAGTTGCTCGCGAAGGCATGCGCCTGGCGGCAGACAAGCTGCCGATCAAAACCAAATTCATTTCCCGACATCAACTGTCATAGGAATTTAGAGCGATGAGCAAGAACCAGTTTAAAGATTTAACCGCCACCGAGCTGTCCGCCAAAGGGCGCGACCTCCGGCAGGAGATGTTTAATCTCCGTTTGCAACAGGCCACAAGCCAGTTGGAAAAACCATCACGGCTGCGTGAACTGCGCAAGGATATTGCCCGGATCGAAACTCAATTATCCGTCCTGAGAAAGAAAACTGCCTAAGTTATGTCCGAACCGATTCAAGAACGCAGCCAGCGCAAAGAACGCACCGGCGATGTCATCTCCAACAAGATGAACAAGACAATCGTCGTCCGGGTGGAACGCCGTTTTCGTCACCCTCAGTTCAAGAAAGTGGTTACCCAGTACCGCAAATTTTACGCTCACGATGAGAAGAATGAAGCCAGAGTTGGTGACATCGTTCGCATTGAGGAGACCCGCCCGCTTTCCAAGATGAAATCATGGCGGTTGGTCAAAGTCGTTGAGCGCAACGAGGAAGCTGCCGCTCCAGTGGCCGGTTAATAGAGAAGGATACCTATGTTGCAAGTCCGTTCCATTTTAGATGTGGCCGATAACACCGGCGCAAAACGCGCCGCCACAATCGGGGTCATTGGTCGCAACCAGCGTTATGCCGAAGTCGGCGATGTGATCAAGGCCCACATCAAGGAAGCTGCCCCCGATGGGACAGTCAAAAAAGGTGATGTGGTCAACGCTGTCATCGTGCGGACTCGCAAGGCGATTCGTCGTGCTGACGGTTCCTACCTCCGTTTTGATTCGAACGCCATCGTAATTATTGATAAGGAAAACAATCCGCGCGGGACTCGCATTTTCGGGCCGGTCGCGCGTGAGCTTCGTGACAAAAAGTTCATGAAGATTATCTCCCTTGCCCCGGAAGTTATTTGATTTGGTTACTGAAATTATGGCCCAGGCACATGTAAAAAAAGGCGACGAAGTGGTCGTGATCGCCGGGACTGAACGCGGCAAACGCGGTCGTGTCATCAGCGTGATCAAGAGCAAGGATCGTGTCATCGTCGAAGGCGTGAAAATGATCAAGCGCCACACCAGAAAGAACCAGCAGAACCCCAACGGCGCGATCGTCGAACGGGAAGGTTCCATGCACATGTCCAATGTGATGAAAGCGGAACGCTTTGATCAACGCGCCTCCAAACGCGGTAAGACCACCGCCACCGCCTGATTTGAGGAAGTATGAAATCCCGTCTTTTTGACAAATATCAGAACGAAGTAAAACCGGCGCTCCAGGAAAAGCGCAAATACGTGAACGTTCACCAGATTCCCAGAATGACGAAAATCGTCATTAACATGGGCGTGAGCGCATCCCTGGAAAAAGCTGCTGTGGATGATGCCGTCAAGGATCTGACCATGATCACCGGCCGGAAGCCTGTCATCAACAAATCCCGCAAAAGCATCGCCAATTTCAAACTCCGCCAGGGACAGGCCATTGGTTGTCACGTCACCCTGCGTCGTGAAGTGATGTACGAATTTTTTGATCGCCTCGTGGCGGCAGCCCTGCCACGTATCCGTGATTTTCGCGGGGTTTCCCGCCGCGCCTTTGATGGACGCGGAAACTACTCCCTCGGCATCTCGGATCAAACAATCTTTCCTGAAATTGAACTGGATAAAATCAAGCGGCAGCAGGGAATGGACATCACCATCGTCACCACTGCCCAAACCAATGAGGAAGCATTGGAGCTGCTGAAGCTCATGGGAATGCCGTTTGCGGAAGCTCGATAATTTAAAGAACTGATATGGCTAAAACAGCATGGTTGGAGCGCAATAAAAAGAAGCGCGAAACCGTTAAAAAATACGCAGCCCTACGCGCTGAACTGAAGGCCCGGAAAGATTACGCCGGCCTTTCCAAGCTTCCGCGCAACGCCAGCCCCACCCGCGTGGTCAACCGTTGCTCGATGAGTGGACGCCGCCGTGGCTATTTGCGCAAATTTGCCTGCTCACGCCTTACATTCCGTGAAGCAGCTTTAAATGGATTGATCCCTGGAATAACAAAGGCGAGCTGGTAATATGAGTGACGCAATTTCTGATATGCTCACGCGGATTCGCAATGCCAACGCGGCGTTGCTTCCCGAAGTGCAGCTCGATCATTCCATCATGAAGGAAAGTATTGCCCAGATCCTCAAGCGTGAAGGTTACATCGCGGATGTGAGTGTGGAAGGCAAGCCGCTCAAAAAACTCAAGCTGAAGCTTAAATATCAAGGTCGCAAAGGTGTGATCGTCGGCCTGCGCCGCGTCAGCAGCCCTGGTTTGCGCCGTTATGTTGGTTCCACCGAAATCCCCCGGGTGCTCGGCGGAATGGGTGTCGCCATCCTCTCGACCCCTCGTGGAATTTTAACTGGCCTGGAAGCCCGGAAACAAAACGTGGGCGGAGAACTTCTCTGCTTTGTTTGGTAAATCATTTGTTTTATGTCACGCATCGGTAAAATCCCTGTTGCCATCCCTGCAAAGGTCAAGGTTGAGATCAAAGGCCAACGCTTTTCCGCGGAAGGCCCCAAAGGCAAGCTCGAATTCGAACTGCCCAAACGCACCTCGGCCAAGGTTGAGAACAACCTCGTCACAGTCAGCCGCCAGGGTGAAGATGCAGAGGCCAAGTCCCTTCACGGCCTGGCCCGCTCCCTTGTCAATAACATGATCAAGGGTGTCAACGAAGGGTTCGTCAAAAAATTGGAAATCCAGGGTGTCGGTTTCAAGGCCGCCGTCCAGGGCAAGAACATCAACCTCAGCCTGGGCTATTCACATCCCATTCTTTATCCGATTCCTGACCAGATCAAAGTGACGATTGAAGAAAACACCAAATTAACCATTGAAGGGCCGAGCAAGGAAGTCGTTGGCTTGGTTGCTTCTGAAATTCGCAGTTACTACCCGCCTGAGCCTTACAAAGGCAAAGGAGTCCGTTACAGTGACGAAAAAGTCATTCGAAAAGAGGGCAAAACTGTCCAATAACCATTTAAACTGATTATCCGGCTACGGCAAAATCCGTGGCTGAAAGCAAATGAGACTCGAGAAAAAATTAAAACTGCGGCGGGAGCGCCATCTGCGCCTGCGTAAAAAGGTGCATGGAACCAACGAACGGCCCCGCATGGCCGTGCGTTTTACCGGCAAAAATATTTACGTGCAGTTCATTGACGACGAAAAAGGGATGACCCTTGCCTCCGCCACCAGCCTTAGCAAGGGCAATGACGGGAAAAATGCTGCCAACACAGCAGGCGCTCAACGTGTCGGCAAAGCCGCTGCGGAAGCTGCCAAGGGCAAAGGTATCGAAAAAGTCGTGTTTGACCGCTCGGGCGCCAAATATCATGGCAAAGTCAAAGCTTTGGCCGACGCAGCACGCGAAGCCGGCCTGCAATTCTAAACTGGAGAACGATTGTGTCTGAAATAGCAAAAAATCCCCAAGATCAACGTGGCCAGGGCGGCCAGGGCGGAGGCGGCAGAGGTCGCGGTCCCCGTCGGTCCCGCAGCCCTGAAGGCCAGGAAGGTTTTTCCGATAAGGAAGGATCCGAATTAGTCGAGAAAGTGGTTTTCATTAACCGTTCCTCCAAAGTCGTCAAAGGCGGTCGCCGCTTTAGTTTCTCAGCCCTTGTGGTTGTGGGCGACAAAAAGGGGCGCGTGGGAATCGGTCTCGGCAAAGCTGGTGAAGTGGCAGATGCCATTCGCAAGGGCAATGAAGATGCGCGCCAACGCATGGTCAACATTTCCCTGAACGAGACCACCATCCCCCATGAAATCACCTCCCATTATGGCGGTGCCCAGATTTTGTTGCGCCCTGCCTCGCCCGGAACAGGGATCATCGCCGGGAAAACAGTTCGCGCTGTTGTTGAATCTGCTGGTGTCAAGGACATCCTGAGCAAATCGCTCGGGTCCAAGAATGCCGCCAATGTCGCCAAGGCGACCTTGAAAGCCTTACAAAATCTTCGTTTGCGGGCTGATATCTACCGTGGCCGTGGTCTGGCAATTCGCCAGCCTGCTCCCGCTCCTGCAACAGTAACTGCTTAGCACTGATATGCGTTTACATAATTTAAAGCCGAACCCCGGCGCCAAACATCGTCGCAAACGTCTTGGCCAGGGCGAATCCAGCGGCCATGGAAAAACCTCCGGTCGTGGTGGCAAAGGTCAAAGCGCCCGTTCCGGCAGTTCCATTCGCCCCGGGTTTGAAGGTGGCCAGATGCCACTTATTCGCCGTATTCCAAAGCGTGGCTTCAGCAATGTTCGCCATGAGACACGCTACATCCCTGTCAATCTCGATGTCCTCAATCAATTTGATGATGGCGCTCGCGTGGATGAACCTGCATTGCGTTCCCTCGGATTGGCGAATGGCAAAGGGGCTGGAATCAAGATTCTCGGTACCGGCGAATTGAGCAAAAAACTGACCGTCTCTGCTCACGCCTTTAGCGCGACAGCCAGACAGAAAATCGAAAACAAGGGTGGCACGTGCGAAATTGCTGGTCCTCAGCAAAAGCCCGCTGCCTAAGGAATTACTTCGCGCATGCTTGGTGCCATAGCCAATACGTTTTCGAACTGCTTTAAAATCCCCGAACTTAAATCGAGGATTATCTTTACCCTGCTGATCCTCGCGGTCTGCCGGGTCATTGCATTCATCCCTGTCCCAGGCCTGGACGGGCATGCCCTGCAGGAGTGGTTCGATAAAAACGCTGGACAGCTCAGTGGATCTGTCCTCGGCACCTACAGCTTGTTTACCGGTGGTGCATTGCAAAAATGTGCCATTGGCGCCCTTGGGATCATGCCCTACATCACGGCTTCCATCATCGTCCAGTTGTTGACCACCGTGGTTCCAAGCCTCGCCAAGCAGGCCCGTGAAGAAGGAGGCCGCGCCAACATCATTAAATTAAGTCGGTACATCACCGTTCTCTTGTGCCTCGGCCATGGAACACTCATGACCATCGGTTGGGAAAACCCAGGGACCCTTTTCAAGGGATTCACCGGCAACCTGGTTTTGGTGGACAACATCTGGTGGTACCGCATTCAAACCATCCTGATCCTCACTACAGGAACCATGTTGTTGATGTGGCTTGGCGAACAGATCACGGAACGCGGAATCGGCAATGGTATTTCACTTGTCATTACTGTCGGTATTGTGGCTGACCTGCCGATGGCCGCCCAGCAATTGACCACCATGTTCTTCCCGCCGGAAGGAGTTGACCGCCAATTCAATGGCTTCCACTTTATCGGCTTGGTGCTGTTGCTCCTGGCAGTTACTGCCGGAGTGATTGCGGTCACACAGGCACAACGGAAAATTCCTGTTCAGTACGCCCAGCGTGCTGTCGGTCGCAAAGTTTATTCCGGCAGCAGTTCCTTCATGCCACTTCGTGTCAACCATGCCGGTGTCATGCCGATCATTTTTGCTCAGGCCATCCTGATGTTCCCGGCAATGATTTTTGAAAAACTTGGGCAAATGACCGGGTACCCATTTTTAACCAATATTGGCGTGGCGTTGAATAGCGGGCATTTGGCCTACTACATCCTTTACACCCTGATGATCCTCTTCTTCTCCTATTTCTGGGTTGCCACCCAGTTCAACGAACTTCAGATCTCTGATGACCTGAAAAAGCATGGTGGATATATCCCAGGCGTTCGACCCGGTCAGGCCACCAGCGACTTTCTCCATCGCACCATGAGCCGCATTACTCTTGCGGGGGCCATTTTCCTGACATTGATTGCCTTGATTCCGATGCTGATGGGCCAGTTTTTCGGTATTGACCAGTATGTGTCCCAGTTTTTTGGCGGCACCAGTATGCTGATCACCGTTGGTGTGGTGTTGGACACCATGCGCCAAATGGAAACCCATTTGTTAATGCGCCATTATGACGGCTTTTTGAAGAAGGGCAGGGTCAAAGGCCGGTTTTAATGAAACGAAGAGTTGTGATGCTGGGGCCGCCCGGATGTGGCAAAGGCACCATCGCAACAAAACTGGAAAATCATTTTGGATTGAAACATATCTCCTCCGGGCACTGGCTGCGGAGGGAAGTTCAATCCGGTTCTGAGTTTGGCAGGGAAATCCAGGAGTTTCTGGATCATGGGCAGCTGGTGCCGGATCGGTTGGTCCTGGCCGCTTTGGAGCATTGGCTCACGAAAGCGGTTCTGCAGCAGGGATATATCCTGGATGGATTTCCCCGCACCAGGGCCCAGGCAGTGGCGTTCGACACGCTTTGCCTGGAATATGCCCTGCCGCTGGAACTGGTGCTGTATTGCAGCTGTCCGGATGAAGTGATTTTGGATCGGATCACCGGTCGTCGTGTGTGTCCGAGTTGCGGAAGAACGTATCATGTGCGACACTTTCCGCCCCGGTTTTCGGGAAAATGTGACGTTTGTCACACTTTTCTGGAACAACGGTCGGATGATACGGAAAGCGTCGTGCGAGATCGCTTGAAAATATATAAACAGGAAACTGAACCTTTGGTTGAGTTTTATCAGTCACAGGGAAAGTTGGTTCTGCTGGATGCCGTCGCTGGTACAAGCACTGCGATCGGTCAGGGAATCAATGCGTTGATGTCATGATCATTCTGAAGAATGAGCGGGACATCGAAGCGATGCGGGCGGCTGGTTCCATAGCCGGGTCTGTTTTGCAGGAAGTGGCTGATTGGATCAAGCCGGGGTTGACGACCCGCGAGATCGATCAATACGCAGCCGGTCGGATCAAGGCCTATGGCGCAAAAAGCGCCTTTTTGGGATATCGCAAGTATCCCTGTTATATATGCATCTCGGTCAATGACCAGGTGGTGCATGGCCTGGCCGGAGATCGGCGGGTACAATTTGGCGACATTGTCAGTTTGGATGTCGGCGTGGTTTACAATGGATATATCGGTGACACCGCAAGAACGGTGGCGGTGGGTGGTTGCGAGCTGATCTCGCAAAAACTCATTGATGTGACGGAAAAAGCCTTGTATGAAGGCATTTCCCAGGCACTTCCCGGAAACCGGGTGGTTGATATCTCCCGTGCCATCCAAACGTATGTGGAAAGTAACGGATTCAGTGTCGTCCGTGAATTTGTGGGGCATGGTGTCGGGAAAACCATGCATGAAGAGCCGCAGGTGCCTAATTTTGTGGACAAAAAAGCGTCCCCGAAGCTACGCCCCGGGATGACTTTGGCGATTGAGCCGATGGTCAACGCCGGAACTGCGGCGGTGGAAATTTTGGAAGATAACTGGACGGTGGTGACCAAAGATGGTATGCCATCCGCCCATTTTGAACATACGGTTTTAATAACAGAGAACGAACCGGAAATTTTGACGTGCCCGGAGAAGAAGCCATCTCGGTTGAAGGTACAGTAGTGGAAGTTTTGCCGAAAACTTTGTTTCGTGTGGAACTGCCGAATGGTCACCGGATCCTGGCACATACATCCGGCAAGATGCGGTTGAATTTCATCCGCCTCGGGCTGGGTGACAAAGTAACGGTTCAGATGTCGCCCTACGACCTGTCGAAGGGCCAGATTACACTTAAAGAACAGCAGTAACGATTATGAAAGTCAGGGCCTCAGTGAAAAAACTTTGCGAACATTGCAAGGTGATCCGCCGCAAGGGCATCATTCGTGTCATTTGCACGAACGCCCGGCACAAACAACGTCAGGGTTAATTTTAAATTTCTATGGCACGTATTTTAGGTGTTGATATTCCCGGAGACAAGCGCATCGATATTGCGCTTCGTTACATCTACGGCATCGGTCCCGTCAACGCGCGCGAGATTCTTACCCGCGCCAACATTGACCCGGCCATTCGCGCAAAAAATCTGGATGAAAACCAGATGTCCCAAATCGTCCATGCCATCCAGGAAGGAAAGTATGTGATCGAGGGTGACCTCCGTCGCGAAATTGGCATGAACCTGAAACGTCTGCAAGGGATCAAGTGCTACCGTGGCGTTCGCCATCTGCGCAGCCTTCCAGTGCGCGGCCAACGCACCCAGACCAATGCCCGTACCCGCAAGGGACCGCGCAAAACAGTCGGCGTGCAACGCAACCCGAATGCAAAAACAGGCATTCATTAACCGCTAATTTCAACCAGGATTTACAATGGCCGACGAAACAAAACCTAAAAAAGCTTCTCCCAAAAAGGAAAAGCCTGAAGCCGCTGCTGCGGCACCCGCTCCAGAAGGCGCTGCCGCTCCTGCCGAGCCAAAGACGCCCAAGGCAAAAAAAGCTGCCGCCCCTGCTGCTGAAACCAAAACGGATGCCGCCGCTGCCACTCCCGCTGCCCCGGTTGCTCCCGTTGCCGCCGCTGCGCCGACAGCTGCTGAATTGCTCGGCGATGACGCTGCCAGCAAAAAAATCATCAAGGCCAAGGGCGCCAAAAACATCTCTGTTGGCATCGCCAATATCCTGGCGACTTTCAACAACACCCTTGTCAGCATCACCGACATGCACGGCAACACTCTCGGCTGGTCCAGCGCTGGTCGCGTTGGTTTCAAGGGTTCCCGCAAGAGTACCGCGTTTGCGGCCCAGCAGGTTGCCCAGGACGCTGCCCGCCAGGCCATGGCGCACGGCATGCGCGAAGTGGAAATCCGCGTCAAAGGACCTGGCTCCGGTCGTGAATCCGCCATCCGCGCATTGCAGGCAATCGGTTTGGAAATCAGCACCATTAAAGATTGTACCCCGGTGCCGCACAACGGTTGCCGCCCGCGCAAAAAACGTCGCGTGTAATCAAGGAGAATTTTAAGGACTTACTATGGCTCGTTATACAGGACCACGTGTTCGCATTAGCCGACGCTTCGGCACTCCGATTTTCGGCCCCTCGAAATATCTCGAGCGGAAAGCGTATCCACCCGGCATGCACGGCCCCAAGGCCCGTCGCAAGCACACAGATTATGCTCTCGGCCTGATCGAGAAGCAGAAACTTCGCTATTACTACGGTTTGCAGGAACGCCAGTTCCGTGGTGTTTATGAGCGTGCGCTTCGCCAGCGCGGTGTCACCGGCGAAACCATGCTCCAAATCCTTGAAACCCGCCTCGACAACGTGGTATTTCACCTGGGTTTCGGCTCCACCCGCGCCGCTGCCCGACAAATGGTAACTCACGGTCACGTCAAGGTTAATGGCCGCAAAGTCAGCGTGCCATCCTATGCCTTGAAGGTAAATGACGTCATCGAGGTCAAGGACACCAACGTGTCCCGCCAGATGGCCACCAAGGGGCTTGAGATTTCAACCAGCCGCCCAATCCCTGATTGGGTGCAGTTGGACAAGGGCGCCTTTAAAGGCACCGTTCTCCGGGTTCCTTCCCGTGATGATATCCAGCCTGTTGCCAATGAGCAGGCCATTGTTGAATTTTATTCCCGATAAACATAACCCGCTGTGCGTCGCGGCCTGTCGCCGGGACGCACGCCAAAAGCAATTACATGGACCTGCCCGGAATGGGAATAAACAGGCAGGTCAGATTAAAATTGCAGTAAATATATGCCAGTACGTTTAGGTCGTTTTGAAATGCCCAAGCGCTTGGTCAAGGATGACCAGGGTGCTACAGAAACTTATGCCAGGTTTATTGCCGAACCGTTTGAAACCGGTTACGGACATACCATTGGCAACTCGCTCCGCCGTGTCCTGCTCTCCTCACTCGAAGGCGCGGCCATTACCTCCATCAAGATCGATGGGGCAATGCACGAGTTCACCACCATCGAAGGGGTGGTCGAAGATGTCACTGACATCATTTTGAATCTTAAAAAAGTTCTCTTCAAATCCAACAGTCGGGACCAGCAAACCCTTCTCCTCTCTGTTCATAAGGAAGGGACCGTCACTGCTGGCGACATCCGCCTCAATGCCGGACTCGAAATCGTCAATCCAAAGCAGGTCATCTGCACGTTGGACAAAAAGAAAAAATTTGAAATGGAGCTGGAGGTCAAGGTCGGTCGCGGCTTCTGCCCCGGTGACGAAAACAAACGTCCCGACCAGGCCATCGGCGTCATCGCCATTGATTCCCTCTTCTCACCTGTCAGCCGCGTTCGTTACAACGTGGAAAGCGCCCGTGTCGGCCAGCGTACTGACTACGACCGTTTGATTGTCGAAATCTGGACTGATGGGCGCATCACCCCTGATGACGCACTTACCCAGGCTTCCGCAATTCTCCAGCATCACCTCGATGTGTTCGTGGGATATGACAAAAACGCTGTCGAATTCGAGGAAGTTGCTGACAAGCAGGATGACGAACGCGGTCGCCAGCGCAAGCTGCTCAACATGAGCGTTAACGAAATCGAATTAAGCGTTCGCGCAGCAAACTGCTTGAACAATGCCAACATCACCACTGTCGGTCAGTTGGCAATGAAAACCGAGAGTGAAATGCTCAAGTATCGCAACTTCGGTAAAAAATCTCTTAACGAAATCAAAGATAAACTGGCAAGTCTTGGCCTCTCCCTGGGAATGAATATTGATCCTGCATTGCTGGACGCTCCCAAGGAAGATAAAGCTGCCTAATTCGCAGGACAGTCATGAGACATTTAAAACGCACAGCCAAACTCGGTCGCACCTCCTCACATCGCAACGCGATGCTGGCGAACCTTGTTTGCAGCCTGATCAAGCACAACCGGATTACCACCACCCTGGCCAAGGCCAAGGCAGCCCGTTCAGTGGCGGAAAAAATGGTCACCCTCGGCAAAGCCGGGACTATCCATGACCGCCGACTCGCCGCTGCCCGCCTTCATCAGGAAGATGCGGTGAAAATCCTTTTCAACGAAATCGCTCCCAAGCACAAGGATCGCCAGGGAGGATATACCCGCATCATCAAACTGCACCAGCGCCAGGGTGATTCAGCCCAGGAAGCCATTCTTGAATGGGTGGATTTCAGTTTGGAGGGCGGGAGCGGAACTGCCGCTGCAGCCCCTGCTGAAACCAAGCCCGAAGAGAAAAAATAATTTCGGTTGATTTAAAATCGCAAGCCCGCTTGATCACAAGCGGGCTTTTTCTTTGCCCACGAGAAATCTGTAATTTCGGATTGCTTGAATGTTTCATTCACGTTACGAATATTCCAGTTGATGGCACAGCTTGCTGAACATCAGGTAATAACCTGGGGAAAAACCTTTCAGGAAGCCTTCTGTGAAAAATTTCGGTGCCCCCCGAACAAGTTTGAAGAGAAGGTTTTTTGGAAATGCATGCATCTTCATGCATTTGTCCCGGCACTCTATTTTTATAAAAAAAATCCCGGGATATTTAAGGAAGACTTCGATTTCATTCGTGAAATCGCCACGGTCAGGGACTCGGACATTTTTAAAAGTGAGCTCAACCGCTTTCACGGGCGGAACCTGCGTGACAAATCCTGGTTAAGGGGAACCTTTGCAGTGCGTCTTTCCGGAAAACGGCTCATTCGCCTGAAAAACGAAGTCATCAAAGGATTGGATTAAGGAAGCAGTTCCAATTTATAAAACCGGTTTCCGCTACTGTTTCCTGAATCAACGATTTCGGTCAAATCTCCAGTGGCCTGTTTGACCTGCCCCACCGCTGCCCAATCGTCTGAAGGAGCCAACGCCTCCTTAAAGTATAATTGATACTGTTTTCCTGCTTCGCTTTTAAACGTCACCACCGCCGACCCGCGGGAAATCCGGATTTGTTGAATGAGAAAAGAAAATGAATTTGGGTTGGTTGGGTCTGTGCCTGTTCGAAATTCAAATCCATTTCCAAACCGATCCCCATCAGGATCACTTCCCGACGCTGCCTCCGGAGCGGTGAAACGTGCAAAATATCTTCTCTGAAACAGGTCATCCAATCCGTCGAAATTGTGATCGGCAACCGGTGGCAGAATTTCCAGGTAACCATTCGCGTAAGCGCGGTCCCCTCCACGCGATACGACAAAGCTTCTTAGCCCGGGGATTGCGTTGCTGGAGACGCTGAATTGAAGGGAAAGCAAATGAATTCCTCCGGCAAAACGATTTGGTTTGTAGATCGTGGGGCCTGTTGAAATTCCATTTCCTGTGATCTGAAGGGTGGCATCAGAGGGAAGTGTGGTGGAAGAAACCCCAACGAAAAGGTTCGATTGCCCTTGCCGGACTGACATGGCAAAGCGGTTCAGGCTGTCCGCTTCGGTAAATGGGGTCGGTTTGCTGATGGAAGAGATCCGAAAGGGAGGCAATCCTGCGGTAACTGCAAATGACTGGGTTGCCATTCCTCCCGCGGTCACGACCACATTGGAATTGTCAGTTGCCAGGAAAGAGGTGTCTGCATCGTTATAAGGAACAAAGGCTATATCGATTCCACGGATCAAGGAATTGTTTTTTGAAGAGGAGGCTGGGTCCAAAGGGCTTACCCGGACGTTGTAATTACCGGGGGAAAGCATGGGCAGGGCATAATTGCCACTCGCATCCGTTACCGTTCCGGCAGCGACATTGCCGTTCATGTCCTCTGCCGTGACCATGGCACCCAGGATTGGCGCACCGTTTTTGGTGACGGTTCCTCGAATTTCGCCGAGTGAACTGGAAAGCCCCGGCGCGGGGTAAAGGTAACGAGCGGCTGCAATCTCATCCACCGAGAGCCCTGCTTCCGTGCTGATTCCACCGCCGCCATCAATCACGGTTGCACCACCCACCGGGGTGTGATCGAGGCCGATGAAATGCCCGATTTCATGGCAAACCACAGCCTCAACAAACCTGGAAGCGCTGATTGTATTGGTAAAGTCAGTGATCCATGAAGTTTCAAAGCCATTTAAAACAATATCGGCCTGGAGGATTTCATTATTCACGGAGTAAAGAATTGAGGAGAAACCAGCGCGTCCGCTCATGTCATTGCCAGCAACGAAGCGGGTCTTTGTCCAAAAGATGACGTTTGTATTATCCTCAAGATCGATTGTCAGGGTGCCGGGAAGCAAACCGCCCTCTTCAAATTTTAATGTGGTGCCAGGGACTGACTGCCATTGGTCGAATGAAACGCGAATGGCATTGAGTTCGGCAGCGCGATTTCCTGTTGAATAAGTCTCCGCGCCAATAAAATAACGAATGGCTTTGGTGGAGGGATTCACCAGGTTTGGATGGTAAGTTCCTGTTTCAATGTTCCAGCGCAATGGATTTCCATTTTCGACATAAGGAACGAATGAATATGCGGAAAGGACCGAACAGACATACAAAATGCAATATGAAATGAGGCGAGTCATTTTGTGGATAAGAGCAGTCTCTTCAATTCATTCAAACTGATTTTCAGAGGCGAAGCGGGTTCTTCTGCATGCAGATCGGGCCGTGACAGTAAAAGTTCGTTTCCCTTTTTTTGAAGGTCAAATTTACCCTGCCACATTCCAGAGGTGGTCCATTCCCCTGAGTCATTGCGCACACAAAAGACAACCACCTCCTGATCCAATTGATAGTTCGGTTGCCCAGTGACCACAACCCGCTGCTCACCGAGAATGCCGCCCGATTGCACCAGGTCGAGCAGGGGTGTTTGAGCCGTTCCTTTTAAGAATTCACTTACCTGCATCCTGTACCGCGTCACAATTTGTCCATGGTTGTTACGGGACACATTCATTTCAATCGGTGTGGCGCGGATAATCAAAGGGGCCTTTTCAGCGAGGGTTTGCAACGTCATGGGTTCAACCCCGCTGACAGTTAGAAAATCCAGCAGGAGAGAAAGGCAAATGAAATGGAGCAGCGGTTTCATGCTTTTTGTAAATGGGCCGCCAGGACCCGCGAGTAATATCCGGGCTGGTTGCTGACATCATGAGCAAGGCCAAACGCAGTCACCCGCCCATTCTCCAGAGTAAGAATCTGGTCAAGTCTTTGGATGGTTGATAAACGATGCGCTACCATAAACGTGGTCCGCCCCGCAATCAACCTGCCGAGACTATCCATGACCTGCGCTTCATTCTCGGCATCGAGTGAACTGGTGGGTTCATCCAGTACGAGAATGGGAGCGTTTTTCAAGAAAGCGCGAGCAAGACTTACGCGTTGCTTTTCTCCAACACTGAGCCGGGCATTGCCTTCTCCCACAACTGTATTCAATCCTTCGGGTAATCGGGCAATCAGTTCCTCCACATTTGCGGCTTTGGCAGCAGCCATAATTTCCTTCTCGCTGGCCTCGGGCCGTGCCAGAGCAATGTTTTCCGCGAGAGTTCCTGCAAAGAGCAATGATTCCTGAAAAACAAAGGCGACCTTCGACCTTAACTCTCTTAAATCAAATTCGCGAAGATCTGTCTCATTTATCAACACGCGACCCCGGTCCGGATCGTAAAAACGTGCCAGGAGATGGATCAACGTGGTTTTTCCCGCTCCGCTCGGACCTACAATTGCCAAAGAGGTGCCGCCGAGGAGGTTGAAAGTTGCATCGCGAAGCACAGCCTGCTTTGGGTCGTAGCCGAAAGTCACCCCTTCGAAACGAACCGTTTCGATTTTTTCGGGAAATGGTTTCGGTTGGACAGCTTCAGCAACCTGTGGCTGGCTAGACAACAATTCATTAACGCGGGCGGCTCCAGCGCTGGCATCAGCAACAGTGGCACCGAGATGGGAGAGCTGATTCAGTGGATCGTAAAGTTGGTTGAGGTAGGCAAGAAAAATCATCAATTCACCAACTGTCAGGTTTCCCTGCAACGCTTCCCGTGTGCCAAGAAAAACGATCAACGCGGCACCGAGCCCAAATAATATTGTAACGGTGAGCCAATAGATTAATTCCAGTTTATGCTGTTCGCGCCGTTGCAGGCAGGATTGATCAGCGGTGGCAGCGAAGCGCTTGCTTTCGATCAATTCCCGCGTGTAACTCTGGATCAGTGTGAGCGCAGTGACCGATTGTTGAATTCTGTTGGAAACTTCCCCATCCGCCTGGTGGGCGATGATTCCCTGCGCTTTCATTTTTTTGCCAATGCTTGCCATGACCAGCAGGAGAACCGGCAATAAACACAATGCAACGCCGGTGAGTTTCAGGTTCACCCCGGCCATGACAATCAGCATGATGATGAGCGATAATCCGGCGCTCAGGCTGGTCATGAATCCTTGCTGGAATAATGTTTGAAAGGCGTAACTGTCCCAGGTGGCACGATAAATCAGGTCGCCCTGGGTGCGGGCCTGGGCCTCCCGCAGGGACATGCGTTGCAGCCAGTCAAAGAGCGTTATCCGGACACGCCTGAGACCGCGCAACCCAATATTGATCGAGAGAAAATTCCCGGTTGCTGTAAAAAAACCATGTCCGAGATGAAGCAGAAGGACCAGGGCTGCCAGGAAAAGAATGATTCCGGGCGTGTTCATTGAGGCGGTGAAACGCTGCAGCAAAAGGGGGAGCGGCTTTTCACCCAGGATAGAATCAATGATCCATGCGATTGGCCATGGTTTCAATGCATTGGCACCGGTGCTGAGAAGCATAAGTCCGACCGCGGCAGCGATCCTTTTTAAATCGGGCCTGAACCAATATTGGATTGATCGGGTACTTTTGCTCACAATGGCGTGATTTCACGCTCGCCAATTTCAAAGGAAACGCTAATTGGTTCCCAACTGTTTTGCATTAAAAATGCCGACCTTGCTTAATATTCACGAATTTGCCGATGGTCCTGTTTCCGGTCAGGGAATGAACCAGCGGGCGGATCACCCTGCGACCTGATGAAACTTGCTCTTATCCGGCGGCAATTCTCTCCCACGGGCGGGGCTGAGTTGTACCTGGATCGTTTGATTGACCGTCTGACTGGCTCCGGGAATGAGGTGCATCTTTTTTCCGAGAAGTGGGAAAAGAAGGAGAATGTTCAATTTCATCCGATTGAGGTCAATGGAAGCCGAGGTGAACAGCCGATGGTTTTTGCCCGGAATGTTGCGGCGGCATTGCAGCGAGAGAAATGGGATTGTGTTTTCAGCCTTGAGCGGACAGTAAAACAGGATGTGTACCGTGCGGGAGATGGTGTTCATCAAGTATGGCTGGAGCGTCGTCGCGAATTTTCCCCTGCATGGAAACGGTTCTGGATTGGCTGGGGGAACTTTCACCGGACGATGTGTGAACTGGAGCAGGCAGCTTTTCATCCAGCCAACACATCACGAATCATCGTGAACTCCGAAATGGTCCGGGCCGAAATTCTTCGGAATTCGCAATTTCCAAATAATCGAATCCACCTGGTCCGAAATGGAATTGATTTACGCCGCTTTCAGCATAGAGATCGCGTTGCCATGCGAAAAAAATATGGACTGGAAGAAAGTGCGAAGGTGCTCCTGTTTGTGGGAAGCGGGTGGGAACGGAAAGGGTTGCGCTATGTGATCCAGGTTTATCGAACATTAAAGGAAAACGGCAGTAATGTGCGGCTCCTGGTTGCTGGAAAAGGGAGACGACCTGCCGGAAGTGGCGATGTGATTTTCGTCGGGCCGGTGAAAGAGGTGGAGGAGTTGTACACAGCAGCGGACCTGTTTTTGTTTTTACCTATTTATGAACCATCCGCGAATGTCTGCATTGAGGCGTTCGCTGCCGGACTGCCGGTTGTAACCACAAGGATGAATGGCGCCAGTGAATTGATTAGAAGTGGAGAGAGCGGAGTCATTGTCGATGATCCCCGGGAGACTGGGAAAATTGCGGAAGCAACCAGGAGATTACTTTTAAATGGAGTGAAGGTGGCAATCGCTCCTGAGCTGTTGTCACTGGATCGAAACGTGGCTGAAACCATCGCAGTCCTGAATCTGGCCACCCAGGAACGAAAAGCATCCCGGCAATGAAAATTTCCTTTGGGATCATTACTTTGAATGAGGAGCAGAACCTTCCCCGCTGTCTCGAAAGCATCATGAAGGTAGCGGATGAAGTTTGC
>JANRLX010000032.1:0-11861 GCA_033762115.1 Verrucomicrobiota bacterium
CAACGTTGAAATCAGGCCAAGTTTCACCCGCCCCAGCCGGATGCCTGCCAGTCCCAGCCCACACAGATAATCAATCGCGGTGGAGGTCAGCAACAGTGCGCAGTAACGAAGGTCCCACCACGCGTAAAAATAGTAACTGGCAAAAAGAAGAAGATAAATCCTTCCACGTTGCGACAGTCCCCAATACGCGATCACCACCGCAATCAAAAATGCGGCATATTGCCAGGAAACAAAGGACACGCCAGATCAGGCAACCAAGCGTAAAAGAGGATCCATTGGGTGACAACCGCAAACAGCGCGGGCAAGCGCTGCCTTAAAAGAAAGGATTGTTTCCCTTTTCTTCTCCCACCGTCGTTAATGGCCCATGCCCCGGACAAAGAAGCGTGCTCTCAGGCAGGGTGAATATCTGTTCCCGCACTTTTTGCTTGAGCAGGTCCGCCGATTGAAACCCGCGTCCCATTGATCCGGCGAAAATACAATCCCCAATGATGGCCACATTCGGGGCATCCTCGGGAAAATTCCCAATAATATAGGTCACACCATCTTCAGCATGTCCCGGTGTTTCCCGGTTGGTTATCCTCAGGCTTCCCAGATGAATGAAATCATTGGGTCGGTTCCGCTGGTCTGGAGGAGCATGCCGGGAATTGGAATGAAGACGAACTTTTGGATGTTTTTCCCGCACCGCAGCCAATCCCGCAATGTGGTCCTCATGGCTATGGGTCAGAAAAAAATGCTTCAGCTGCACCTGCTCCTTTTCGATCAAATCGAGCGCCTTCCCTGCGCTCCATCCAGTATCGAACAGAGCCGCCTCTTTCGTGACCTCATCCCAAACCAGGTAACAATGGACGTCATAGCCGCCATCATTGGTCGTGATCACGCGCAACTCACGCCATTGCGACAGATCAACTGGCTTGGGCACCCAGCCCCCGGCAATTCCTGAAAGCTTTTTTCCATTCAACCCAAGAACTTTTCCCAGTTCTTCCCACTTAATCCCGGGAACTGCCTTGCCGCTTTCCTCAATACGGCTCAAATCCTCCAGGCTGATCCCGGCGGCTTTGGCCACCGCATCGCGGCTGGATCCCGCAGCTTCGGTCGCTTTTTTAATAATGTCCCCGAGATGATCTTCCAAACTAATGGCTGGCATCTCTCAACCGTAGGTAAGTGAGAGCCAAAATCCAGCCTGTTGTGAAAATTTACTCTGCGGAGAAGTTTCGACTCCGTTCAAGTACACGGCCCAATTCTTCAATTTTAAGAGGCTTGGAAATGTAATCATTCATTCCGGCAGCGAGGCATTTCTCCCGGTCACCCTTCATGGCGTTGGCTGTCAGGGCGCTGATAAAAACATTGGAAATTGCACTGTTGCTCTCGCGAATGGCTGCAGTGGCTTCGTACCCATCCATTTCAGGCATGTGACAATCCATCAGGATGCAATCATATCTTGATTGCCGAACGAGTTCCAACGCTTCGCGCCCGTTGGAAGCGACATCAACCTCACAATTAAATTTTTTAAGATAAAGCAGAACAATCCGCTGGTTTGTGGGATTATCTTCAGCAACAAGCACACGAAGCCGCTCTTTCCCCTCCAGGCGAGTTGCAGCCTGATCCGGCGAGGAAAACGGAACGGATTCAACTTCAACCGGTTGAGGAAGTTCCACCTTTTCGAACGCTGACTGGCTGCCAACGGAATCCGGATCACAGGAAATTTCGTTGCCTCTGTAGGCTGCGCGAAATTTCTCATGAAAAGAAATAATCTGATTGTTGCTGTTGACCATGACTAAACTCGTTGTTGCTAAACTATCGGCTTTCGAGAGGGCAAGCTTGAAGGGTCTTGATCAAAAACTTTGGGGTCATTGAATCCGATCATTCTTTTTCATTCCGTTCCAGGCTGCCCCGATCGCCCCTGCATATTCCCCCAGTTGAGCAGGCACAATCCGGGCCCGATGCCCTCCTGGACTCCATTCGATTTTGGCAAGTTCAACAGATAACGGCCCGAATAACGCCTCTCCTGCGCGTGCAATGCCGCCCCCGATGATAACCAATTCCGGATCAAGCACATTGATCAGGGAGCAGATTCCACACGCCAGCGCATGGATCGATTCATTCCAAATGCGGGTGGCATTGGCATCACCGGCCTGATGTCTGGAAATCAGCTCGTGGGTGGTGGAAAAATGTCCGTTGCTTCGCTGTTCGATGGTGCAGTTCCCAATTGCATTTTCGAGGCTGCCTGGTGTGCCTGTGACATCCGGGGTTCCATGAACATCCAGGCAAATATGCCCCAGATGGCCCGCCCGGCCGATATGTCCTTGCAGGAGAAGGCCATCCACAATTGCAGCGCCTCCCACCCCGGTTCCGAGAGTAAGCATGAAAACGTTTCTTGATCCTCGGGCGGCACCGATCCAGTTCTCCCCGAGCAGGGCGGAATGAGCATCGTTCAGAACAGGAACAGATGAATTGCTTTTCAACGCATCCCGAAATTTCAGCCCTTCCAACCCCTGCAACCGTCCTGGCATAAATGAGATACAGTGGCCGTCAGCGGAAACCAAGCCGGGGGCCGAGATGCCAACGGGACATTCCCGGGATTTTTCCTGATTTAAAAGAAATTCATGAACTGAAATGATTTTCCGCAACCAGTCTCCCGAAAGCTCAGAGTCAAACGGTTGATTCAGTTGATCGAGAACCTTCCCTTCAGGGTTGACCCGCACCGCTTTGATGCTTGATCCGCCGAGGTCAATTCCAATGCCGTTGCTGCTCGTCATGGAGAAGCGATCTGTCCATCACTATGGGTCCAGCCTCCATCGACCGCCAGAACCTGGCCGGTGATGAAGCGGGATTGGTCCGACATAAAGAGCACTGCCGCACCGTCAAGGTCCTCCGCTGCCCCGACCCTTCCCCCATCCAACGGCTGCTTGGTTGGGATAAAATGGGAAATAGTGGGATTATTGACCGCACGCTGAGCCATGGGAGTTTCCACCAGCGCGGGGGCTACAACGTTAAAGCGAATATTATGGGGGGCATAGAAACTGGCTGAGGCTTTGGTTAATCCAATGATTGCTGCTTTGGCTGCTGCATAGGCGTGAGTGCTGAAATATTTTGGGGAGGGGGAAAATCCGAGCACTGAACCCATGTTCAATACTGTTCCACCGCCCCCCTGTTGCAAAAATTGCAGGGTGGCAGCGCGATTGGAATAAAAAAGGGAGGTCAGGTTCAAATCAAGCGTGGCCGTCCAGCCATGATCAGAAATCTCATGGAGGGGGCCATCCCCGAACTTGCGGCCACTGCCCCCGGCCACATGGTACAAACCGGTAAATTTCCCAAATGTTTCAACCGCAAGCTGAATCGCCCTGGGCGCGACAAGTGGGTCCATGGCGTCACCGGGCAGGGCCCTGGCTGAGTCTCCCAGCTGGGATTGAGCGGTGGCGCATGAATTGGGATTCCGTCCAACAACAACGACCCGCGCCCCCCGGGCAATAAATGCGCGGGCTGCGGAAAATCCAAGACCGGTTGTGCCTCCAATGATGACGATGACTTTGGAATCAAGAGTTCCCATGTCATTTCCCGATGCCAAGGTTTTTGAATTTTTTATCGACCTGCTTGAAATGAAAATCGAGGCTGCACAGTTTATCCAGTTCCTCGCGGCCAAAATATTTCGAGACCTCCGGATCTTTCAGTAATTGCACTTTGAAGTCGGCTTCGGAAGCGCCAGCATGTTTCGCCTGCCAGGTCTGCATGGCAGAGCGCTGGACAAGTTCATACGCCTGTTCACGGGTAAGCCCTTTTCGGATCAACGCGAGCAAAATGGTTTGGGAATTCCACATTCCCAATGAGAGCTCCAGATTCCGTTTCATGTTTTCCGGGTAAACGATCAAGCCATCAGTCAATTTTGCCAGGAGCGTGAGCATGTAATCCAGAAGAGTGCAGGAATCTGGAAAAATGATTCTCTCGACAGAACTGTGGCTGATGTCCCGCTCATGCCAAAGGGCGACATTTTCCAAAGCGGCCACCGCATTGCCGCGCAGCACCCGGGCCAACCCGGTCAAGCGCTCACCGGTAATGGGATTGCGTTTGTGCGGCATGGCACTGGAACCTTTCTGTCCTTTGGCAAAGAACTCCTCTGCTTCCAATACTTCAGTCCGCTGCAAATGCCGAAACTCGGTTGCCCAGCGTTCTATGCTGGCGCCAATGAGCGCAAGGGTGGAGATAAATTCGGCGTGGATGTCCCGCTGCACGACCTGGGTGGCGATTGGCGCTGGTTTGAGACCCAGTTTTTTGCAAACAAACGCTTCCACACGTGGTGAAAGATGCGCACTGGTGCCAACGGCCCCGGAAATTTTTCCAATCGCAACGCGTTCCCGGACCGTTTCAAGGCGCTCCCGGGCGCGTTGGAACTCATCATGCATGAGCGCCATTTTGAGCCCAAATGTGGTGGGTTCAGCATGAATGCCGTGACTGCGACCGATCATGGGCGTTGCCTTGAATTTGAGGGCTTTTTGCGCAATCACCTTGAGCAAGGCTTTGACGTCTGCAAGCAGGATATCAGCTGATTGCATCATCTGGACTGCAAAGGCCGTATCCACAATGTCACTGCTGGTCAGCCCAAAATGCAGCCAGCGACTGGCAGGATCAGCAATATTTTCAGCAACGTTCGTGGTGAAGGCGATCACGTCATGATTTAATGTGCGTTCCAGTTCCCTGCAGCGTTCCAAAGTGAACGCGGCGCGTGATTTCATGATCAGGAAATCTTTCTGTGGAACGATCTTTTCCTGAACAAGGGCTTCAGAAGCAAGCAACTCGATCTGAAGCCAGATTTCGAGCTTCCGCTGTTCACTCCAGATGTCGCGCATTTCGGCGCGCGAATAGCGTTGAATCATGCAAGAGTGAACTTCAGTGAATGGGTCAGCGTCAAGAGAAGTGACGCAAGGTGAGTACGCAAAAAGGACCGGGCTTTCGCCCGGTCCTGTGAGAATGACTTCAGTGTTTCAGCAGCCCTTATGGGGTTGCAGGACGAGTACGGAAATACACATCTGTATCACCGGTCGTATTGACATTATAGGTAGCTGGAGCAGCGACGGTGCCTGTTGGAGCTCCCGTTACGTCTGCCCATGTACCTTCTGTCAGGCTGCTGCGGCTTTGCAACACGCCAGTGTAGCTGATCGTGATGGTATTGCCGGTGCGGCTGATGCCAATAGTCGGAGTTGGCACGTCATCGATCACAGTGATGCTGAAGTTGCTGAATTTCGCGTCAGCGAGGAATTCAGCGCCAGTATCATTGTGTGAGGTCAGCGCGAGACCGACATAGATCGAGTTGGTGGTCGCGAAAACGCGACTTGCATACTGGGTCCATGTGGTGCCGTTGGTTCCCCAGAAGGCGCGATAGGTATTGCCTTCGCGGGTGACGCGGAGCCATGCATTAGGGAATGGTGGAGGCGGGTTGCTGGTCTGCCAGCCAACGGTGTCGCCACCGACAGCAGCACGAACGCCTGCTTCATACACGTTATTTCCCTGGCCGCTATCAGCAGCGTCATCTGTTGGGCCAACAGGTGTGACATAAGCGGTGAGCGCACGGGCATTGCCAGTGAGAGCATCGACAACTTCGACCTCTTCAACAGTGCCTGTGGTACCTTCACGAACGGAGATACCGGCCTTGCTCCAGCGATTGACTGATTCGAGATGTTCAATCTGAACAACAGCCTCGAAGTTAGCACCCGGTGCAAGCTTCTGACCGAGGAAACGGCCCTGGTCGTTTGGTCCCCAGATGTCAGCACCGCCAGCGAGCAGGATGTAATCATCCTCACCCACGCTGAAGGCAGCGCCAGCCACGGTAGGAGCCGGATTGCCGAGCACGCTATCGATGTAAGTGTTCGTGTCACGAACAGCGACGACGGAGGTGTTAGCAGCCACGCTGTTGCCAGCGAGGTCGGTCACACCAGCAACGCCAACGGTCACAGTGCCGGTGCCAGTGATTTCGCTGGACTGGATCAGGACATATTTGCCATCCGCAGTCAGTTGGACCACGCCATCGACAGGATTGCCGTTGACGGTGTAGTTGGCAGCGGTTTCAGCAGCGGCCAGAGTGAGCTGTTCACTGAATTCCAAAGCAACCCAGCCGGTGGTGGTGATGCCTGCGCGGACAACTGTCGGAAGGACAGCGTCAGCATTGACAGTCACCCGGAAGATAGGACTCAGATATTCTGTTGTCCCATCAGTCACCCGCAGGCGATAGTCGCCAGAATCGGTGGTTGCCAGAGAGGCGATGTTCAATGAACCGGTTGTTGCATCTGGAACTGGAGTTCCGCCTTTGAGCCATTGCATTGCGGTTCCGCCATTGGCAGCAACGAACGATGTGGAGAGGCTCAATGAGCGTCCCGCGAGATAGGTATTGGTGCTGCCGGTGCTGGTGAACACGACACCAGTGAACGGTTCGATTTCCGGACCGCTGATACCAGGAGTTCCGTTAACCGCGGTGGTCCCGAATGGAGTCCAGGTCACAGCGAAGTTGTCACCGCCGCCGCCTTCTTTCCAGAAGCCCTGGGTGAAGTAGCGTTGGCCAGCCTGAAGTGTGATCTTCCCGGAACGTTTTCCTCCAACACCGAGGTTGGACCCGCCACCAGAACTGGTGTATTCGCGGTAGTTGTCCCAGGCAGTCACACGGGCGATCAGAACTCGGTTGGCAGGATTTTCATCCGTTGAGAGCCAGAGCTCAGCGTTGTCGTCAGCAGCAATCCAGAATTCGTAGTCGCCGCTAACTTTCGGACGGATGTATCCGAGGACTTCGCCGCCGTAGTTATCGATTCCCTGATCAGGAGTTTCGTAAGCCGGAATGGCTTCCACGCGGTCAGGAAGGTTATCCTTGTACTTGGCGCTGTTCCGGAGATCATTCACGGAACCACCGTTAACTTCTGTGAAGATACGGCGGATCAGTTCACCACCGATAACGAACTGATTGGTGTAAGAGAAGTTGACTGCAGGAGTGGAGTCACTTGTGAAACGGAGGATGACAGTTTGAGTTGAACCGATGGTGAGATCACCAGGAGGATCATAGCTCAACACGGTCACAGCACCGGTTTTGCCGGTGGTAGGAGTCACCGCTGTACCATTGACAAGCAACTGGAGGCTGCTTTCAATCACTGCCGAGTCCTTGTCACTGATCTGGATGTCAATCGTGGCTGCCTTGGTTGCAACTGCGTTGTTGGCAGGTGAGAAGCGATCCACCACAGGTCCGTTTGGAGCGGTTGATGTAGCATACGCTTTGATCGCGTTAGGGTTGCTTGGATCATTCACGAGAATCCGTTGACCATTTTTGATGGTGTAGAATTCAACGTTTGCTCCACCACCACCTTCATACCAGATGAGGCGAATCGGATAGATGCCAGCAGTTGGGGTCACAATATCAAAGACTGTGCCAGTGTCCCCGCCACGACCACCTTCAAACGCGCCGAGCGATTGATTGTTACGGTCGTATGGATTGCTGCCGGTATAGAGACGGAAACCGTCATCACTGTTTACACCAAAGGTGGTCACGCCAGCAGGCAAATCGAGGTAAGCGATAAACTCACCAGCGATGTTATTATTTACTGCCGCTGCATCAGCTCCGGCAGGGATGCCAGGGATTGCTGCGTCAGGGAAGTTCAGCGTCTCATTGGTGCTGGCACGGAAGACACCCTGATCGACAGGGAGACCAGTGGTTGCGTCCGTATCAGTGTCCCCTTCCTGAGACATGTTAATGACCTGAACCCGGAAGGTTGTTCCAGTGTCACCAGGAGTCGCATTGTTGGGATAAGGTTCACCGGTGGCTGGATTGACCAGATATCCGCGGAGCTGAGCTTCAGCGCGTTCAGTGCTGTTGGCCAGGTCAGGAGTGGTGTCGGCCTGATGGACATTGAATGTAAACCCGCGATTTGCTTCAGAGGTGTCAACGGTTCCAGCCGGGCGGGCGGTTCCCGCAACCAGAGTCTGGTAATTGTTTACCACGAAGCTCAGGTTCTGAGTCGAAGTCACTGCAGGGGTACCATTGTCAGAATAGATCAGTTCAATGGTGTTTGTGGACAATGGTGGAAGAGGAGTTGGCACCTGATAATCCACATAGGTGACTACTCCGGTTTTTCCGATTGTCGGAGTCACCAAGGTTCCATTCAGCGAAAGGCGGATGGAAGATTGGCTGATCTGCGTGGCGTCATCAGAGAACCGGGCGGAGATCGTCGGCAGGGCCTGAACTCCGGTCTGGTTATTTGCCGGGGTCACCAAGGTCGCATAGGCGCGATTTGGGAGCGCAGTTGAGGTCTGATATGCTTTGATCGCAGCAGGATCGGCAGGGTCGTTAATCAGGTGCTTGGTCAAGCCATCAGCATCAACACTGAAAAACTCGACGTTTGCACCACCGCCACCTTCCCACCAAACCAAACGAACTGGATAAATACCAGCCTGGTCAATTTTGAAGGAAAAGATTGTATCAGCGGAACCGCGGCCACCGCTGAATTCACCGACAGTCTGGGCGAGCATGTCGCGAATATTGGCGGCGGATGCGAAACTCACTTTGAATCCGTCATCTGAATTCACGCCGAACGTGTTTGTTCCGGCAGGAAGCTCCAGATAAGTGATCGTCTCCATGGCGATGTTATTATTGTCGGTTCCAATTCCAGGAATCGGATCGTCAGGAGTAAACGCACCAGCAGCACCAGCGGTTGGCGCCTCTGGAGTGGAAGCCTGGTTGTAATTGATCACATCAGTCTCAATGAACAATCCGTTCACAAAACCTTCAGCTGTTGTGTCGATCAAATTGACCCAAGGCTCATTTGTGGCCGGATCGATTTGCAGGCCTGCCAGTTGAGATTCAGCCGCTGCGGTTGAGTTTGCATCAGCAAAACCGGTACGACCGGCGCCAATTTGATGGATTCTGATCTGGAAACCACGCTTGGTGGTATCGACGCTACTCGCGGGAACCGCTGCTGATGCTGGAATCGTTGGTGTCTGGGCAGACGTGATTCCTACACCAGCCAACAGCGCCAACGAGGAAAATAGGATTTTCTTTGTTGAGGTATGCATGGGCCACTTTCTGTTGTTCTGAGAGGCCGCCGAAAATGAACCGGGGAACCGATCCTGTTCAGCGAACTGTTTGTTTCGCATATGAGTCCTTCTTTGTGAAAAGAAACCAGCAACTCCACCCAAAACGGCCCATTTTTGCTCCATTTTTGCGTATCCACGCGACGACAGAGCTGTGAACCTTAAGACGGTTTTGCTGTTTTCTAACCACATTTTGTTTGGGAACTCCCACATTAGTAGAAGATTTCGTCGAATTTGGCAATAGGAAATTTAATCTTTCCTGATACCTCCCTGACCTTTCGCCCTATGGAACAAGCAGTTTACCCCTTTTGCCTGCAATTAACCCCACCTGAGGGATTTATCAGACAGGTCCAGATTCTCCCGACCAGCCCCTTACGGATCTTCAGTTTGCCTGAGGGATTCTTTTCACTTCCAGGTCCCGGACCCAGGAATGGTGTTTTAAGGGGAAATAGGGGACGGTGGCGAGGTCAACCTGCGGATCCACAATTGCCTGAGCGGGTCGAAAATTGAGTGAAACTGCCGTCTCTGACTGAACAACAGGGTATCGTCCAGTGATCTCCAGCCATTGCTTTGCCACTTTCCTGGCGTAACGCCGAAGCAAAAATGGCTGGGTGCTGATGTGCATTCCCTTTGAAAGGGGAAGGTCGCGGGAATGGTTCCAGAAAATTCGTGGCGGCTGATCTGACCGCTGCAACAAACAGAAGAGAGGCAATCGACTTCGAGTGGCAAGGTCGAAATTGGGCAGGAGCATTCTGCCTCGGCTTTCCCCAGGCACGCGCCACTCAGCCCGGTTGATGATAAATTGTTGTGGAGTGGGTTGTTGCACAATGGAATCTTCTATAATGAGAAAAGGAGCATTGGCCACCGGTTCCCCTTCGATACCGAATGGTGAGACTCGACGCAAGACAGGCAGCATTTGACCATCTCCAGAGCGACCGTTTTTAAGGTCCAGCAGGTGCAAAAGATTTTCTCCGGGCGCGGGGGTCATGCCACGGCCCTGCAATGCCCTGGCATAGGCAGTCAGGATATTGGAAAGGGGAAGCGTCCGATGAACTGCAGCGGGGTTTTTTCCATAAAGCTCTTTCCAAATAGCATTTACCCGCTCGCGAGCTTGCGCTTCAGACATCATGGAAGCGTTTCCTGCAAGTGGATTGAATATAATACGTTCACCAGTATACGGTTCATATAAGGCAACTATTTCGGGCAGGGCGCTCCAGTTGATTTGCCCAGGTTTGACCGGTTGATAAATGATTTTTTCACCCGGCCATGCGTTCCATGAAACTGACTCGGAACCGGGTTGTATAATGGCCTGGTCCTGCAGATAAATGGAACAGAGGGCCGCGCGGTAAACTTCTGCTTTCAATCGCCAGCTAAAGCTGAGGCCTTCGAAGGTAATGCGCGCATCGCCAGGAATCAGGAAATGTCGCGCAGGCATGACGAGTTGCCATGCGATCCATCCAGCGACAAAAAAATAAGTGATCGGCAGCAGTTTAAAGGGTGGCAGGGCAAGCGGCTGGACAGGTTTCGACCGCCAGCCCAAGGCAAAGCCGATCCCTGGAACGATGAGCGCTCCTTTTTTTAACCAGGGCCAGTCAGGGCGAGGCAGATATGGCGCTTTGATCCAGGCCCAAAATCGTTCCGGCCAGTCCGGATTCAGGAAGATAAACGCGGTTGTGATGCCTACCAGTGGGAACCAAACAATGTCTTCAAACAGGAGAAAGTGATTGGTTCCATGAAAAATCAACATGCAGAGCATCCCCAGAAGGCGGGTTCTGGGGGCCAAAAGTAAAAATCCAACCGCCAGGTCAAAAGCTGCTCCTGTCCAACTTAGAAAATAGGCGAGTTTCTCACCATGCAAAAACGCCACGATTGAAGGAAAGTTTTGAAAGGGGGCAGTGACATGTGGTTGACTTAAAAAGTAGCGAACGGGTTGGGCATCCAGCAGCCAGTCACGGTTTATTTTAGCCACGCCTGCATAGAAGTAAGTGATGACAAGCTGAGCCCGGAGTAGAAAGAGACACCAATAAGGAACTGCGCCCGTCGATCCCTCCCGGCGTCGCAGCCATGCATCGACGCTAAACCGGTTTGCAGCGGGCATCCAGATGAGCAGAAAAGTGATCAGCAACTCCAGGTAATAGTAGCTCATCCAATAGGTTCGATTGGATTCCAGGGCGTAAAGATAGCCCCAGCAGAGGAAAACCAGTCCTGCGGAAAGCCGATAACAGAACCCCAGGGTAACGCAGATCGCCGCGATGCCCATGATGATCCCGACCAGCGACATTCCGGTGGGGGACAACAACGGCAGCCATTCAAAACCGGGATACGGAAAGGTAAACTGGATATCAGGTCCCGTATAATAAACTTCCATCGGCACCTGCCCACCACTGCTCTGGGAAGGCTGAAATAATGAAAAGGCCTCAAGCACCATGACAATGCCGACAAAAATCCTGAACAACGCGAGGGAAGCCCCGTTGACCGGAACGGCCAAAACCCGCCGAAAATTTGACCAGTTGAACCGCGCAAATGCCATGGCGGGGGAAATTGGCACTGAAACAGAGTTGCGTAAAGAATCCAATTTGAGCAACCGGACAATCCGCCTGTCTGATCTTTCTATGAAAAGGTACGGATGGGTGGCTTTGGTTTTAGCATGGGGAATCTTCCTGACAGGATGTGTGCCTTCCCTTTCTCCAATCTATACTGACAAGGATCTGATCAGTGATAAGAACCTGGAAGGGACTTTCACTGAAGGGGAGACCGATCAATGGACATTCACAAAAATCGGCCCCAGGGAGTATCGGCTCGTG
>JANRLX010000033.1:0-11647 GCA_033762115.1 Verrucomicrobiota bacterium
AGTTTCGTTTGAACTCCATGGCCATGTTTTTTTGCAGGGCGTCAGCACTGGCGGAAAAATCCACCTGGACGGAATGATCGACGACGAGATCGACTGGAACGAGGGGTTCGACAACCTTTGGATCATGATTGAGTCGGGCCGCGGCAGACCGCATTGCAGCCAGGTCCACAAGCAGGGGAACACCAGTAAAATCCTGAAGAACGATCCGCGCGACGACAAAGGGAATTTCCGCGGTGCGGGCAGCGGTGGGTTTCCAATTGGCGAGCGTGCGAATATCCTCGGCGTTGATTTTCTGCCCATCGTAATTACGGAGGACTGATTCAAGAACAATTCGGATGCAGACAGGCAACTGGGAGATTGGCCCGACGCCTTCCCGCTCGAGCACTGGAAGAGAGTAGAATTTACCGTGCTGGCCATTGCCAAGCGTAAATTCCTGAAGTGATTTGAAAAGAGAGTGCGGCGTTTTCATCAGGCTAAGAATCGGTCGGTTGCAAGCTGCAAATGAATAAACCGACCATGTTTGGCCGGTTTATTCAAGGGCCAAACTTTGAATTTAAGTCAAACGAGCAAGTGTTTCCTTGATCGCGGTAAAGTTGGGAAGGTCTTTCGGTGTCGGGGTTTGCTCGCTGTATTGGATCACCCCGTTCTTATCAATCACGAAGGCAGCGCGGGCGCTGACAGCGCCGAGGCCAATCAAGTCCGGGAGCAATGTTCCGTAAGCTTCGGCGGTTTTTTTGTTGAGGTCACTGGCCAGGGTGATGCCAATTTTTTCCTTCTGGGCCCAGGCTTCCTGGGCAAACGGACTGTCCACACTGATCCCAAGCACTTCAGCGTTGACTGAGCCGTAAGCGCTGAGGCCGGCAGTGACATCACACATTTCAGCGGTGCAGACACTGGTAAATGCCAGGGGGAAGAAAAGAAGGAGAACATTCTTTTTGCCGAAATGATTACTCAGAGTGACATCAACCAACCCGTTCGCTGTCTTGGATTTGAGGGTGAAATCTGGAGCTTTTGATCCAACAGGAATAGCCATAAATATTATATTTTAAATGTCCTGATCCGTTATAGGACCGGAGAATGGTGGTGTCAAAACCGGAATTGCAGGTCAGGATTGATTCTGGATAAAAGAGTTGTAGGCAGATTCGACAGTCCCCCGGCCATGTCGTTTTTCGAGACGGCGAATGATGAAATGTCCCCGTGCCATGTTCTGGAAATGTTCCATGAACATGACATTGATCAGGGCACCCGCTGCTGCCCCGATCACCGGCACTGCCTTGGCTGCGGCTTGCTCGGAAACCACCACGCCGAAGCGCGAGCTGATGGCGGTCACGAAGCGGACCATTGCAGGCGCGGTTTTTTGAACAGTGCCACGCTGGGTAAGATGGGCGGCGGCTTCGCGCAAGGCCTGGGCAAGCGCAGTGCGGACAGCCCAGTAGCTGCTTTCGGCGCCTTCCTTTTTTGCTCCCTGGCTGCCGAGGGCAAATACTTCAAGACATTGCAACCGGGTTTCCATCGCCCCAAGGTCATGCCCTTCGCTCCGGGCAATATCAGCAATGGACCTCAGCATGACAGTGGTTGAGAGCGGGAGCTCGATCATGAGTGCGGGAAGACCAAAGAGCCCGCCTATCCCCCCGGACGCTCCGACAGCCAATTTATGCGCCAGGTTGGAAGCGGAGGAGGGACGGTTTGGTACCGTTTTGATCGCCACATCCATGGCCTGATTCAAAGCCTTTCGCACCACGGTATTCAGGGTGCCGGACCAGTTTTGAGGGAGCATTTTGAGTCCCTTTTCGATCGGTGTGCCCAGAGTGTCTGAAAGTCGCGCGGCCAGACCGGGGTTTTCCAGAAGACTCCGCGCAAAGCGAAGTTCCTCCAATTCCGCCTGGCTCAGGGGAGTGTAACGAAGAGGCTTTGATTCTTCCATAATTTGAAAAATTGAGTGAAATTCAATGCTGGGCGTTCAAATCATTGAGCAAAACCATGTGGATTTTTTGTATGCTCCTTCATAACATTCATTTATGCCAGAAAAGAGTCTGAACGAAGTAGCTCAGGGCGACCGGGAGTTGTTTGAAAAGGGAATGGCTGCCGTGCAAAGGAACAACCTTGATTACGCACTGGCAATTTTCACGCAGGTCCTGAAAAACGTGCCGAGTCTTTATGAATGCCGGGAAGCGCTTCGCTCGGCGCAGATGCGAAAGGCAGGAAGTGGAGGCGGATTTTTCAAGCGGATGATGGGAACGGCCGGGGCATCACCTCTCCTGGCAAAAGCCCAGTTTCTGTTGCGCTCCGATCCGGCTGAAGCGTTGAACATCTGTGAACAGATTTTGAATTCAGACCCAAACAACGTGTCTGCCCATAAGATTCTGGCCGAAGGGGCATTGATGCTGGACTTTCCAAAAACAGCAGTTCTGTCCCTGGGAATCGCCCAGAAAAACTCACCCGGTGACCAGGATTTGGCAGTACGACTGGCAGAAGCCCTGTTGTTGATCGGCAATAACCAGGCTGCGGAAACCATTTACAAGGAGTTGCAAAAGCGCAACCCCACCGACTCCACTCTCGCCCAGGCACTGAAAAACATAGCCGCACGGCGAACGATGCTGGAAGGAGGATATGAAGGTCTGGAAAAAGGGGAGGGTTCCTATCGCGACATCCTGAAGAACAAGGCAGAGGCGGTTTCACTGGAGCAGGAGAAACGGGAGGTCAAGGATGAGGATGTTGCTGGTCGTTTGATCGCAGAGTATGAAGCGCGGCTGGCAGGCGAACCGGATAACCTCCGGCTGATCCGATCAATTGCGGAATTATACACTCAAAGAAACGAATTTGATAAGGCCCTCGCTTATTATGCAAAGATCACCGACAGAGAAGGTGTCAGTGACATGTCATTGGAAAAAGCGATCACTGAGACTAAACGGAAGGAAATCGACTACAAAATCAGCAAGCTGGACAAGAAGGCTCCCGATTACGCACAGCAGGTGGAGAAACTGAGGACCGAACGGGACAATTTCCAGATCGATGATTGCAAGCGGCGTGTGGATAAATATCCCAATGACCTGCAGCTCCGCTTTGAGTTGGGGATGCTTCTTTTCCAGGCCGGGAGAATCAGTGAAGCGATGCCTGAATTTCAAAAAGCCCAGCAGCACCCCAATCGCCGGATCCAGGCCATGAACATGCTCGGGATCTGTTTCGCTCAACGAAACATGAACGATCTGGCTGCACGTACGTTTCAGAATGCGTTAAAAGAAAAGATCGTGTTCGATGATGAAAAGAAGGCGATCCTTTACAATCTCGGCGAAGTGCTGGAGAAAATGGGAAAAAAAGAGGAAGCGATTGAGCAGTTCAAACAGGTTTACGAAGTGGACATTGGATATCGCGATGTCGCCGCGAAGGTCGATGCATATTACGCAGGCTGATCCGAGGCAGTTTGCTTTGCTTGAAATAAAGGCAATGATTGAGTTCAATCCTCTTGTCACCTGGAAATTATAATATCCGTGGATTGCAGGGAAACCTGCGTTTGAGTGATCGTTGATGACATTATTGAATTTGTACACCCCGTTGGTTCGTGTCCTGGTGCTCCTGGTTTTATATGCGGCAGCACTTTCACTGAGCCGATGGCTTGCTTACCAATTGCGGTTTGATTTTGAAGTCCCAAAACCCTTTTCAGCATACGTTTCCCTCCACATGGTCTGGGTTGTCGGGTTGAAGCTCGTGGTGCTTGGTTTGTTTCGGCAATTTTCCGGGTTGCTCAGTTTTTTTAGTATTCCTGATCTGCGCCGATTGTTTTTCGCCTGCAGCACAGCTTCCTTTACCCTGCTGATCCTGCGCTATTTCAAGCCGGATTTTTATAGCGACCCGCGCGGCGTGATCCTGATCGATTTTGTGCTTTCAGTCATGGGCCTCGCCATGGTGCGATTGAACTTCCGCCTGATCAGGGAACGATTGATTTCGCCGCAACCTAAGCATCATCGCCGGATGAAACGTGTGGGCATTATCGGCGCGGGCGATGTGGGAGCGACCCTGGCGAAGGAACTCATCGTCAAAAGGGGGCTGGGACTGCAACCGGCAGCTTTCTTCGATGATGACAAGCGGAAGTGGCGTTCCACGATCCATGATATCCCGGTGGTCGGCCCGCCAGAAATGCTTCTGGAAGGAGGAAACAATCTGCAACTGGATGAGGTGATTATCGCCATGCCCTCCGCGCCAGCCAAAAGGATTGGAGAAGTGGTCGGGATATTGCAGAAAACGAGATTGAAATTTGAGACAGTCCCCTCGATGGACCAGCTGGCCACGGGACAGGTAAAGGTCAGTCAGTTGCGAACAGTGGAAATCCAGGATTTGCTGGGTCGTCCGCCCGTGAAGCTGGAAATGGAAAACATCCGGGGGATCCTTGCCGGAAAAGTGGTCATGGTCACCGGTGCGGGTGGAAGCATCGGAAGTGAGTTATGCAGGCAGATTGCCTCTTTCAATCCACATCGACTGTTGCTGGTGGAGCAATGCGAAGTCCAGATTTTCCAGATTGAACAGGAACTGATTGAAAAAGGTTTCGGCGGCATTGTCCTGCCATTGGTGGCGGACATTCTGGACAAACCGCGGATGCGTTACATTTTCGACCGTTTCAGGCCTAATGTGATTTTTCATGCGGCGGCGCACAAGCATGTGCCCATGATGGAACGTCAACCCGGTGAAGCGATCAAAAACAATACCATCGGCACAGCCCAAGTGGCGGAACTGGCGGGTGAATTCAAGGCAGAACGATTTGTCCTGATTTCCACCGACAAAGCCATTAACCCAACAAACGTGATGGGTGCGACAAAGCGGATGGCCGAAATTTTCATCCAGGCACTGCACGCGAGGAACGGGGGAGTGACCAAATTCATGGCTGTCCGGTTTGGAAATGTGCTCGGTTCTTCCGGCAGCGTGATCCCGATCTTCAAGCAACAGATTGCCGCCGGTGGTCCAGTCAAGGTGACCCACCCGGACGTGACCCGTTATTTCATGACAATTCCTGAAGCCGTCGGATTGGTCCTGCAAAGCGGTGCGCAGGGGGAAGGGGGAGAGATTTTCGTATTGGACATGGGCCAGCCGGTCAAGATTGTGGATCTGGCGCGACAGTTGATCGAATTAAGCGGCTTGAAACCGGATGAGGATATTGAAATTGAATATGTGGGGCTGCGTCCGGGTGAAAAATTATTTGAAGAGCTTAGTCATAAGGGAGAGAATATCACCACCACCCACCATCCAAAGATCATGCGGCTGGTCTGCACTCCGGCTGAGCTTGGCCAGATCAGGCAGTTATTTGCTGAGTTGATGAACGAGCTGCATGAAGCAGAACCGGCGCACCTCAAGATGTTGATCAAGAAAGTCGTCCCCGAATATCAGCCTTACCTCACTTGATTTTCGAGGAGCTCCCGATGGCTGCCAGCTCCTGCCAAAGAAAGACAGCCATCGCCATTCCTTTCTCAAATGAATCGAGGTTAAATTTTTCATTGGGTGAATGGGCATTGTCGTCAGGTAACGCCAGGCCGAGCAGCAGCGTATCCACCCCAAGAATTTTCCGGAAATCATTCACGATCGGAATCGAGCCACCCTCGCGCATCATGATGGGCTCGGCTTTGAACGCTCTTCGCAGGGCGTTGATACCAGCGCGGGCCTTGGGGTTTTCAGGGGAAACGTAATACGGTTCCCCGGCATGGCCTACTTCCACCTCGATCCGGCAGGTAGCCGGGCACAGGCATTTCAGATACGCCGCGACGAGTTTGCCGATTCGCGCCGGGTCCTGGTTGGGAACAAGACGACAGGTGATTTTGGCGCTGGCCCATGCGGGAATGATCGTTTTGCTGCCTGCACCCTGATAACCGCTGGTCAACCCGTTGATTTCCAAAGTTGGACGGGCGCTTCGCTGCTCTACAAGGGTGTACCCTTTTTCACCAAATAATTCCTGAACCCCCAAAAAATTCCGGTATTTGACAGGGTCCAGTTTCAACTTCGCAATCTCCTTGCGCTCACTGGCAGTAAGCGGTTGGACATCATCATAGAATCCCGGGATGGCGATGCGGCCTTTTTTGTCCCGCAACGTGGCGAGTATCTGGGAGAGAACAAAAGCGGGGTTGTCGACAGTGCCTCCAAAAATGCCGGAATGAAGGTCCCGATTGGGGCCATGAACTTTCACCTCGAAAGCCGCGATGCCGCGCAGGCCGCAAGTAAGGGCAGGTTGTTTCAAGCTGGGCATGCCAGTGTCTGAAATGACAACTCCCTCGCCTTTCAGGATGGCGCGATTTTGTTTGAGGAACTTTGCGAGATTTTTGCTGCCCACTTCCTCTTCACCTTCGATCAGGAATGTCAGATCGCAGGGGAGATCAGTCCCCGTTTTGAGATAAGCCTCGACTGCATAAAGATGCGCCAGATGCTGCCCCTTGTTGTCACTGGCTCCTCGCGCGAACAGGTTTCTGCCTTCGAGACGCGGGGCGAAGGGTGGTGTTTTCCACAGTTCAAAAGGTTCGGGAGGTTGGACATCATAATGTCCATAGACCAGGTAATGCGGCCTGGCTTTTCCCGAACGAGGTGTTTTGGCCAGCACGACGGGGCAGCCGCCGGTTTCCATCAGTTTCGCCTGCAATCCGGCTTTTTCAAAACGCTTCTGCAACCATGAAGCGCACTGCCGCATTTCGGGCGATTTGTCCGGTTGAGCAGAAATGCTGGGAAAGCGAAGATACTCACATAATTCCTCAACATAAGCTGAGGAGTGTTGCCGTAAATAATCCAGAACTACCTGCATCAGTTATTGTTGAGGCAAACTCTTCAAGAGATCAAAAGGATTCAGCCGTGCAGGTTTGTTCGTTGCCGGGGAATTGGTGGATGCTGGCGGGGTGGAGTTGGTTGCTGAACTTTTGTCCCGTCCCAACAGTCCGCCAAGGCCATCAATGAGCTTTGCCGGGGAACTGTTCGTGTTGGTCCCGCCACCTTGCCCGGAAAGAATGTTTCCAACTCCTTCCAATACGTTTCCAGCTTTTTCACCCACACCAGGGATGCCGCTGATTCCCCGTGCCGCAATTCCGGCCAGGGCGAGTTTGTTAAGATCTGTTTCGGGTGCGCCGAGCGTTCCTTTAATCGTGACAAACTTCGGAAGTTCAGCGTACTTCGCCGCTTCAGGAGTGCCTTGAGGAAGAAGGTTCGCTTTCTCGGCAAGTGACCTTCGCAAGGAAAGAGTGATTGGCAGGTTGAGCGGTGAATTGGTCAGGACCGGCTCCAGTTTGATGCTTCCCTGGGAAGTGGCAAAGAAAGCTTCGGATTGGATGGCGAACTCTTTTAAATCGACATTTCCCTTCTGGATGAGTGCGTTGGCATTAATCCAGTTCAACGGAGTTTGAGTCAATTCAGGGACTCTCAAGGCAAGTGCAATCGGATCAAGGACTCGCTTTATTTTTGGCCCGACAACCTGAAGGTTCATATTGGTCACAGAGAAACCCAGATTACCTCCAAGGTTCCTTTGGATATTGGAACCGGTCACACCCGCACCATTCAGCGACGCATTCGCCAGGAGCAATCCCTTGAACTGGCCGCGTGAATTGGTTGAAAAAGTGTTGGCTATAGGCTCAAGCGGCACCTGGTCCGCTGCAACGGAAAGATCATATCGGTACCCGGGGACGGAAACGTCAAAATCCGCTTTCATCCTTACCGGGGCGCCATTCAGTGACAGCTGGAAAGGATCAAGCTTGATTGTTCCCCCCTTGATCGTGGTGCGGGCCACCCAATTTGAAATTACAATCTCCCGAAGGTAAAGGCGCTTGAAATCAATCTCCGCCACAAGATCCTTGATCGGGAGGTCCATCGGTTGCGGTTCCGTTTCAGGCTTGGAATCAGGTTGGATAGATGGGGGAGCGTCGTTGCGGGTCGCGACATTCGTTGCTTTTGTGTTGTCTCCCGCGAACAGATCGTAATAGGGGGTCACATCAAACGAATCCGAGCCAAGCTTGAAAGAACCTGGAGAAGGATTGGTTTTCGCAAGGTCCAAACGTGCCGTGGCAGTCAGCAGATTTTTGGCGCGCTCGGTGGGAGTGAGTTGCAGGGCCAGTTCGCGCAACTCGACCAGGTCCCCGGTTTTCCCGGCGTCCAGCTTCAACTCCAATTCAAGCGGCTTTTGGGGAAGCTTTTTCGCAGCGTCCAGGACAACCAGTTTCTTCACCGTTAAATCTGTTTTAATGCTGGCGTTCTGCTCTCCGCTGATCTTCGCATTGCCGGAAGAATTCAGGAGGATGGATACAAGTTGGTTTTCTCCAAGGGCAGAAGCCATGAACGGGCGGAAAGCATGCTCGTTTACATCAACTGCCTTGAATGAGGTTTCCCCGACTTTGGAGGCAGTGTTGAATTTGCCGTTGATTTCAATGGTCCCGCCTTTGCTGGAACCTTCAGAGAGTGCCAGGGCAATGCGGTGAATGGTCAGAGAGTCCTGGGCCATGTCCACGTTAAAAGCCAGATCGGTTTGAAAATTCGCAAATCGCATCGCATTCATTTCTGCGTCTAGGTCAACGACCTGCATGCTGCCACTGGCGTTTTTCTTGCCTTTTTCGTCCGTGAGCTTGGCGGAAAATTTCAGCGATCCTTTGCGTGCGTTGAAGCCAGGGACCAGTCCTTGTCGCGCTGCGACCGGAAGGGAAACATCGGCACTTAATTGCGCGGCCATTTCAGCCGCTGCCTGATTCAGGCGAGCGGACCCATTTGCCTGCAGCAGCGGTTCGCCGTGTTGTGTGACGCCGAGCATAAAGCGCGAAACATCGATTTGCTTGAGTTCTGCCACCGTTGCGTCCGCTTCCAGCTTGACTGCCGCATCACGGACCCGGTTTGTGCCTGCGGCGAAAGCCATCGAATCAATGCTCGTGACGAGATTTGCGACAAGCAGTTTTCCTTCATTCTTTGAAACCAGCCTGATTCCGGAATTAATCACGCCTGCGGGTGGATTTGTCCCGAGCATGGCGCTCCAGTCGGCCAGATTCAAATTCGTGATCGTGACAACAAAAGTGGAGTCCGCCATTCCTCGGCTCGTTCCTCCCCAGCTGAGATTCATCGGGTTATCAAGGCGTGATTGAAGGAACGGTTTATTTTGAAGGCCTGCGTTAAAAGCGAGCTTCTGGATGGTCGCCACTTTTTCGATCAAATCGGTTGCAACCTGATAATCCACCAGAAGGTTCACAGGTGGAGTAGGGGATTGGGCGCCCTGCTGTACTGAAAGTTCAGAACCGGTCAAGGTGCCGCTGGCGGCAATGAACTTTCCCTTTTGAGTAAGCTCAATAGTGTTGGTGGAGGACAAACGGGAATTGCGGAAATCCATCCCACTCATTCCACCAGCCAGGCCAAGAACATTACGATCAATCGAGGAGAGGTGGACATTCACCCGGCCTTCGCTGCTGGTGGCGTTGAACGGCCCAAAAACTCTCAACGAGCCCAGTTGCTGGTCCGCTTTTGCAACCCGCAGCGCCACTTCCTTGATTTCCGTTGGGGTCACTTCAACTTGCGCAGTGGCGGTTAAATTGCCTAATTGAGCAAATCCGCCCGCGCTTTCTTTGATCGCCAGGTTGAGCGCGCCGGATAACGATTGCGGCTTCACCTGCTGGTCGATGGCAAAATTCAGCGCACTGTCGAGACTGGCCACCAGCAGATCATTGGTTGCCGCGCCGTTGCTCTCCACCCGGATGGCTGCCTGCATCGTGACCTTGCCGGAACTGCCATTCTGGATCCGGTCAATTGCCAGATTCAGATTATTGATGCTACTGGTCCTGATCTGGCCACTCTCACCTTTCTGGATCATTTTTAACGAAGCATTTTTCAGCGAGACATCCGTGACCTGAAGATCGAGAGGTTTGGAACTGGAGCTATCCTGTTCTTGAGGCCCTGTCTTTTTCTTGAGCAGTGGATCAAGATTGCTGCTCCCATCGGCTTCCTGAACGATCAAAATCCGGGGGTTCACGACTGTTGCCTGATCAACCTTGATCTTTCCCCCAATGATATCCATTAAGCCATAGCGCAACTGCACTTCGTCCACGGCAAGCAATGGCTCCGCCCCTGTGGTTTTGACTGAGATCCCCTTAAGCATTACCGAAGAAAATGGGCTGATGCTGGCATCCTGCACCTGGATATCCGCGCCAAGGGATGCGCTGGCCTTGGGAAGAATCACGGTTTTCAGAAAAAACGCACTGGTTGCCACGAAGTAAATAACAACCACCAGCAATAGCAACACCGCTGCTGCGATGCCGACTCTACGGCCCCATCGGGCTGGCTTTTGATCCGGTTTCGTCGCCATAAGGGATAAGAAATAAAATTACGTTGAACGGGATGGTATCCCACTCCCTGAACGTGGCAAGTCACTGGAAATCGCGGCAGTTACGGCTGAGGGCGGTATTCATTCCGTACCTCAGGCAACCAGCTCTTGATCTGCTGAATGCGCACCTCATCGACTGGATGGGTGCGGAGCCACGCAGGGCCTCCCTTTTTGCCGCTGTTGAACTCGGAAAAACGTTCCCAAAATTGGACCGCAGCTTCGGGATTATACCCTGCTCGCGCCATGTAGGTCAGTCCAATCCGGTCAGCTTCGGATTCCTGCTTGCGTCCATAGGGAAGCAGGATTCCAACCTGTGTTGCGATCGGAAATGCCACAGCCGCCAATGACTGGACGCGCGGGTCAGCCGCTGAGAGCGCCACCCCCAGTACCTGCCCCCCCGTTTGCGCAGCAAGCGCCTGGCTCATCCGTTCTGCCCCGTGGTGAGCGGAGGCATGGGCAACTTCATGGCCAATCACTGTGGCCAGTCCGGCTTCATCCTTTGTGATTGGAAGAATTCCGGTATAAATACCCACCTTCCCCCCGGGGAGGCAAAATGCGTTTGCCTCCTTGCTTTCAAAAACCACAAATTCCCATTGGGCATTGGGAAGATCATTGGCAGCAGCCTGGGCAATCCGCGCCCCAACTCGTTGCACCAGCGCATTGAGCTGTGGATCACGGCTGATGGGGGTTTCCTGCTTGAGCTTTTCAAAACTGGAAAGCCCCAACTGCATTTCCTGCCCGGCGGATATCAGATTTAACTGCCTCCGTCCGGTTACGGGTGCGGTGGTGCATCCGGAAAACAGGAGAAGTGAACACGTCGTTAGTATTGTAGCCCAAAATCCCGACCAACGTCTGTGGTGCATGAAGCAAAAGTATCGTCGTTTGCAAACGAAGACAAGAGACCCACGAACGGTTGATTCGTCAGGAATTCCTTGTTGCCCTATCGGTTTTTTCCTGATCCTTTCTTGAGACTGAGACCCGCTGGTCATTCCAGATCAGGAAGTTAGGGTACCGGGTTATGCAATTGAATGGGCAGTCAGTCAGCCGGTTTGAGGCTCGGGATCAACATCCCCATTATTCAGGAGCGGCAGAAACAGGAACAAAAAAGGAATGGTTCGGGAGTCATCATATCCGTGCTGCGGAACCAATGACCCCGGCGGAGTTCCCACAAAATATCACGGTGTCAGACAGCGATAAAATCAAGGAGCTTGAAAAAGCATTGGCAGAAACCCGCCTGCAACTCGAAAAAACCCATAAGGATATTCAGCTGTTTGCCTATTCAGTCTCTAACGACCTACGCTCACCGGTTCGCGAAATCGAAGGGTACTCCAGGAGTTT
>JANRLX010000034.1:0-9312 GCA_033762115.1 Verrucomicrobiota bacterium
GGTAAAGTTCAGGAGGGAAGTTTGTGAAACCGCGTAATATTGTTGGACCCCAGATCAGGCGCATACGCTACAACCTCGGGTGGTCTCAAGAAAAGCTCGCGAGACAATTGGAAGCCTTCGGGCTCGAAGTTCGGCGCGAATTCGTGGCGAAAATTGAGGGACAAACACATCGGGTTGATGACAAATATCTGCCTTATTTTGCGGCCACTTTAAGCGTCTCCCTTGCGGATTTGTTCCCTCGCGTGTCCTCGCCGATTCCGGCCATAACGATGAGACAAACGGTGTCGATTAAAAGGACGGCACCGATTGTACCGATGCCGTTACAGTCAACCATAAGCAGCGATGGTAAGGTTTAGCGGTTATGAGCGTGCAAGAAACCGTCTCACCGCAACCGGCGCCGCCACCTCAGCCGGAAAGGCTCGCCTACTCATTGCACGAAGCCGCCGAGATGCTGGGTGTCGATTATTTCAGCGTCTACCGCCTTGTGCAGCGTGGAAAACTTAAAGTTTGCAAGGCGCTTCGGGGGAAATTTCTCGTTTCTCGGACTGAACTTTTAAAACTGCTCAAATCGGACTGACGGGGGACGTATGCTGAAGCGTAATGGAGAAGTTTGCCAGTATCGGGTTCCGGGGTATGCGGGCCGCCTCACGAAAATGGAATATAACGCGTACACCGAAGCGATGACTTCGGTAGAGGACCAGGTAAAGCAATTGAGCGAAGGAATCCAGGCGTTGAGCGATCTTCAGAACGACCTGCCCAACTGGCGGGATTTGCCTGTCAATGGCTCAACAGAAACCGCCCAGGTGATCACCGTGAAAGGGGACCAAGGGGCACCGTGGCAGATCCTGCGAACCATATCCAAGACCTCACGCAATGAAGTTCTTTTCTGCACTCGACCAAAGGGAAACGATCAACAATTTGGAATCATCGAAAAGTTTGATCCTAACTCAGCCTACGCACGGATTCACGGAACTTCGGAAGTCCTGATGACCAGCAATGATCCGAAGCTTTTGATTCAAGACCACCTTGAAAACGAACGGGCGATTTTCCAGCTCTTCCGAAAGGACATCGAGGCGACAGTCGCAGAATCGTTGGCCGAGAAGTATCCCGGCCAAAACTTGAGCCGCGTAATCCGTGCGATCAGCGGACGATGCCAATGCCAGGAGTCGATCTCGGCTCGAAGTGATGCGGGGAATACGACGAGAAATCGCGTCAGCATCCGTTTTTGAAAGGCCCACCCATGAACGACTTCAATTCACTATTTCCTCAGTTCCTGGGTCGCTGCCTCGAATTGAAAACTGTCGTCACGCCAATCGCCTTTTTGTTGCTGACGGGAGGACTGATTGCCACGGTGCTAACGACGCACCGAAGCGGTTCCGCTCATTTCCGGCTTTTTGGGCGCGTTCTTCTCCTTACCGTATTCATCGTTTTTCTTCCGACATGGGGCAATTGGGTCGTTTCGGCTGTGGATGACACGGTAAAAAATGTTTTGAAGGCTGACCCGAGCAAAATTTTCGATCAGTACAACGCCGCGCTCGAAATGAAGAAAGCCGCGGTCGGTGAAAGGCATTGGTGGGAAAAAATCATGGATTGGCGCGCCGCCCCGATGGAGTGGGTTTTGACGGCGTTCTTCTATTACCTTGGATGGATTGCGAGCGCACTCATGTGGTGGGCCTACATCCTCCAAAGCGCAATATTGTTCATGGGCTACGCCCTCTCGCCCATCTTTATCGGTTTTCTTGCGTTCCCGGTCGTGCAGAACGTCGGAAGGCGGTATTTGCTGCACCTTGTTGGCGTCATGGTCTGGCCTCTTGGCTGGGGGCTGGCCGGGCTGATTACAGACGGAATGATAGGCTTCATGACCGACCGAAGCTTTTTGAGTTCTGGTCAATTTGCGGGAAACGAGGGCTATTCTTTGCAGAATTTCATGGGTGTAGCCTTCTTGGGCGTGTGGATCATTTTCACAACGATTGCCGCCCCCATTTTTATTCAACGTGCTATCCAAAATGGTGATTCGGCGGCTGCCGGACTTTTGAGTGGAGCATTTGGTGCGGCACGCGCAGGGCTAGCGACAGCAGCATCCACTTTCGCTTCTGGGATGATGGGAAAAGGAGGCGCCGGGATGGCACAAGCTGGCGTGGCGTCAGTAGCATCCGCTGCCGAGGCCGTGATGGGTGCCGGCCTATCAAGCGGAGGCTCGTTGATTGGATCACTCGCACAAATCCGCGCATATCAAGAACCGGCGGCAACCCAGAGAAGGCCTGGCGGTCGGTTCCCACGGAACGATCCAACCGGAGACAAAACGGTAGAGGCGCTCCTCCGCAGAACTCGGAACCCGTATTCCCAAGGCTGAAGAGGCCGTGCAGTTTCCTCAAACAATGCTAACGTGAAAGCATGGTGGAATTTCTGGCAATCATGTTTGTCGGGACTCTGGTTGCGATTTGGGCCGTGTTCGGTTCTCGCCCTGGAAATGTGATCTACCAAAATGCGCCGCCTCGCCTTGATGTGGCGGAAGCCGACATAGGGGATCGGAATGCGGAAATCTGGCAATGGAATCCCAATGACCAGGTCGAGTATATGGAGGCCATCGCACGTTACGAGCAAGATCCACTACACAATCCGTTTCCTTCGCCGGTTCAATCAAGGATTCAAGACACGAGTGCTGGCGTGTAGAGGATCGCCTTTAGGCGGATCGTCGATTGTTCTCTTCCCACGCTTCAAGGAATTCATCCGAGAGATTGCCATTTCGAAGGGCTCTCCAGGAATTTACACTTTCCGACCACATTTCTTGGCGTTCAGGAAAACCCTTCAGCTTTTCCCGCAGTTGGTCAGAAAATGGATTGGAGCCATGTTCATGTTCAAGATCATCAGCTATTGCGGCATTGAGTTCTTTTTTACCCTCCCACTCAACAGACGCAAATCGGCGTATCACCGCAAAATCAATAATTGCCCGAAGGTGGAGAACTCCCCCAACCAGCAACATTGGACTTTGCGCTGACGTTTCGTCCAAAAATGATAAAAATATCGAGACGGGCCGCGAAAGCATTTCAAAGTCTTTTGCGCTCGATCTAGGCATTCGCACGAGAGTAAAGAACGCAACCGTCTCTTGGATCTCTTGCGGTTGCGCCGAGTACCAGCTACGAAAGATTTCGATCGGATTTTTACCCGCGCTCATTGCGGAGTGGTTCTACCGCGATTGCCTTCAAAATGCATCTTCATATTTCATCGTGGCACCGTTTCATTCCTCGGATCTACAAATCGGAAGCTTTGCTTCGTTCTGATGCAGTTCGGGCTCGAGAAATCTGATACACACATCTGACACAGACATCAGTTTTTAGGTCCAAAAATGGCAAATCAAAGCATATGCCGAAAGTGAAGAAAACCCCCGTCGATAAAGGGCAAAACAACGATTGTCAATGAGACGCAAAACGAGCAAAAAGTGGCTTTTCCAATTTCGAGTCAGGTGCCTTAGACCACTCAGCCACCCTTCCTGATTTATCGCCAAAGGCAGTTTCAAATGAACCTGCACTGAAACGACATTGAGTAGTATTGCAGAGTTCAATGCCCGGGCAAGTTGATTTGGCGAAGGAAAGCTCCGAGGTTCGCTAATTTAAACTCTTACCGAGCCACGGAATCCCCTGGCGCTGTAGTAAGACTCCGCGCCGTTGTGATAAAAGAAAACTCGACCGAAGCGACGATCACCAAAGAGCGCACCACCAAGTTTTCTCATTTCCACAGGCGTTTTCACCCAGCTTGAAGTCTTTGTATCGAATTCTCCAAGATTCTGAAGCTCCAGATATTGTTCTTCCGTCAGGATCTCAATGCCCATGGCCGCAGCCATATCCATGACGTTATTTTTTGGCTTATGCTCTTTCCTTGAATTTAACGCATCACGGTCGTAACAAAGGCTGGTCCGCCCTTTTGGACTTTGTGTTGCACAATCGTAAAAAATGTATTCGTCCTTCTTTTTATCGTGCCCAACCACATCCGGTTCGCCGCCGGTGTTTTCCATTTCATGGAGTGACCAGAGCTTTTCAATGTTGGCTTCCAGCTTTGCCTGCACTTCGATCCATTCGAGACGTTTGTGGCGGTGCATGTTCTTCTCGAAGCGCGTTCTCAATGTCTTGAGGAGTTCTTCACGCTCCTCAGGTGATAACTCCTTTTTTGCTTCAATACCTTTCATACTGTTTTCTTTAAGCTGATCCCCGCCAGCAACATCATAACAAAGGCAAAAGCTTACCGCAGAAACTCTTCAGCGAAACTGCAACAGGCCGCCAACATATTTGCCCAGGAGATCTGATTCCAGGTTGACCGGGTCACCGGGTTTGCGATCCCCGAGGGCAGTCACTCGGTAGGTATGAGGGATGATCCAGATGACGAAGCCTTTCTTTTTCACTTCCGCCACAGTAAGGCTCACTCCATCCACCGTGATCGCCCCTTTGGGGACCAGGTACTGTTGAACTTCCGGATTTGCGATAACCTCCAAACGCCAATCAGTACCGGTTTGTGCGAAGCTTTCGATCATTCCGGTGCCATCAACGTGGCCTGTTACAAAGTGACCGCCAAAGCGATCTTTCAGTTGCAACGCCCGTTCAAGGTTAACCCGTGCACCTGCCTTTAATTTCGCAAAACTGGTCCTGTCCCATGTTTCGTGCAGCAAATCGAACATCAATAACGGTTGGTGACCGCGTTTGATTCCCACGACAGTGAGACAGCAACCATTCACCGCAATGCTATCGCCTTTGCGTGTGCCGCGCTGGACAATTTTGCAATGAACAGCGAGACGAATGCCCTTCGCATGATGCTCGATCGAGGCTATACTTCCTGCTTCTTCAACAAGTCCGGTGAACATGAGGATTATGATTTGGCAGTAACCCGGTGAGCATAAGGTCTGACCCAAGCCTTCGCCATTCCGGATTTAGCAGGCGAATGATTGAAGGAAAGGATAATCCGCCAATAGTTTTGGGGGCATCCCGACCGGCAACGACTTTTGGCGCATAGAAAAAGCAAATGCGATGAGCAAAACCTCCACTTAAAAATTGAGCATGCGTTTCACCTCCCCCTTCCACCAATAAAGAGAGCACATTTTCCTTTCCCAACTTTTCAAGAATCCAGTCGAGATCAAGACAGGAGTTCACCACGGGGGCTTGCCACACCATGACGTCAGGTGGCAAGGATTTTAATTTTTTACGAGGGACTTTTTCCGACACAACCAAAGTCGTTAGTGAGGCAAATTCGTCCGATAGAACTTTTGCAGCAGGGTTGATGCGACATCCCGGGTCCAGGACGATTCGTCGGAGATGATTCCGACCTTTCCCGCGCCATGTAAGGCTGGGATCATCCCGAGCAACTGTGTTGATGCCCACGAGAATTGCCTGGGCTCCACGCCGAAGCCGCATTCCAGCCGCACGCGATTTTTCTCCTGTAATCCATTTGGACTGACCCGTTTCGGTGGCCATTTTGCCATCAAGGGTCGCAGCCGCCTTTAAAGTCACGAATGGACGCTTATGAACGATCCAATGATTGAAAGCTTCATTTAGCGTGCTCGCTTCCTTGGAAAGAATCCCATGTATGACTTCAATCCCCTGCTTTTGAAGCTGCGTGAATCCTTTGCCGGAGTGTTTTGGATTGGGATCAGTGGCTGCAACAACCACGCGTTTCACGCCAGCTGCCACAATGGCCTCGACGCAAGGAGGGGTGCGACCATGGGTCGAGCATGGCTCAAGAGTGACATACAACGTCGAATTTCTGGGATTTTTCCGACGTCGCCTGGCATCATTCAATGCCTCAATTTCCGCGTGGGGCAATCCAGCCTGATGATGCCAGCCCTCTCCGATGATTTCACCATTTTTAAAAAGCAGAGCACCGACCAAAGGGTTGGGATGAGTCAGTCCGAAAGCTTTTTTTGCCAGCTTGAGAGCATGGCGCATCAACGGCAGGTGCAGTTGACCCTGGGTTCGACTCATACGTCATCGGGAAAAAGCAAAGCAGCATAGGCTTTGGGGTCGAACGGTTGAAGATCATCCGGTTGTTCTCCCACGCCGATGAATTTTATGGGCAGATTGAGTTCTCGTTTTATGGCCACGACCATTCCTCCTTTACTGGTGCCATCAAGTTTGGTGATGACGAGACCGGACAAGGTGACTGCTTTATGGAACTCCCGCGCCTGGTTGAGGGCATTCATTCCTGTGGTGGCATCGAGGACGAGCAATGTTTCATGCGGAGCCCCGGGGAGTTGTTTGGCCATCACACGATGAAGTTTTTGAAGCTCCTGCATCAGATTACTTTTCGTATGCAATCGCCCCGCAGTATCGACAAATAGGTAGGCCGCTTTTCTTGAGATTGCAGCAGAAACACCATCATGCGCGACGGCCGCAGGATCCGCACCGTAAGCACTCGCGATGACAGTTACATCGAGACGCTGGCCCCAGAGTTTCAATTGCTCGATGGCGGCAGCGCGAAAAGTATCGCAAGCCGCAAGGATGGCAAATTCACCCTGTTTCTGGATATGATGGGCAAGTTTGGCGGTTGTGGTTGTTTTACCAGTGCCATTCACCCCGACAATTGAAACCACGGTAGGTCCTCCACCTGTGCTGCGGGCCAATCGATGATCCGCTGATCCAAGCTCCTTTTCCACCACAGAGCGGGCAACCCCAAAGAGGTCAACCCCTGCGCTGCCCTGGGTTTCATATGCCTTTCGGACTGCGGCCACGATCTCCTGGGTCATGGCAACTCCCAGATCGGCCCCGATCAAGGCCGCCTCGAGTTCCTCCAGTGCATCCTCAGTCAGTTTTGGGGAGAAAGTGGCAATCCGTTTGATCTCGTGGACCAGTTTGTCCTGCGTTTTTTGAAGCCCTGCTCTTAACTTATCAAACCATCCCATGATCTCAGTTTTTTTGGTTTCTCGAACGATGAGCAAAATGGTTCGCTGGCAGTAGGTTCTTTAATTGCTGCACATGCTCATAGGGCAGTTTGATGCTGCCAATAAGCGGTTTGCCTTTGTTCATCCCATGGCAATCGGAGCCACCGGTGACAACCAGGTCAAGCGTTTCAGCCATTGCCAGATAAAATTCTGATGTGGAGGGGGTATGTTTGGTGTGGTAACACTCCAGGCCATCCAATCCTGCTTCTTTCAGGGCCGGAATTAAATGATCACAACGGTTCAGGACCGGATGTGCCAGCACTGCAAGCCCCCCCGATTCATGAATCAGCTGAATCGCCTCGGGAGCAGAGATTTTGAACTTGGGGACCCAGGCGGGTTTGTTCCGTTTAAGAAACCGTTCGAATGCTTCATCCAGAGAGGAGCAAACCCTTGCTTGAATCAAAGCACGGGCAATGTGGGGCCTGCCTGGAGATTTGCAGTTGGCCAGGGCAAAAACTGCATCCTCCTCAATGGGGATGTTCATTTTCCGCAGGCGGGCCACTATTTCGCGAATACGGTTTTGGCGGACCTCTTGAAACTGGCTCATCGCTTCAAGTAAACGGGGATGCGCCACGTCAAGGAAATAACCGATCAAGTGCAGTTCCGTGCCGTTAAACTCTGCTGTCAGCTCTGTTGCGGGAATAAATTCAATTGCAGCAGTATCACACGCGGCTGCCATTCGTTGGCAACCCTCCACCGTGTCATGATCCGTCAATGCCACTGCGACAAGCCCGAATCGTTTCGCCTCCGAGGTCAATTCCTCAGGTGTGTAAGTTCCATCTGAGAAATTTGTATGGAGATGAAGGTCAGTAAACATCGCTCAGGTGGCCTCCCGGGCTGGGCGCAGGATGTCGGCCCGAATTCGGTCCAGGATGCCATTGACAAATTTGCCACTGTCCTCAGTGGAAAATTTTTTTGCGATATCAACTGCTTCGTTAATACTGACAACCGGGGGAATGTCGTTGCGATGAAGCATTTCATAGATGGCCAGGCGCAGGATGTTGCGATCCACTACCGCCATCCGATCAATACTCCAGTTCCGTGCATGTTTGATAATGATTGGATCGATCTCCGGAATCTTTTCAAGGGTGCCACGGATGAGTGGCTCGGCAAAAAGCCGCGTTGCAGCCTCTTCCGTTGTGATCGGTGGAAGATCAATTTTTTCACCCCAGCGCGCCTTCGCTTTCTCTTCCGCCAGAGCGGCAACTCGCTGGGATACCCAAAATTGTTCCAGCGCCTGTTCCAGGTTCTCTGATTTGTTCAGATCATACTGGAACAGAAATTGCACCGCGCGTTCTCGCGCTTCTCGTCTCATTCCCATCTTAAAAGGATGGTTCAACAAGCTGAGTGGAGCAAAGGAAAAGTTTTGCCTGTGGACTTTCCACTCCCCTGCCTGATTTCTCTGCAATTTACATCTGATTCATCGTGGGGCAGTCTTGAATACCTGAAATCTGCGGCATGAAATTTCTGCGTTGGGAAAGCTGGCGAAAGCTGCCTCAATTACTCCAGATCTCCGCGCCTGAACCGGAGCTGCAACGGGTTCGTCTCCATTACATGGAGCGGAATATCGCCCTTCCCATTAAATGGGCGCTGATTCCCTTGTTGTTTTACTATTTTTACTATTCTCATTGGTTCGAAGCAGTCACTACCATGAGAACGACCACACCGGAGGTCCCTCCCAGGGAAATCGTGCTGGATGTGCTTCGCAATTTTTTCCTTCTTTACGTCATTGGCAATCTAATCGCCGGAGGAATGCTGCTCATGATGCAGAGGTTTCGGTTACAGCAAATCAAGGATGTTTGCTTTCATCTGGCGTGGGTGGATGCCTTGTTTTTTTCCGCTCTCACCCTGGTCACCGGCGGGTTCGACAGTATTTTGTACTGGGCGTTTCCGGGTCTGATTATCCGCAATACTGTAAGTCATCCGGAAGCACAGCGACAGATTCCATTGAATCTCTTTGTCAGCGGAAGCTATATGCTTGCCGGAATTTCCGACCTGCTAATCAAACAATGGGAATACAGCATCATGGATGAAGTCATGAAGATGGCTCTGGCCGATGAATGGAATCAGAATCCGACCGAGCCTTTTATCCTGCGGCTGGCACTCCTCCTTTTATTGACCGCCTCCTGTTTTGTTCTTCAAGTGGTTCTGGAAAAGCAGCGCCGCGCCGAGGAGGAATCCCGCGAATACTCGGTGCGCCAGGAACAATTGCAGGCCGCAGGCCGCCTCGCAGCGGAAATTGCACATCAATTAAAAAACCCGCTCGGGATCATCAACAATGCAGCCTACACCCTGCAACGCACCGTCAAGGAAGGCAAAACGATCACCCAGCAAATCCAGATTATCCGTGAAGAGGTGGATCGTTCAGACCGCATTTTGACCGAACTGAT
>JANRLX010000035.1:0-4582 GCA_033762115.1 Verrucomicrobiota bacterium
GGAAGCCATCGCAGGTTGTTGAAGCACTTCGAAAATGTAAAACCGAACCTCCTGCCCGAAGCCAGCTTACTGATTAAAAAGACCTTTTTGGAAACTCAAAGGTAAACGGACGTGGTTCGGCAATTTTTGGAGCAGCCGGTGGCGAGTAACTTGGTGCAAGGCTGGTCGCAGCAGAAGCTTTCGCACTGATCGCATCCCGAATGGAACTGTTCATGTTGAAAGCGGGAATGGCGCGTGAACTTACCAAAGAATCACGATCATTGTCTGAGTCACGACCAATGCTCAAGGCTTCCCGAGTTCGGGAAGGGGTGATCGGGTTGGCCGCCTGGCGAAGGGGATCACCCGTGAGATTTATAGGATCATTCACTCCCGATACGGATGGAGAGAGGCTGCGCGGTTGAAGCAGTTTTTGAAACTCAGCGATCCTGGTTTCTTCGAGTTTTTCCCGTTCCGCTTTTTTCTGAAAATCCTGGTTCGCTCGAAATCCTTCAGTCCCCGGCAGACTGGTACGTGCGCGCTGCAACGTATCTGCGTTTCGCATGAGAAGTTCGTTTGCTGTGCTTGGGCGAAGATAATTATGGATGTTCAACTCCTCCCGAGTTTCATCACTGAAGTTCGAGCCCTTTACCGCTGGATCGTCGTTGTTGTTCGAAAAGACGGATTTTGAATTGCGCAGCGCCGGGGAACGGCCTCGTTCATCATCCTGCACGTAACGCTCCAGCAGTGATTTTCGGCGAGTCTCTCCCTGAAATGCAGATTGCTCATTGGAGTCCAAAGGATTCTCCTGCTCCAGCTGATCGCTGCCATCTAAAACATTGGAAAACATCCAATTTTTCTTCCGATCCAAAAACTCTTCCAGTTTATCAGTGGATTGGATGCTGGAAGGGGGAGGAACAGGGGGAACATCAGCAACACCGCCCGAGGGATCGCCACCGCCTATGCTGGAAGGAAATCTCTTTGTGTCGTTCAGCAACTCATCCTGGCGGGAAGATGTTTTTGGGAGTTCATTAACTCCCGCTGGGCGATCCGAAAAAGTAAGCTTTTCAGCAGCGTTCAAAAAGCCGCCTGTGAAAGTTATTCCGAGAATCGTTGCGGCCCGCAACGCATTGAAAAATTGACTCGGAATTAACCCTTTCATCAAAAGATAATTTGAACCTATTTGCTGAATAATGTCAAACTTCGTTTTATCAAAATCCCGAACAAAAAACAGCTCGCAGGTTGTTCCTCCTCAAGAGCTTGCACTTGTGTAGCGGCGAAGCGAGAAACGCCATATCCACTCGGATATTCCGAACCATGCCAACGCAATGCCCAGAAACATTGCAATACTCGCTGGTTCCGAAGCCTTTTGCAGGAGCAGCCGGGAAGGGACATTGGCCACAAGCAGCATTGGAAGAAATAAGGTAAAGACCATCTTAAAGAGCCCTCGAAATGCGCTGTCGGGCATCCGCGCGATATTAAATAAGTTGTAATATCCCCAGACGATTCCCTGGGCCCGAACTGTAAAAAAGCTGCTGCTGGCCAGGATCAACATGAGGCTGTAATGCAGCAGGACACCAGCAGCGCTGAGAAAAAGAAATCCGACCACCTGAGCAAGGGTGGGTACAATGTGCAATTGGATTGCCGCAAAGATCATAACCCCTACTGCTGAGGCGGCATTCACGAAACCGCCCAAGTCCACCTGCCGGAGAGAAACCAAAAAACGGGTATTCACCGGAAGCAGCAGCATAAAATCCATTTTCCCAGTCCGGATCAGTTCCGATAATTGCGTAAGATTCGTCAGGAATAATGCGGTAAATAGCTGTTGCACAAAGTGGCTGGCACCAATCAGGAAAATCACTTCATACTTTGTCCAGCCTGCAATGCTTTCGGTATGACGGTAAATCACGCTGAAAAAACTCACTTGCAGTGCAAACCAGAGCCCTTCCACAACAATCCACAGCAGGAAATTACTCTTGAACTGCATTTCCCTTACTACCGAATTCCGCCAAAGCGCAGAGTAAAGTTTGAGATATCTTGCCATTTAGCCCCCCACCGCTGTGTATTTCCTGATCCCCCGCGCCCAGGTCATCCGGGCAATCACCCAAAATAGTAAGACCCATAACGTCTGTACGGCCAATCCACTCCATAAGGAGGTTCCGTTTTCACGGCCGAGATACACGCTGACGGGAAAGAAAAGCTGATAAGGAAAAGGAGTATAGCGAAGAAATTCCAGCAGCCCCGGCGGTAAAATATCGAGGGGAAAAAGATGCCCCCCGGCGATGTACTCGAAGGCAAACAGGATGAAAATAAAGGTGGATATCTCCAGCACCCAAAACGAAAGCAAGGCCATGCTGTAACTCATTAAAAATTGAAGGAAAGCTGTCAGCACCAACGAAACCAGAAAAAGGCCAAAGTGAAGGGGACTGGCGGGACCCACAAAATACTCTCGTTGATAAAGGATGAACAAGGTCACAGGGATAAAAGCAACAGCGACGTAGATCAACCTACCTGAAAAAAAGAGACAAAGCCGATAAAGCAGGTAATCAATCGGTTTTAGCAAAAACTGATTGATATTCCCATCCTTGATATCCGCTGCGATTTGCCAGTCATCTTCATTCACTGCTGTCAGGGCATCCACGATGGTAACCAGCAAATAATAGGAAACCATTGCACCGATCGAATATCCCGCCACATTCTGGGAACCTGAGTCCTTGCTCGCAAACACTGCTCGCCATAAAAAAATGGTGGCGATCAATGGAATCAGCCCAAACACCGCTCGAAAGAGAAAATTGACCCGATAAACCAGCGTGTTCTGGATTCCCACATTGATGACATGGAGATATTTTTTCAAATTCGTGAAGAATAGCTTTGAAAGAGAAATCGCATGTTTCCAAAGAAAAAGCGCGAGGAGAACCTCGCGCTTATCGAAAAAGATTTGAACGGATTAACCGCTTACTTGCGGCGGCGAGCCATGAAACCGATGGCGCTCAATCCACCCACGAGCAATGCCCATGTGGAAGGCTCAGGAACAGCGGTGATGCGAGCGTGGAAATTATCTTCCAAGCCAGGTGTATCGCGCAATTCCCATGTGCCACCTGAATTCCTCAGCCAAAAATCATCAAAACTGCTGCCGACGGTTGGGGGATCATAAAAAACAATACCAGCAGATTCACCAACCTCGATACCACCGAAGGAAACTGACCATGTAATCGTATTGTTCAGGCCTGCATCAGCAGTCATGCCTGTGGCGCTGAATGTTCCGAAGCCTTCTGCCCCGCGAGTAATTGCCACGTCACCGGAATCATAAATCACAGTGCCAGGAGCTGCCTGACCGCTAATAAGCGGACCGTCATTCAGACGCAATGTCAGACGAGCTGTTTCGTTACCACTGAAAGTCGCAGTCAACGGCATGAAATAGTAGAAACTGAAATCAGTAATGACGCGGTCAGTGCCTGAAAGCGTAACCTGATCACCAACTTCGAGGCTGCCGTAATCGGTGTAGCTGCCCAAATAAGCACTCGGGTCCGTGTTATCGTAGATGATGCTTCCGAAAGCCGAAGCGCTCATGCAGAGAGAGGCGATTGCAGCGCCAGTCTTGAATATCCCAGTGGTAGATTTCATCATACTGTTCCTAACAGGTTTATGTTCCAATTTCCTTTTCAAAACCGTCCGAGTTCAAATCCTGCTTTGTTGTAGATAAGCTTCCATTCATCGTCAAGCAGTTATTTTCTTTTTTTTTGAACGCAAAAGCTTGTCCAATCGATTCTTGTATCGGTCATTCCCTCCTTCCACTTGAATTATGGAGTGGCGTAATGCGCCACAATCTCGATCTCAACTGAAGCACCTTTTGGCAAAGCACTTACCTGAACTGTCGAACGCGCAGGGTAATCTGACTTGAAATACCGTGCATAAACCGCATTCATCGCCGCGAATTGTTCCAGATTTGTCATGAAAACCGTGGTTTTAATGACATCGACGAACCCCAGTCCCTGGTCCTGGAGGATCGCCTGCACATTTTGCAGCACTCGGTCAGTCTGTTGCTCAATACCTCCTGAAACAAGGTTGCCACTGGCCGGATCAAGCGGAATTTGCCCTGAACAATAAAGCAGATCACCGATCCGGACCGCATGGCTGTATGGGCCGACTGGCTTGGGTGATGTTTTTGGATTAATAATCTGGCGGCGCATCTTTTGGTTCTCCCTCCGCATTGCTTAAATCAATTCAGCAACGCTTTCAATCCTCCTGTCGCAATTTTCCAAATATCTATTTACAGAAAAAGCGGGTTGGTTACTATCCACGCCCATTCGACCGCCGATGGTGTTCGTGATCGCAGCCCTGAGAAAATCGTAATGACTACTGCTCTTGGATTGGCGGGAGAACACCTCATGGTCGCCGGTTCAGACAAGAAGCTCCTTCCTGGTGGAAGGGATTTTGAGTTACTCCAACAAGAATAAAAAATAAGCACCCCAAAAAGCGTTATAGATAATGCGAAGAAGCAGGGGGTCAAGATGGTTGACGCGAAGTTCGTCGATACATTTGGCACCTGGCAGCATTTCAGTGTTCCGATTGCTGAATTGACTGAGGAAGTCTTTGATGAAGGTTT